>WTCM01000137.1 GCA_013138595.1 Methyloprofundus sp. | reverse complement strand
CTTGTAATTTGCTTATATTTAGGATTAGCAGTAATAAAATCATGCTAAGGAGATGGACCGGCCTTAGCTTAAAAAATTTAATATGATTCCCCATGACTATCCGCTACCGCTTACTCTTTTCCTATATTTTTATTAGTTTAACATCTTCGATCCTTGTTACCTTAATGTTTTTTACACATTTTAGTGAGGTGATGAGTGATGAAATTAAAAGTGATTTAAAAATCGAAGCCTTATCCATGATGGAAGAAATTGATGGGCATTTATTTGAGCGTATACAAAATATTATGCTCTGGCGTAATTTACAAGTGATGCAAGATATTCGCGTAGGAGATGTGGATAAACGCTTGGCTTATCTTTTAAAGGATATTAGTGATGGCTATCAAGGGATGTACCCTTTTTTATTAGTGCGTGATAAAAAGCAGCAATTAGTCGCGAGTAGTGAACGTCAGCTGAAGGCTATGATCCCTGATATTCGTGACCCATCATGGCAAGCAATTAATGCGAAAGTTTCTCTACAGACCGGGACATTGCAGCATAATTTTCTATCCTTTGCGGTGAGTATTCCTGATCAATTCATAGCGGGGGAATTGGGCTATTTATATGCGGGAGTCGATTGGGAAAAAATTTACCATATTTTAGAAAGCCCTTTGCCTTTTCAGCAAAAAGAAGAAAATTCCTATACCGTGATTGTGGATAAAAATAATCAGATTATTGCCGCGTCTAACATTTTACGTCAGGCAAATGTACTATTTGCACAGTTGCCTAAAGAGTGGAATTTAAGTACCACTGATGAAGGAATACAGCAGATTAGTATGCCTTTTTTAGAGACAGATAAGTGGTTAGTCTCATGGGCAAGCTCCACAGGCTATCGCTCTTATAAAGGCTTGGGTTGGAAAGTGATTGTGATGACTCCCTTACATAATGCCCTAGAACCTGTATTGAGTATGTGGAAAATATTGCTGGTTTTTATTGCCTTTACCACAGTATTAGCAGCAGTAGTTTCGCTGCTTACCGCACAGCGTATTGCTAAGCCAATTATGCAATTAGCTCACTATACGCAGAGTTTTATGCTGAATAAAAAACAGCCGCCGCCGACGATTAAAGCAACAGGAGAAATTGCCGAGCTGAGCAAGCAATTTACCCTGATGATTAATGATTTAGAAAAATCACAGCAAGATAAAGTGCGTATGGCTAAGTTTTCAGTGATTGCGGAAATGTCTGCAACCATGGCACATGAAATTCGTACGCCGTTGGGGATTTTGCGTTCTTCTGCACAGATGCTACAGCGAGAAAAAGACCTATCGCCGATTGCTGAGGAAATGTTAGGCTTTATTAGTAGTGAAACCACGCGCTTAAATGAACTCGTCACGCATTTATTAGAATCTTCACGTCCCCATGAAACAGAACTTATACAGCAACCTTTAAGGCGAGTCATTGAACATGCTATTGATCTATTGGCGAGTAAAATTGCAAATAAGGGCGTGCTGATCACATTAGAGCCAGCGAATAGTACCTCAGAAATCAGCTATGATTGGGATCAAATGCTGCAAGTGTTTCTTAATTTAATCACCAATGCGATCCAGCATATAGAGACATCAGGGCGAATTCTGATTGAACTAACAGCAGAAACTGAATTTTTGTGTATTAAGCTGAGCGATGATGGATCGGGGATTAGTGATAGTGAAAAAGAAAGTGTGTTTGATCCTTTTTTTACGCAACGCAAAGATGGGATAGGCTTAGGTTTAATGGTCGTTCAGCAAATCGTGATTGCGCATCAAGGGCGTATTGAAATTAGCGATAGTCAATGGGGAGGAGCTTGTTTTACGCTCTATTTTCCTTGGCATAAACAGGAACAATAATGCAGAAAAAAAATATATTAATTGTTGATGATGAAGCCAAGATGCGGCGTATTTTGGAGATTATGCTACAGCAAATGGAGTTTACAGTTTACCAAGCCGCCGATGGATTGGAGGGTTTGCAAAGTATACAAGATCAGCAGATTGATTTAGTGATTACTGATTTACAAATGCCTAATTTAGATGGTTTAGGTTTATTGAAAAAATTACGCGCGGCGGATAATACTGTGCCTGTGATTATGGTCACCGCTCATGGCACAGTGGAAACGGCGGTTGCCGCGATGCAATATGGAGCCAGTGATTATATTTTACGTCCGTTTGAGCTAGAAGCCGTAGAAGCTGCTGTGCAACGTGCTTTAAAACTGGCCAGTGTAGAGCAAGAAAATACCTATTTACGTGCTGAAGTTGAACAAGGCTGGGGCGAGTTTATCGGTAATAGTACGGCGATGCAGCAAGTGTATACTTTAATTCAGCAAGTGGCTCCGACTAAAACCAGCGTGCTGATTCAAGGGGCAACAGGCACTGGTAAAGAGCTGGTGGCTAGGGCTATTCATCGTGCCTCGCCTAGAAAAGATAAGCTGTTTGTTGCCTTAAATTGTGCGGCTATTCCTGCCGATATTATGGAAAGCGAGTTATTTGGTTATAAAAAAGGCGCGTTTACAGGGGCAAATAAAGATAAAGTCGGTAAGTTTGAGCTCGCAGAAGGTGGTACGCTATTTCTGGATGAAATTACCGAAATGGATATTAACCTGCAAGCTAAATTACTACGTGTACTACAGGAGCGCTGTATCGAGAGACTCGGTAGTAATACCCGTATTGATATAGATATTCGTATTATTGCTGCTTCTAATCGTGATCCACAGCAAGCGATTAGCGACAAAAAGTTACGTGAAGATTTATTTTATCGACTTAATGTCTTTGGCGTTGAATTGCCTGGATTAAAAGAACGGGAACAGGATATTATTATTTTAGCAGAGTATTTTTTAGAAAAATACGCGCTTGAATTTGGCTTTTCTTATCTAGGGCTATCAACAGAAGCCGCCGAGCATTTACTCGCTTATCACTGGCCTGGCAATGTACGTGAGTTAGAAAATATGATGGAAAGAGCGGCGATTATCAGTGGCGGTAAGCTGGTTACGGTGCAGCACTTGGTGTTAAATGCTCAACCTGCAGTAGCTGTCGTTACAGAGAAACCAATGACGGCTGAAACTTGCCATGATTTAAATGAGCAAGTAGAAAAGTTAGAGCGGCGCTTAATTCAAGAAGCTTTAACTCAAACGGATAATAATAAAGCTAAAGCGGCACAGCAGTTAAAAATTAGTGAGCGTAGTTTATGGTATAAAGTTAAAAAATACGCGTTGTCTTGAGGGAGAGGATTATTGAGTTGCTTATTTTAGGCTGTTTTCATTCACTACCTTTAAGTTAAGTATTTTGATATAGGATGTGTTGACGATAGGAAACGCATCAAGCGCCTAACGATGCGTTTCGTGCCTCAACACATCCTATTTTTACCTTAACTTAATAGTCGCGAGCCTTTTATTCTGCTTAAGGAATCATTATTCCACGAATCGTAAAGTATAAAAAAGCCGCCATAAATGCCGATGTTGGCACAGTAATAATCCAAGCGGCGGCAATTTTATAAACATGCGAACGTTTTACCAGCTCTTCTTTATACACTTTTTTAAGCTTTTTACGCTCTTTTCGAGTAAATTGAGTCGCTTGCTTTTGAGCTTTTAGTTCTCTCAGCATTTTTGATTTAGTGGCAATATCGGCTTTTTTAAATTCATCTAAAAAGGCTGCTGTCGCTTCTGGGTCTAAATGCTCGTGATGTTCTCTAATTTCATCTAGTCGTTTGGCATCGGTACGTTTTAAATATTCACGTAGAAAACCTACGCCAAAGATTGCGCCTACTGCAATATGTGTGGAACTCACAGGTAAACCTAATTGACTCGCGATAATGACGGTAATCGCGGCTGCCATTGAGACACAGAAAGCACGCATTTTATCCAGTTCAGTAATTTCACTACCGACGGTACGAATCAGTTTAGCGCCATATAAGGCAAGCCCTAAAGAAAGCCCTAAAGCACCAATTAACATCACCCAAATCGGAATCGCTGCTTTTGTCGCAATGCCGCCACTATTAAGAGCGTCATTAATCGCCGCTAAAGGCCCGACAGCATTTGCCACATCGTTTGCGCCATGTGCAAAGCTTAAAAAAGCCGCTGCAAAAATAAGCGGGATAGTAAATAAAGTATTCACGCTGGTTTTTGAATTATCCAGCGAAGTGGCGGCTTTATTAATTAAAGGACGAACAGCAAAATAAAGCATCACAGCAATCGCGGCAGCAATAGAGCCAGCCATGACAAAATCAACTTTCCATATTTTCTTTAAGCCTTTTAAAATTAAATAGGTTGAAAAAGCCCAAGCCATTAAAGCAATTAAGATAGGCACAATACGTTTAGCCGCTTGTAGCTTATCTTCTTGATAAGTAATGGTACGTTTAATTAAATATAAGAACGTCGCGGCAATAATACCGCCGAGTACGGGAGAAATCACCCAACTAGCTGCAATCTTGCCGAATACCGCCCAGTTAGCAATGCCAAAACCACCTGCTGCAATTCCCGCGCCTAAAACGCCGCCTACAATCGAATGTGTGGTTGAAACCGGTGCGTTAAAAAAGGTCGCAATATTTAACCAAATTGCCGCGGCAAGTAGTGCCGCTAGCATCAACCAAATAAAAGTATTGGAATCGCCAATTAAAGAGGGGTCAATAATGCCTTTCTTAATGGTACTCACCACTTCTCCGCCCGCAATTAATGCGCCAGCAGATTCAAATACCATGGCAATACAGATAGCGCCAATTAAGGTGATGGCACCAGAGCCTACCGCAGGCCCTACATTATTAGCGACATCATTTGCGCCAATATTCAGCGCCATATACCCACCAATCATGGCTGAGACAATCAAAAAGGTATTTTGGGGAATATGTCCCATGTTAGAGCTAATAAAAAATCCAATAGCGACTAAAAAGAGTAAGGCTCCGCCTAACTTAAGTATATCAAGGCGCACATTGCTGCCTCTTTCTTCTAAGGTATTTAATTTATTAACATCCATACGGTTTCTTTAAGGTTTAGTTATTCTTATTTAAGATATGCTAGCAAGCCATAATATCAAAAAAACGTTTAGCATACGGGAGTAATATGACAATTATATGACAACTGGATTTTAGCTAAATTTAATGCTAGTTCTCAGTAAAGGTGGTTTATTAAAAAAATAGAGTAAAGACGCTTATTTAAGTTGCAAAATAAGACAATATCTATTATGTTGTACTGTTTTAGAATTTAAAGGCTAGGGGTGCTTCTTAAAACAGGAAGCTGAGATAAAACCCTTTGAACCTGAGACCAGCTAATACTGGCGTAGGAAAGCCCTAAAAACGGAATCCCGTTTTTTTCAGACTTTATACCGCGCCTTGTACACTATAATATTGGAGAGACCATGAGCGCAGTACTAAAAGAACCTAATGAGAACAGTATAAAAATTGATTCTTACCCTGCTTCTGAAAAAATCTATATCGAGGGCAGTCGTCCTGATATTCAAGTGCCGATGCGTAAAATCAGCCTATCGGATACCCCTGTGCATTTTGGTACAAAAGAAAGCAATGGCCCGCTTTATGTTTATGATACTTCTGGCGTTTATACCGATCCAAATGTTAAAGTTGATTTGCAAAAAGGCTTAGCGGCTATTCGTGCCGCTTGGATTGCCGAGCGCGATGATACCGAAGAATTAGCTGGCCCCACGTCTGATTTTGGTAAAGAGCGGTTACACGATCCAGAAACCGCTGATATGCGTTTTGAGCATATTCATAAACCTCGCCGTGCTAAAGCGGGGAAAAATGTGTCGCAAATGCATTATGCCCGTCAAGGTATTATCACCCCTGAAATGGAATACATTGCGATTCGTGAAAACCAAAATATGTCAGAAATGCGTGACCTTTATAAAGGGCAGCATAAAGGACAGTCACATGGTGCATCTATTCAGGCAGAAATCACGCCTGAATTTGTGCGTGATGAAGTGGCGCGTGGACGTGCAATTATTCCGATGAATATTAATCACCCAGAAGTAGAACCCATGATTATTGGGCGTAACTTCTTAGTGAAAATTAACGGTAATTTAGGTAATTCCGCTGTGACTTCTTCTATTGATGAAGAAGTGGAAAAAATGCTTTGGGGAATTCGTTGGGGCGGCGATACTATTATGGATTTATCCACGGGTAAAAATATTCATGAAACGCGCGAATGGATTTTACGTAACTCACCTGTGCCGATTGGAACTGTACCGATTTATCAAGCACTGGAAAAAGTAAATGGTAAAGCCGAAGACCTTACATGGGAAATTTTCCGTGATACCTTGATTGAGCAAGCCGAGCAAGGGGTGGATTATTTTACGATTCATGCTGGCGTTCGATTACATCACATTCCAATGACCGCTAAACGTATGACAGGTATCGTCTCGCGTGGTGGTTCGATTATGGCTAAATGGTGTTTAGCGCATCATACCGAAAGCTTTTTATACACGCATTTTGAAGACATCTGTGAAATTATGAAAGCATATGATGTGTCTTTCTCATTAGGCGATGGTTTACGTCCTGGTTCTATTTATGATGCCAATGATGAAGCGCAATTTGCTGAGTTAGAAACCTTAGGCGAATTAACCAAAATCGCTTGGAAGCATGATATACAAACCATGATTGAAGGCCCAGGTCATGTGCCATTACACATGATTGAAGTCAATATGACCAAGCAATTAGAAGATTGTGATGAAGCACCTTTCTATACATTAGGCCCGCTAACGACTGATATTGCACCTGGTTATGACCATATTACTTCTGTGATTGGCGCGGCAAATATTGGTTGGTACGGTTGTGCGATGCTATGTTATGTGACCCAAAAAGAGCATTTAGGGCTACCCAATAAAGAAGATGTACGCGAAGGGATTGTGACTTATAAAATCGCTGCGCATGCTGCTGATTTAGCTAAAGGACACCCTGGTGCACAAGCGCGTGATAATGCGATGTCTAAAGCACGTTTTGAATTCCGTTGGGAAGATCAATTTAATATTGCCTTAGATCCAGAAAAAGCACGTTCATTCCATGATGAAACTTTACCCAAAGATTCAGCGAAAATCGCGCATTTCTGTTCTATGTGCGGGCCGCATTTCTGTTCCATGAAAATTTCTCAAGATGTACGTGAATATGCCAAAGAAAAAGGCATTAAAGAAGAAGAAGCATTGCAACAAGGCATGGATGAGAAATCACAGCAATTCTTAGAAGAAGGCGCTGAGGTTTATCATAAAGTTTAGCTAAGTAGAGCGGACTTAAGTCCGTTTTTAGCTAGATACTGCTGGACGGGGTATTCACCCCGTCTCGCTTGGGAGGAGAGACTACTTTGGGAACTAGGTTTTTTTCTAGCAATACGGGGTGGAGCATATATGACTGCGTGGAGTTAATGGTCATATCATTACCCAAAAGTGAAAAGTTTTTTAAGGGGTTTAATTGACTTTATTTTCTTTTTTATTTGGTCGACAAGATTTAACTTATCAGGCTCAATGTTTAACCAGTCATTATAGCAATGAATTCTCTCCTGCCAGCTTAGGCTAATTTTTTTTGCTTCTTGCATATTCTTCGAGTGAACCTTTGTTTCAGGGTATTGATGAAAAAAATTAACCGCGGAATTAAAGTAATGGAAATATAAATGAGCATTCTTTAATTCTTTGTCTGGAGTAGACTTGCTACGCACAACATACTCAGGAGTTGAGTAGTGTCCCGATAATGTGCCTTTTTTTACATATCGAAAGTTAATGGCTAGGCGGTACTCTAGCTTAGATATATTTGTGGTTGATGCGTGTATCAGCCCAGAATCAAAAATGACAAGGTCACCTTTTGAACACTCAATCGCTTGTGCATTTGGGTAATCGTTTTCGATTTTTTTTCTAGACTCTTTGTGAGAACCTGGTACAACCAGTAAGCAACTATTGTCTTTGTATGCTTCAGTCAATGGCACCCATGCAACAATCATTCTATTAGCACGAGCATCAGCATTTCTCGTTTGCTTATCCGTGTGCCAACGTGTTTTACCGTAATTGATGTCGGCAAATTTACTCGTAAATTTACCTGTTTTATATTTTTGAGATATGTTTTCTCCAATACTATGGTGTATTTTAGCGGGTTTAAAATTAATATGTGTATGTGGGGATGCCGTAATTTCTGCTCCAAAAAAATTCTCAATAATATCTAGGATTTTATTATTTTGTGATAATTCAAATAATTTGGGTAAAAATAGATCGGGTAAATCTGGAATTTTAGAAAGGTTTTGATACCTTATTTGTGCTTGCGGCTCAAGATGGGAAAATAGCTCCCCTTCAGTTAGCCCAAGCAAAATCACAAAACGTTCAATAAAAGGCTTTTTAGTAAAGCCTTCCATTAACGCTGGAGCCCATTTATTCATCAGTATATGAGCATAATGATCAAAAACATCACTTAACTCTTGTTCTGTGGGCTGCAAATCAGTGCTTGGGTCTAAAGCTCCTTTCAGCAAAAGAAACCCATGCTGCTCAAATTCTTCTAATTGTGTTTTACTTAATTGCATAAATCTTGTCAATGGAAGGGCGGCATATTTAGGACGGGGCAGGCAGTATGTACCTAGGTAGACACATTTAACTACAATACGTAGGGTTTTTTTTCATATTCAAGGCGCATAAATAGGCGCATAGCTGGCTACGCAACTATTTATGCAACGCCGAAGATGAGAAAAAAGACAAGTAAAATGTTAAATGTGTCTGCTTAGGTGCTTATGTAGAGATACTGCCGCATGCCTCATGCTAGCGAAAGGTACGCGGTGCGATACCCTACTATAGCTCCCTGTTAAGTTGGTGGCCTAGTTTTATTACTAGGCTATTTATTGTACTAAATTTACAATGTAAATATATATGTTATATAGCTCCCGCCCATTTTATTTAGAAATCCTATGGTTTTAAACTTAAATAAGAATAGTATAATAAGCAGTATTTTTAGATAGAAATTCAATAAGTAACAGGTGGTTAATGAAGACAATTTTTAATCAGTTCATAGTAGATAGTTCTGAGCTATTAGGTGATGATATCGGACGAATTGTCAATGTATTTACTGAGCCTGATATTACTCTGCTTACTGTTGAAAGGGGCTGTTATTTTCGAGTTTTTGATCTATTACTTCTTGATAAACTCCAACGCTATCCTGTTATTATTAGTCACCATATTGACTTATCAGATTATCCTGAATTATCACATTCCGCAGGGCTAGCGATAGAAGTGGCAAATAAGCAGGATATAGCCGATGTATCCAGACATGCGCCCGATGTGTTAATTGGCAAAAGTTTTGAATCTTCGGGGATTGCTAAAGAATGTTCAGCACTGGTTCTTTATCAATTATTGATCAAACAAAGTATTCCCTTTTCTATTCACGCTAATACAGGGTATGAGCTTTTTCAAGCTTATTTAACAACGGGGGTCTATGGTATTGTCCTGCCCTTAAAGTATTTACGAGAAGATGCTTCTCCGACACTTAGATTTAACCTTGATAAATTAACCTCACTACGCTTAGAGATTGCAGGTGGGCCACCTAAAGCACATTTTTATCAAAAAATGTTGAGTGATCGAGGAACTCTCTCTTTTATTCAAGAAACTCATCAATTGGAATTATGGGAAAAACTACTTAAACCCACTGAAAGAGCAACGATAACACGCAAAGTGTTGCGCTATAAAGAAATAGCAAGCTACAAGAATAGTTATACTAAAGAGCCTTGTTTTTATCCAAATTCTCCAGCAGCCCTAGCTTTAAATGTACGCTTGCCAATTGTTCAAGGGCCTATGTCGGGAGTCACTATTACGGCAGACTTTGCAGTAGCGATCCATCAATCGGGTGCCTTTCCTTTTCTTGCTCTTGCCAGCCTATCAAATGATGAGGTGGATAGTATTGTCGCTAAAACCGCAGCAAAGAAAATTGATTTTGGCGTTGGCATTGTTGCGGTATCACTGACTGATGAAGATTTTGATATTCAGCTGCAAATTTTTGAAAAATATAAACCCTCACTTGTGCTGGTAGGAACACCGCAATTAAATCATATTCAACGCTTACTTAACACTAATTTAAAGATTGCGGTACATGCCCCTAATAAGGCACTTTTTAAAGCGCTATATGGCATGGGAGTACGATGCTTTGTGATAGAGGGTGGTGAAGCGGGTGGGCATATCTCTAATCTGGGCGGCTTAACGGCATGGCAGGAAATATTCAATGAGGTTCGGAAACAATCCATACAAGATGAAGTACATCTTATTTTGGCGGGGGGTATTCGGGGCACAGAGGCAAAAGATTTAATCACGTCCTTGCTGAATTTTTATGGCTTTGAGCATACTTTAAAAATATCGCTACAACTAGGTTCAACTTATTTGGCGACCAAGCAGGCACTGGCGTTGACCCCGCTTAATAAAGGATTTCAAGAGCAATTGTTTAATGTTGATGATACCTTTGTGACAGGGGAAAGTCTAAGCCGAGGGGTTAGGCAGTTAGCGATTAAGAATTCAGCAAAAACGCTCACTAAAGAATGGGCTATTTTTGATTCTGAGTTATCCCATGAAGATAAAAAAAGAGAATATGAAAAACTTTATCATGGGGGGTTAACACGCGCAATAATAACAGAAACATTTGTAGAAACAGGCAGCTATATGGCTGGTTCAGTCAGTGCTTTGCTGGATACACCCTTAAATATAGATGACATTCACGATGAATTAGTTGACCCCGCGCCAGTACAAACTAGTCAACAAGCACCAGAGCCTATTGCTATTGTGGGCATAGGTTTAAAGTTACCAGGTGCTGAATCTGTTGCAGAGCATTTTTATAATATATTTCATCAACGTTGTTTTATTACGGATATGCCTGAAGATCATTTTGATCGCGAACTTTATCTATCGACAGATAAGGAGGAAGAGTTAACCTCGTATACTTCACTCGGCGCGTTTATTAATAAGTTAGACGATGATTTATCGCAATACCGTATTCCGCCTATTATTGCGAATCAGATGTCTAAATCTCAAAAAATGGCATTAGATGCATCACACAAAGCTTTAGTCGATGCGGGATACTTTGAAAAGCCATTTAATAAGGAAAGAACTGCGGTCATTATTGGAGCAGGTGGGGGAAGTAATGATGAATCACTTAGCAAAATAGATTGGCCAGAAATTCGTTCTCGCTTGATGAACCTCAGTGAAACGACAGACATTGATTTAGGTGAAATATTAGATGAATATGAAACTCGCTATTTTAATAAGGATATTACTGAAGATACTCGCCCTGGGCAGCTAACTAACATTATTGCCGCACGAGTGGCAAGTGTCTTTGATTTTAAGGGAGAAAATCATACTATTGACGCAGCTTGTGCGGCTTCCTTAGCCTCTGTTGCACATGCAATGAGTTTATTAAGAAACCATTCCAGCGATGTCGTTTTAGCGGGTGGTATTGAAGAACGTATGGGGAAAGATATATATATTGAGTTTTCCCGTATTGGAGCTGTGTCGGAAAAGGGTTGTTTTTCATTGGATAGCAAAGCGGATGGTTTTGTATTGGGTGAAGGTGCCGTCATGTATGTCCTCAAACGTTACTCAGATGCGATAAAATTTGGCGATAAAATTTATGGGGTCATTAATGGTTGGGGAGCCTCTTTTGATGGGGCAGGAAAGGGAATTACTGCGCCTAATAAAGAGGGGCAAATATTAGCCCTTAAACGTGCTTATCAAGATGCACAAATTTCTCCCTCATCAGTGGATTACATTGAATGTCATGCGACTGCAACAAAAGTAGGTGATAGTACCGAATTTGAAGGCTTAAGTGAGGTCTTAAAGGCGAGTAATACGCATAAAAAACCAGTGCTTGGTGCAAGTAAGGCAATGATAGGTCATTTACGAACTGGGGCGGGAGCCGCGGGAATATTGCAAAGTTTATTTGTCATTAATAATAGATATTTTCCAGCCACAATAAATTTCCAAAGTCATTCTCAGGGGAGTCAATTACCCTTTGAAATTTTGCAGATACCCAAAAAAGTTGAGCATGATAATAAAATAGTCAGCTCGGTATCATCGTTTGGTTTTGGAGGCACTAATTACCATCTCGTACTGTCATCAGCTGATGATAATAGTGCTTCACCCATTTTATCAGCACAACAGATGGAACTGCCCGTTTATAACTATACTGGCGATATGGCCTGGGTCTGTCCTGGGCAAGGGTCGCAGTATGAAGGGATGTTGGCGGCCTATAAACATGAGCCTGATTTTATTCAGCTTGCTGAACAGGCGGTCGCTATTTTTGCTGAATATTCACCGGTCGATTTATTGCAATTACTAACGGAAGTGGATTCAGCAGGCAGGGAGAAAAATGAAGCTTTATTAAAAGCGACAGAAATTTCCCAGCCTGCTATCTTTTTTACGTCGATTATTATCGGTAAAAAGCTTTTAAAATTGGGGCTAAAGCCTGATTTATTAATTGGGCATTCGCTAGGCGAATATTCTGCTTTATGTTTAGCAGGTATGTTAAGTTTTGCAGAAGCTTTCAGAATGGTTTGTATTCGTGGCACATTGATGTCTGCCGATTTAGTAGAAAATGCAGGTATCATGGTCGCCATTATGGGGGATGAAGCACTCGCTGAAAAACTCTTTCAGAAAACCCAGCATTATGCGGTTTGTGCAAACTTAAATGCCTATAATCAAACTATTATTTCTTGTTCTGAAGCAGCATTAGACGATATTTTAAAAGCAGCGGATGAGTTACAAGTCAGAGCAACGCAACTCAAAGTGGCAAGAGGCTTTCATTCTCGATTTGTGAGTCATTGTGTTGCTGAAATGATGCAAGCCTTAAAAGGGTGTCAGTTTTATTACCCTAATAATCGAGTGACTGCAAATATCAAAAACCAGAGCTATCCTTATCACCCTGATCGCTGTCAGCAATTAATGAGTGAGGTAGACCGTGACCAAACGCTTGCATTACTAAAATGTCAAATAGATCACCCTGTACATTTTATCAATCAAATTCAGTCGGCTTATGCCTCTGGTATTCGTCGTTTTATTGAGGTAGGACCGGGTAATGTATTGACTCGTTTGATTGAACAAATTAATCAGGGAAAGTATTTACAGTCCATTTATATTAATAAACAAGGAGAAGAGTCATTTGATTTTGCGTCATTGCCTAAGCGATTGCTGCAAGAAGTAGATATAAAGCGTGTTCCTTTACCGAAGCGTGAGGCCACTCAGAAAAAAAGCAAAGCTCAGCTTAAGCCAAGGTTAAGCACTGCACGCTCTATTATTGATGAGATTAGAGCCGTTGTTGCTAATGTCTCAGGCTATGAACTTGGGAGTTTTGATGATAACGCTGAGTTTGAACGGGATTTAGGCATTGATACCCTAAAGATTTTTGAAATTCTTGCCCAATTAAGAGGCAATGTTTTAGCGGATGAAATCACTGATTTTAGAAAACTGAATAGTATTCATAGCCTTTATGAAGCAAGAGACCAATCTCAGGATGTGATGGATGTACAAAGTACGCCTGAAAAAGAATTAGTTGTTTATCAGTACAAACAACATATCAAAGAGGATGTGAATTTATTAGCACTTAACTTAAGTGACTTTATTATTCATGCTGATAATGGCTTTTCTAATACCACTTTAGAAGCTGGCTATAAACTCCTTATCTTTAAGGTAGCAGATTGTGCAGAGGATTTACGCAATAGAGTCTATCCATTACTGTATAACAAAGCCCGAGACTATATAGCCGAAAAATCTCAAAAAATTATTTTCATTAGTTATGGGGCTGGCGCGCTACAAGAAGCGAGTATTTTAAGTATTTCAGCCTTTGTTAAATCGGTCGCTAAAGATTATAACGGTGCCGAATGGCATTATAACCATTTTGATGAATTACCTAGTTATGAAAATTTAGGAAAACAGATAGTATCAGGCATTGGTTTACACTGCTTGAATGATCAAGTTATCCAAGGAAAAATGCAAAGAATGCAGGGATTTCAAACAGGGCTAAGGGAAATCCCCACTCAACTATCCTGCAAAGATCATATTGTTGTGACAGGTGGTGCGCGAGGCATTGCTTCTCATTTGGTCAAAAAATTGTATGCTGTGTGTCAGGCACGCTTTACGCTTATTGGTCGAAAACAAGACAGTGAAGATTGGATTCAAGCATTAGATAGTCAGCGGATTAACTATTTATCTATCGATATTGCGGATAAAAACGCAGTAGAAAAACACCGTGCACAGCTGAGTGATTGTACAATTTTAATACATTCGGCAGGTATCGATCACTCAAAGCATTTTATGCAAAAATCTTATGCAGAATTTTTTGAAGTAATTGATGTCAAAGTGGCAGGCTTATTTAATTTATTAGCCTTGATGAGTGAAGAAAGTATCCGTGCATTAGTGCTTTTTTCTTCAACCGTCAGTTATCGAGGCAATGACGGGCAGACAGATTATGCAACGGCAAATGCCGTTTTAAATAGCAAAATAGGAGCGTTTCCATGCTTATCCTTGGCATGGACGGCTTGGGATGAAATTGGTATGGCAAGCCGAGGTTTTATCCATGATATATTGATGGCGAAAGGGGCGCGATTTATTGGGCTGGATGAAGGCTCAGATATTTTTCAAAATACCTTAGCGAGTTTTTTGGGTAATCCGTGCGCAACACATTCTCAATTACTTATTGCTGCAAAAATCCCTGAGGATGATGCGCTTTATTGTACTGAATTAGAAGCCATTCATAGTATTGATGATTTAGATAAATCATTTGTTATTGAGTTTACTTATGATAGTCAGCAATTTCCTGAGTTATTAGACCATCAGTTTGATGGAAATATTTTTGTACCCGGTTCAGTCATACTCGGCAGTGTCCTGCATGAAATTCATAAAAAATATAAGTTAGGTAACTTAAATGTTGAGTTGGGTAAGGTTGAATTTCTTTCGCCGCTTATTGTTATTGATTCTGTTCCTAACCGACTAAAAATAACGCGTCAGAAAAATGACTTTCTAGTCGAGGAAATTAAACAACAACTCACCATCCCTATTGCCACCTTTGCAGTGAACTTAGCGGTTGATGAAGAAGAACTTAATGATGCCGATATTAAGACACGTTTTGACAATACATTAGCCAACTTAAAAGTGTCTGACTATTCATGTCGTAGGGCACATTCAGAATTAGGAGAAAACTTTCAAATTTTAGAGAAAGTTTCTCTGAATCAGGGGATTATACGTACAACACTGCACTTAAAAGCCGCTAGTGCGCCGTTATTACAGCGCCTATTTGCTGTCTCGAACCTGCTTGAAGCATGTTTTCAAAGCAGCTCTACCGCAGTACATTTACTAAAAGACCCTAAGTCTGTTTATTTGCCTAGTGCCTTGGGTAAAGCACGTATATCCTTTAAAGCTCTACGGGAAACCAACGTATTGCAACTTTATATAGAGTTGTTAGAGTCGCAATCTAAAGGTGTCACATTCAATATATTGGGGGTTAATGAACTGGGTAAACAGGTCATTAATATTAAAGCTTTTACAGCGAGTCCTGTGTTTGATACAAAATGTCAAGATTATTATATTTTTAAAAATACTCTAATTAAAGATAGTTTAAGTGAAGGTTTTTTTGCAGATATTAAAGAGCTTAACCAGCAGTTTTATGATGACAATTATTTTACTGAAAATGAGTTAAATGAAATTAACGCTTTAAATTCTAGTAAAAGAAAAAATGAAAAAAAATCAGGAAAAATAGCCTGTAAAATTTTAACTAACTGGCAAGCTCTTAAGCAAGCTGAAATGTCAGCTTGCTTAAAGAGTACCGAAGTTTTATCACCCGAAAAGCCTGTTCAGGTATTACATAATGGTAAGTCGAATGTAGAATTTCCTTTTTATTCAATCAGTCATAGTGAAGGCGGTATTTACGCGGCGCGTTCAGCCTATCCTATCGGTATTGATATAGAAAAAATTCGCTCACTTGATGAGTTAACCATTAAAAATATTTACGGAACTCAGAGTGCACACATAAATAACACCTTAGATAATATGGATATGAGTGCTGAGTTACTGGATTTATTTCCGTTAATTTTATTTACTCAAAAGGAAGCCGCTTTAAAGGCTAATGGAGTAGGTCTTGGGGAGGGGCTAGATTTAGCCGTTATTGAAAATTTTTCTAGCTACGATGCATTGATCAATATTAATGCTAAGAAATACTCTGTATTCAGCTCCATTGCCAATGATTTTGTGGTTTCCAAGGCATTTCTATTACCCGCTGAAAGTACTGAGAAAGTATTAATATTGCCACTTAAGAAAAAACAGAGTACTAAATTTCAACAAACATTATTACAAGAAGAAAAAGGGCATACTTATAGTTATTCACTTAATCATGTGATTGAGTTTACTGATACCGTTAATTTAAAAGCACTGAATAGTGCGATTAATAAAGTGATAGAGAGTCATGATGTTTTACGCTCCCGTTTTTCAGCAGAAGATAATCAAGTTTTCATTGCCCCTTTTGTAAAACAGGAATTTATTGTTGAAAAGTCACACCAAAGTGTCACAGCGATTGAAGAGCAGTTTATTAATGACTATTCACGCTATCACTATGAGCTTAGCAATGAAGCCTTATACCATATCAAACTTTACCAAACGGATAAGGGCGCAACAATAGTATTAATGAATTTTCATCATTTAATCCTAGATTGCTACAATGCTTTTATCTTAAGTGAATCTATCTTGAAGCATTATCAGCAACTTAAGCAAGGTAAAGCACTGCTTCCTGAGAGCCATGAGCAATATTATGATTTAGGTGTTGAAGCCACATTTCAGCAGGGGAAAAGCTTCTGGTCAGAGTATTTAGCAGGTATCGATATTTTTACATTTGCTAAGCCAAGTGGGATAAACAATGATAATGGGAAGCATTTTAAGACAATAAACCCTATCAATAAAAAAGGTTTAGAAAATTTCTGTCGTTCACATTCCATCACTTTATTTGTAGGTCTGCTCGGTGTTTTAAAGCTAACCTTTCTCAAGCTTTATGATAAAAATGATATTGCCTTTTTAATCCCGTTTTCTGAAAAAAATAGTCAAAACCATCCTACGCTTGGGTCTTTTATTCACTTACTTCCTGTGCGCTCAAAAATAGAAAAAAACCAGAGTTATGACGCACTATTAAGTGCATTAAGGGAAAATTTATATACTGCTATTGAGCATCATAATGAGCAGATTGATGCGGCTGGGCTAAAGGATAATCATGGCCTTATTGCCCAATTAATTAATAGTGATGACCAAAGCGGGCTGTTTTCTGAACATGTAAAAAGACGCAATACTGATGGGAAGAATGCACACTCCCCGCTGATATTCTCATTTATCAATTCAAATGATACGATTCATCTGGATATTACATTTAATGCTGATATTGTGAGCGAAAACCAACTGAATGAAATACTTGATTGTTTTCAGGAAGAGTTGAATACAGTCGTCAATAGTACTTATATTGACAAAACGAGTACCTCTCTGGTGTCTCCTCAGTCTGCCACCGAGAGCATTTTACTCACTATCTGGAAAGAGGTATTTGAAATAGAGACTATTGGTATTCATGATAACTTCTTTGATTTAGGGGGACATTCATTACTTGCCGTTGTTATCCGAACAAATATCGAAACTAAATTGAATAAAAAAATACCGATAGAATTGGTATTTCAAGAACCAACGGTGAGTTTACTTACTAAATCCTTAGATAAATATGCTGACGGTATAACGAACAATTTTAGTTCCATTATTACAGCTGTGAATACGGCAGGAAGCCTACCTCCCCTTTTCTGTTTTTTAGGCGCTAGGATTACACCTATCATTCAGGAGTATATTGAGACTAATAGACCTTATTATTTACTAAATCACCAGGCTTTAAATGGTAAAAAAGCAAAATATTTAACGATTCCAGAAATGGCTGATTATTATATTCAAGCGATTACGCAAATAGATTCAGAAGGTCCTTATTACCTTGCTGGCTTCTCTTTAGGTGGAATGCTTATCTATGAAATTGCACAACAATTATCAATTCGGGGTAAAAAAGTTGCTCTATTATTTTTGATTGATCCAGTAGGAGGAGCAAATGATAGTAGTAGGGTACACAATAGGGAAATTGAAGAAGGCCTTAGTGAGTATAATAAGTTTAAAAAACTGGGAGTTAATACTTATTTCAATAATATAGCCGGTATAGTGAAACAGCAACTGACACAAAATTTTAATAAGGCTAGGGTGCAGGCTTATTTCAGCATGGGCAAAACCCTGCCTACTGAGTTGGTTTGGCCCTATCACGTTAACTTGTATAGAAAAGCAAATTCCAGTTATTTCCCCAAACCGCCATTAGATGGTATTGAAAAAACCATTTTAATTCTAGGTAAAGATGCTAACCCAAAATGCTGGGAAAGTACGGTAAAAGATAAGGCTGATATTTATGCGACCCAATCTTTACACCTTCAATTAACAGAAAAACCTTTTTGTTTTGAATGGATTGAAATTTTTGTTGATGCTATTTCTAAAAAATAAGGCGAATAAGATATGAGCTATACAACATTGGTGAAGAATCAGCAGCAAGAGATTAAAGCGATTACTCAGTGATAGCAATACAAGGACCATTATGAAACACAGCCTACTAGCAGCCACAATACTCTTAGCTTCAAGCAATCTATCCGCAGCAACAATCGTCAATGATGAAACCTCGTTTAAGCAAGCAATGACTCAAGCGAACGAAAATATCACAATCAATGAAATTGTTTTCGCAAAAAATGCCCGTATTAATCTCAGTGCGCCTATCATTTATACAGGCAAGCAAGATTTAAGTTTACGCGGTAATGGCGTGCTGATCGATGGGCAAAAAGCAGGCGGCTTTAGCATTGCCAAGGATTTAACAGCGACCACTAAAGACGGCTCCTTAGTTTTTAATAGCTCAGGAAATATTAGCATTGAACAGCTGACTCTCTTAAATAGCGCAAGCCGAGGTATCGTGATTAATATTCCTAGTGATGCGATAGGGGATGATATTCAAGTCTCTTTAGATAAGGTCAGAGTATTTCATTCTGCATTATATGGCTTACATATTGATGATAATGCGGATGAATTTGATACAGGTATGCTAGGGTCTAACATAGGTATAAAGCTGACTATTTCCAGTTCTAGCTTTGTGGCAAATGGTGTGGGAGCGATTGATTTTGATGGTATTCGTGTCGATGAACGCAGTAAAGGCAGCATTACTGCGGTGATTACGGATACACATATTGATGCCAATGGCGCGGATGGCATAGAGCTAGATGAAGCAGGCGAGGGTGATGTGAATGCAACTTTTAAAAACGTGACTTTAAATAGTAATGGTTTTTATAATATGCGCGACTTAGATGATGGCTTTGATATTGATGAAGCGGGGGAAGGAGATGTGAATGTGACGATCTCTCATGTACAGGCAAATAATAATATGGATGCGGGCTTAGATTTTGATGAAAGCGATGCAGGAAGTATTAATGCTAGCATTAGTAAAACTAAGGTGAATGGTTCTTATGATGACGGTATACAGTTGAGTGAGCTGGGTACAGGGCATATAGAGGTAACATTAAAAAAAGTCTCGGTGGCAAATAGTACAAACTACGGTGTAAAAATTGAACAGTGGTTAGTCAAAGGGGAAGATCAAATAGCTGAAAAACCAGGAGCATTAAAGACTAAAAAACTGAAGTTAAAAAACAATGGCAAGGACAATCAAATGAAGTTGCATAATATGAATTTAAATTAATTTTATCGGTGACTGTAGTGCTTAAAGAAGTAGATGTGGTAATTATTGGCGCAGGAGCATCAGGTTTAATGTGTGCACTAGAGGCGGGCAAGCGTGGGCGCAAAGTCTTAGTGTTAGATCATGCGAATAAAGCAGGTAAAAAAATTCTAATGTCGGGGGGCGGGCGTTGTAATTTTACAAATTACACGGTGGACGCAGAAAACTTTGTCTCGGACAATGTGCATTTTTGTAAATCTGCTTTAAGTCGCTTTACTCAGTGGGACTTTTTAGAATTGGTTCACCAACATAGTATTCCCTATCATGAGCGTGAACACGGTCAGTTGTTTTGCAATGAAACGGCACGCGATGTGTTAAATATGCTGCTCACAGAATGTGATAAAGCCGCAGTAAAAATCCAGTTAAACACTAAAATTAAAGCCATTCAAAAAATAGACTCAGGCTTTATCATCAAAACAGCGCAACAGACCATACAAGCACAGTCATTGGTGATTGCGACGGGTGGTTTATCTATCCCTAAAATGGGTGCGACACCTTTTGGCTATAAGGTAGCTGAACAGTTTGGGATTAAGGTGCAAACAACCCGCGCAGGGCTAGTACCTTTTACCTTACATGTGGCTGAGAAAGATAAGTTTGCCGCACTTTCAGGTTTAGCCTTGCCTTGTACGATTAGTAATAACAGGCAAAGTTTTACCGAAAATCTATTATTTACCCATCGTGGTATCAGTGGTCCTGTGGTGTTACAAATGTCTTCTTATTGGCGCGAAGGAGAGGCTTTAACGATTGATTTGCTGCCAAATACTGATTTACAAGCTGAACTATTACAAGCACAGCAAATAACACCCAAAATAAAAGTCAAAACTTACTTAGCCCAGCATTTAGCCAAGCGTTTAATTCCTTTATTGATCAGCGAGGCGTTACTGAGTTTATCAATCGCTGATTTATCACATAAGCAAATTGATTTGATTGCCGAACAATTACATCGCTGGCAACTTAAACCGAATGGCACAGAGGGCTACCGCACTGCGGAAGTGACACTAGGCGGCGTGGATTGTCATGCGATTTCATCTAAAACCTTAGAGGCTAATCAAGTCACAGGCTTATATTTTGTGGGCGAAGTGATTGATGTATCAGGTTGGTTAGGAGGCTATAACTTCCAGTGGGCTTGGTCGTCGGGATGGTGTGCAGGGCAAGTGGTGTAGTGAAGTATTGGCTTTTTTATGCCTAGGTAAGGACCATAGTATTCTAGTGAAATTTTCATAAATGAAAGGTCTAGCTTATGTATGCTTTGCTCCATGAGGGTGAGAGTCGCTTGCTTGCATAGTCTAGGTTAAATAAAAAGATAGATAGAGTAAACATATGAATAATAAAAATAAAAATAAAAATAAAAAAAACATACTTCACTATAGGCTAATAGGCGCAATAAGCTTATCAATTACTCAGCTATTTACAGCAGACGTGAGCGCTATGACTAGTATAGCCGATATTTCTGCTAATGGAGTCATAGGCAATTCGAGTGCTATTTTGCCATCGCTTTCCGCTGATGGACGGTTTATTGCTTTTGCTTCCTATGCGAACAATTTACTCGCTGGTACTAGGTCAGAAGATATGCAAATTTACCTGTATGACAAAGAGCAAGGGAGTATTGCGTTAGTTAGTAAGAACATGTTTGGTAAAGCGAATAATGCGAGTAATGGTAAACCGGAAATTTCAGCAGATGGGCAATACATTACTTTTGCAACAGCAGCCTCTGATATGGATGATCAGGATACACTTAATAAGCTCAAAGATGTTTTTGTTTATGACCGTGTAACAGAGCAAGTAAGCCGCGTTAGCTCAGCAAGTGAATTAGGATTAAGTGAGTTTCCTGTTATTTCAGCCAATGGTCGTTTTATCAGTTATCAGTCAACGATAGATGATATTGTTGCTAATGATAATAATGGCACTTCAGATGTTTTTGTTTATGACCGCCTGCAAAATATAAGCACTCGAATTAGCTTAAGCTTTACGGGTAAAGAAGGACGGAATGAAAGTACCCGTCCTTCTATTTCTGCCGATGGGCGTTATATTACTTATCAATCTGATGCATCAAATCTAGTCGCAGGCGATAATAATAGAAGCTCTGATGTCTTTGTTTATGATAGGAACACAGAGGAAGTGGCGTTGGTGAGTCGTAGTACAGCAGGAGCATGGGGCAGTGATGACTCAGTCAAGCCAGTGATTTCTGCTGATGGGCGGTTTATTAGTTACACTTCAGAGTCTGATAATTTAAGCTCGGGAGCAAGGCTAAACAAAAACCCAAAAATCTTTGTTTATGATAGAGAAAATGGAGTGACTAGCTTAGCGACTATTAATAGCCTAGGGGAATTAAGCAATGGCAGAAGTTTTCGCTCTGCCATTTCAAGTAATGGGCGTTTTGTCAGCTATAACTCTGATGCAACTAATTTAGTTGCCGGTAATATTATTAATGTGTCCAATATTTTTGTCCGTGATCGTTTGCATGCTGAGACAACACGTATCAGCTATAAGTTTGACGGTTTTGAGACGGAGAGTGCTTCAAATTACTCCAGTATTTCTGCGCATGGAGAATTTATTGCTTTTCACTCTGCGGATCCTGATTTAGTGCCCGCGCTTCCTGATGTGATGACGAGTCATATTTATACTGTTGGACCATTAACATCAGTAATACCTATTGAGGAATATGAGCAGCCATTTAATAGCACGTCGTGGCCCGAAGGCTGGTACAGCTATGGTTGGCATTTGGATAGCGACGCAGAGGGGGAGTTGCTATTGCGTTCTAATGCTGCGCTCGACAATCAATCTTTAATTGCCGAGTGGCGTGTCACAACAGCTATTGCCGGCAATATTAGTTTTGATTTGAAAGTAGATAGTGAGCAAGAGGGCGATTTTTTTCGCTTTTATGTTGATGCTGAGTTAATTGCAGAATATTCAGGCTTTATCGATTGGCAGAATTATCAATACCTCTTAAGCGAGGGAGAGCATACACTTAAATTTGAATATTCTAAAAATAATAGTATCTCAGTGGGTGCCGATGCTGCGTGGTTAGATAATGTTCAATTTTTTACTAATGATACCGAGCAGCAACAAACAGTATTTATTGAGCGCTTGTATGAAAATATTTTAGGTAGAGCTGCGGATAGTGGTGGAGCACGTTTTTGGTTGGGTTATATTCAGTCCGCCTCTGCCACAAGTATGGCTTTCGGTTTTTTTAAAAGTATTGAATTTCAGTCTTTGAGTTTAAGTAATACTGCTTTTGTGCATGTACTTTATAGTACTGTATTGGGTAGAGAGGCAGATCCTGAGGGATTGAATCATTGGGCAGGGTTGCTTAAGCAAGGCTTACCAAAAGACTCTATTTTATATGGTTTTTTTCGTAGTGCTGAGTTTGGTGCTTTAGCGCAACGAGCAGGGATGAAAGCTTACAGCATAAGTGATCATAAAGAATTTCAAGTGAAAGATTTTGTACAGCGCTTTTATCTTAATGTTTTGGGGCGGTATCCTGAGCAAGAGGGTTTAGATCACTGGGCTAATCATTTAATCACTGAGGAATTTAGCGCTGCAGATGTTGCTTACGGTTTCTTTTTAAGTGGCGAGTTTATCGACCAAAACCATGATGACCGTGCGTTTGTTAATATTGCTTATGCAACGATTTTGAATCGTTCGCCAGATGCGGCAGGTGTGAGTAATTGGTTAAATCATTTGGGCAGTGGTTTGAGCCGGCGCGATATGATTCAAGGCTTTCTTGCTAGTCAAGAATTTTCTGTACTAGCAGCAAGCTATGGGGTTGTGGTTCAATAAATATTTAGCGATAAGCTTTGTTGAAACGGGGTATTCACTCCGTTTCAAATGTTTAAATTGTGCTTTGTTGTGCTCATGCAGCTTAACCTTATTCGTTAAGCATCTTCTTTTTTATGAAGCTCATATTTATTGGGGAAATCGTGCCATTTGGATAAGGTGTCACGAGAAATGTTTACCATTAAAAGATGGGCATCCTTTATTTCCCAGTTGACACATCAGATGTATCAGGCTGGTTAGGAGGCTACAACTTCCAGTGGGTTTGGTCATCGGGCTGATGTGCAGGTCAGGTGGTGTAAGTTAGAATAATATAGGAGACTGTGATGGTATTCAAAAACTGAAGCCCAAAACGTGTTTTAGATGCACTGCCATGCAGTTTTGTAGTCATGGTAGGGTAGAGGTATCGCACCGCGTGCCTTTAGAAAATGTTAGGTATGCGCTGCATGCCCTATATACTTTCATAGCCTTGCAGTATTTTCCACTATTGCTGTTAAAGTGATTTTTGAGCAGCGGGGAGTTTTTCATGGCCTTTCGAACTGTTCAGTTTAACTCTCGTAAATAAAGGCAGGTACTTACATTCCTGATGGTGTTAAACATGCATGACGATTAATAGTGTGTCATGCCTCTGTGCTAGAATAATGAATTATACTCTAGCGGATATAAACGTAGGATGATGGGTTTTTGTATTGTTCTAGGTAGGTAATGAAAAGTGACTAATTTGCTTGTTAATTGGAGAAACTATATTCAATGTGGCTGGCGAGAGAAGTACCACCGGCATGGGACATTTATGAAAAGCACTATAATGCTAGCTTACATATGCTTGTACTTGCTTTTTCAACTGTTATTTAATAGACCTCAAAACATGCTCTGAGCATGTTTTTTATTACTTTCCAAAATTATGAGTAAAAACACCCCACATGTAACTATTGTTATTCCACTATACAATGTCGAACGTTACATCGCTTCGACTCTGGATTCAGTTCTGCAACAAAGCTGGCAGGATCTTGAAATTATTATTGTCAATGATGGTTCGACAGATCGCAGTATGGCGATCTGTCAACAATTTGATGACCCTCGGATTCGTTATGTCGAACAGCCAAACGGAGGGCTGGCTGCTGCGCGTAATGCGGGTATTGACCACGCTAGGGGGGAATACATAGGTTTTATCGATGCCGATGATATTTGGTATCCTGAAAAAGTAAGCCGTCACCTAGAACACTTTGCCTCAGATCCAGAGCTGGGACTTAGTTATAGTTATTCCAGCCTTATGGACGAAGAGGGCAAAGACGTAGGAGTGATCCAAAAGGAAGGAACAGCGCCAACAACTTTCGCCGATTGCTATATTCGGAATGTGATTGGCAATGGCTCGAATGCGCTGCTTCGAAGGGAAGTTTTTAACGGTCGGGGAACTGACTTGGAGGCTTTTCCGCCACTGCATGCTTTTGATATTGATCTTCGTCATGCCGAAGATTACGAGCTCTGGTCACGGATTGCAGCACTGACGCAGTGGAAAATGGTCTGCATTCCTGAAGTGTTGGTTTGGTACCGACTGAATCCCAATGGTTTGAGTGCTAACACACAACGGCAACGTCATTACCACCTTTTGGCAACCGCCAAAATTGCTGGTTATGCACCTGTTGAGGCAGAAAAATATCGCACAAGCTCTATCGCACACCTCTATTGGCATCAGGCTCGAACCTATCTGCAACAAAAAAACATTCAGCAGGGAGCTAAAGCGGTACGGTCTGCTTTGCACTACAATTGGCACACACTGACTGGCAACCATGTTATGATCGGCTCTGCTTTGATTACTGCTAAGTTGTTACCCGAATGGCTCGATGCTGCTCTATATCGATACGCCTGCCGAATTTGGGGGGGCTGGCAAAGATTGCAACTCCGTCTTACAAGCATTAAGAAAGATCAGCACTCCTCCTTGTCAGTGTCATCCGAGCAATTATCTGAGTGGATTCGGCCACCCGAAAGTTATGTCAGGGAAAAAGCAATGCCCAATCTTTTTTTCCTCAGCCATAAACATCAGCTGATGTTTCTTGGTCTTTCCAAGAATGCTTCGTCCTCTCTTAAGCAACTATTCCAGCAAGAAGAGTTTGGCACTACTGCACAGACAGACTCACTTGCACCTCATAAGTTTTGGGGATGGACCGCCCAGCCAGGCCGTTCAATTGAGGTGGGTGACACCAAAAGTTTGGAGATTTATTCTAGCTATCGACGTTTTGCTGTCTATCGCGACCCGCTCTCTCGGTTTTTGTCTGCCTATCATAACAAGGTCATCTATGCATCTTCTCCACATCCGTTCTATATAGACAACAGGCTCGAAGGGATGGGGCTGGATCACTTTATCAATGTTACCGCTGAGATATTGAAGATTGAGAACCCGCTCCATATAGATGAACACCTTAGGCCCCAAGCATGGTGTTATCAGCCAGATGATGTGGACTACATCGTTCCGATCAAAAAGCTATCGCAATTTTTGCTTACCGAATTCGGCATCCAGATGGGCACTGAGCAAAACAAAACAACTTTGCCTAAAATAACACCTACCGATGAGCAATGCGATCGTATCCGCAAGCTCTACCAGTGCGATTATGCCATTAAGCCTAACTGGCCACCGAGATGAAACAAACTTTATTCACACGCGCTGCTCATCGACTCACTCGGCATTATGAAAAAGCGACTGCAGCGAACAGAGCATTACCCAACTTTATTATTATTGGCGCACAAAAAGCAGGGACTTCAAGTCTCCATCGCCACTTGGCACAACACCCGCAACTCATTGCTTCTTGTATAAAAGAAGTGCATTTTTTCGATGGCGGATTAGACCCAGCGGTTGATAATTTTAAACAGGGGCCATTATGGTATCGTTCACACTTTCCATTGCAAAAAAAGCTCAAAGCTCAACAAAAAACATTTGAGTCATCGCCACTCTATCTTTTCAACCCTGATGTCGCTGAAAGAATTCACCAACTTATTCCAGATATAAAAATCATAGTGCTGTTAAGAGACCCAAGCCAACGGGCGATCTCGCACTATTTTAAAGAACAGCGTAGAGGAAAGGAGTCACTAGCAATTTTCGAGGCGATGCTTGCCGAGGAGCAGCGCATAGAGCCCATTGTCCAACAAAGGGATTTTAAAAATGAAAAGTATCGACATTACTCATACAAAAGTCGTGGTCTCTACCGAGAGCAATTAGAGCGTTATTACAGTCACTTCGCTAGAGAGCAAATACTGGTCATCAACAGTGAATATTTTTTGTCCAGTATAGAGCGCTCTCTTATGCAGGTATTTGAATTTGTGGGTGTCGATGCGACATTCAAGGTTCCCGATTTGCAACCGCGCAATGTTGGAATAAACAGAGTTAAAGTCGCGCCCGAGGTCACGGAATACCTTAACCGTTATTTTTCACCTCACAACCAAGCGCTCTACGATCTAGTTAGCAAAGACTTTGGCTGGCCTTAACTCTAAGTACCCAAACAAAATTAATCTAACATTTTTCTTGGCTACTTAGAGACTGTGAAAATGTTCAAAATCTGTTTAAAGAGTGATGCCATTACCCGTTGCCAGGTCATAATAAACCCCTTTTAGCGCTAATAAGTGAACTTCATCACCCTGCTCGACAATACTACCCTCTTTCAAAACCACGATCTGATCAGCTTCTTTAATGGTGGATAATCGATGGGCAATGATAATCACTGTACGATTCTTACGTAAATCAGCTAATGCCTGATGAACCTGACGTTCAGAATGGTTATCCAGTGCACTGGTCGCTTCGTCTAGAATCAGAATATCAGGATTCTCCAATACTGCACGAGCAATAGCAATGCGCTGTCGTTGCCCACCAGAAAGTTTGACCCCTCGATCGCCCAAGATGGTCTCATAGCCATCAGGAAGTTGCCGAATAAAATCATCTGCATTAGCTTTTTTTGCCGCATTAATCACCGCTGCATCATCAAGAGTGGATAAGCCACCAAAGGCAATATTATTTTTAACCGTGTCGTTAAAAATGAAAGTATCCTGACTAACGACACCAATCTTACGTCGATAACTGTCGAGTTTTAGATCGGTAAGTTGCACACTGTCAACCCATATCGTTCCTGCAACTGGATCATAGAAGCGGAGCAATAGATTGATTAATGTTGACTTTCCTGCACCGGATTCACCGACAAGGGCGGTTGTTTTGCCACTAGGAATGGTTAGATTGAGCTGTTTAAGAATCTCTGGATGCTCGGGGGCGTAAGCAAAAGAGACCGACTCTAAACGGATGCCCTGTTGTAAAGATTGAAACGGAGTAGAACCATCTATTAAAAAAGGTTTGTTATCTCTTCGAATCAAATCGGCAACAATTTCTAAAGAAGGCCAGTGAGAGATAATCGAGCTTCGGTCATGGTTGATCCTTTTCAAATGAGGTACCATCCGTATTAATATATAGAAAAAGGGTAAAATTTGCAGCGGTAGCAGTGAACTTTCAACATCGCTCATAACGGCTAAAGCGAAAAGGATGCCAATGATCAATACTGCCAATGCTTCAGTAATAATCAATACCAGAGAGTTGGCTAATTGAGTTTGGTAACTGGACTGTTGACAAGCATCAATTTTTTGTTGTGCTTTTGCTTGTTGACTCTTTTCTTGGGCAAAAGATTTGATTACAACAATACCACTCACCATCTCATGTAGTATGCCAGAATAATCTTGCTGATTAACTGATCTTTTTTTCGCTAATCGCTTCACCCGTTTAGTATATTGAAACATGATCATCACGATCATGGTGACGAAAAAAAAAGTGACAAGCGTTAATTGCCATGAAAAGAGCATGAGTAAAATAAACAGACCGAATAACGTTAAAAAATTGACCACAAATTTAGTGACCACTTCAAACAAAATATGGAGTGAAGCGGTATGATTTAATACACTATCAATGATCTTTCCAGTCTCAGATTTGTGAAAATAATCAATGTTAACGTCCAATAAGGTTGTGTTAATCTTCGAACGAGCATTTGCTGTGACCTTACTTCCAGTCCAAAGCCCAACCCAGAAAGACAAGCTTAAAAAAAGATTTTTTAATAAAACAGATATAACAATAGCAGAGATTGAGTAGAGTAATTTTTGCTCCATCGTAAACCCACTAAACATGGAAGCTAGCCATTGCATGGCGCGAGGAAGCTTGTCATAGCTATCAACCTGTTGAATGGCTCCTAATAAAGGAACTAACAGACCGATTGAGATTCCGTCGAGAAGAGAGGTGATACTTGATAGTAGAAAAAAAACAATGATCTGGATACGATAGGGGCGACAGATGTCGAATAGGAATTTATTTTCGTGACTGTTTAACATTTTTTTATCCTTGAAACAGATGCTATTTAGCAAGCTTTTTTATCAACAATAAATATTTAGCGATAAATTTTGGCGAAACGGTACTTTTACCGTTTGAGTGTATTTGCTTTGTTATGGGAACCTAACCACGGTACTGGAACGCACTCATTGTAATTTATAAGGCTATACCCACACCTATTTGCCCTTGCTTCTAAATCTGGAGTTATCTTGAATAGCACCTTATTATAAAATTTTTTTCGATCAGATTTCCATATAGAAAAGTATTTTTCATTAATATTATTTCGGACTTTATGATGCACCGTAATGGGGCTAAGATCTAAAAACCTGCAAATAGTATCAACTGTCTCCTGTGGTTCACAAACAAAGTCCTCGTACCTAAGAACATATACTGAATTAAGAAGTCTCATATCGTCCAGAAAGATTTCATATGCATGAAGAGAATGATTTATTAACGACTTGACTGAAGTATTACTCCATTTCTGAGTTGCATAAGATACAGCGATAGGGTGGCGGAGAATGACAATAAATTTAGAGCCAGAAAAGATCCTTTGTAAGTATCTTGTCCTAATAATATTGGGAGGAGATTTTTCAATCAGATACTTAGATGACAAGTCATAATATTTGCTCCATTGTTCGAAAATATCTTTTGCACATACATTTGTTGCGAGTGAATGTGATTCATCCATATATGATTTTTGATCGAAAGCAAACTTTCCAGGTCCCCCAAAAGACTTAGCAGGCTCATATACAGCTTGCAAATGTTGCCCTTCGTCTTCAGGGGCTCCTGTCTTCGAGAATCCAGACACTTCTGAATGTTCTCGAAGTATTTCATGTAATAGAGAGGTTCCACTTCTATGCAGACCCGCCAGAAATATGAATGTGTTATCTTCCAATATGAGGTCCTCACTCAGTGCAAATTATTTGGAACTAAACTTACCAATTGTCGGGCAAGTGATTAAAGTATCGATGAAGTAAGCAGGATACATGACACTCCGCATAGCCTGCTGTTTTTTCTTTATTTCGATAGACTTGGGGTGTACTCATTAGAATTTAAATATAAAAAGCCCACCAGCTCATCATATAAACGCTGGGCAATTAACTGATGTCCTTGTGCGTTGGGATGATGGCTATCCCAGGGAGCTGCCCATAGGCTGTTTTTTGGGTGGTTGTCATAAACAGTGGACATATCTATCGTATGAAATCCTGCTTTTTTCGCTAAACCAAGTATTGGGACATATTGCCAGGAAGGCACTTGATTGTTTTGCTCAAGGCTTGGTAGGTAAACTAAAATCGGCACTATTTCATGCTGCTGACAAATAGTCAACATTCTTTTAAACGTTTGTTGAAATATTTCGTGTTTATAAGGTTCTAACCGCTTGAAATACTCTTCTAACTTCAAGTTGGGCTGTAAATTTTCTTTTTTTATTATATTCTCTACAAAGGGAAAGTCATGAGCTTGTGAACCTTTTTCTTTAATAAATTTCTGAATTGATTTAACAATAACAAGCCATTCTCTTGAATGTTGAAAAATAACGAGATATCGAGGCTGAAAATCTATTACCTCATGTTTTAATCGGTACAAATGATGTAATGTGTTTTTCTCGCCAGTCGCAAAATTTAATATTTCATAATGGCGTGAGTCTTGAGCAGAATTTAACTTGTCTTCAACTAAGGCTTCAAATATTTCTGTATTAGCGACACCTGCCCCCATTTCAATTGAACCGCCAAGCAATGCTATGCGAGTACTATTATTATCAGGCAACAAGGGATACTCTTTATCTCTAAGCCCAAAACGGTTTGTTTGAAAAAAGGCGGTTCTAAATATTGCGTTTTGATTAGGCAATAACTGATACATCAGCATATTATCAGTTTTTTTAATAAGGCTTGTTTTACGTAGAGGTGCCCAACTTTTAGACCTTTGTTGTTGGATTTGCCATAAAGGAGAAGAAAAATTTTTATCCTTTAACATATCTTGATAATAACCGTTAAACTGGCTCTGAGTATCATTATGATTCAGGCGAGTTTTCATCATTGTGCTGAGAGAAAAGCTTCCATATTGGTGTAAAAATGATAAACCCATATTAGAACCTAATACGACGCAAAAACTCAGTAATATAATATTTCGATAAGGTGCGCTCCTGTGTACTGTTTGCTGATATAACTCAATATATCCTTGATGGGAACAAATAAAATACTGAATCGAGGATATGATAAAAAGAAAACTCACTAGACCTAGCAGAAAATAAACAATGTCTTGTACAGAGCTGTTGCCTGCAGTTGCCATTAATGACAACCAGCTAGCAAGAGAAGGGCTGATCCACAAGGACCAGAGTAAAGCAATGCTTATAAAAGTGGCCGTCACCTGAGAAACCAGTATAAAATCTCGTCTATACGTGTGCTCATCTGTACCTTTATTGTTTGGTAATAATACTGAAACAGTTACTAACACTCCGAAAATTCCCCAGAAGAGCAGGTCGGTAGGCGCTATGGAGAACTCCCCCATAATCCAGAACCATTGATAATTATGTAAAAACCAGTTAATTGCAAAAACGATTAATGTGGCAGAAAACGTTGCAAAAACAGTTCCTTTTTTTCGCAAGCGAAAGAATAAAGGATAATAAAAGATTTTAATAACAAAGTCTTTCCAGTAAATGTTAATTCTACGCCAAAAATCACCAAAACCTCGTGCCAGAAAATAGTTATTGAATATTTCTGGCAAATTGTAGCCAAATAAACAAAGTATCCCAATAATAAAGTGCAACATTCCTGACAGTCTTAAAATCAGCAGATAGGAGCTAATAACAAACCATGCCAGGCTAAAAATACCAATGACTTCGGTAAGAGCGGGTACATAAAAATTATAAATAACCCGGTACAGCATCAAATGGAATAATCCCTTGAACATTAAATTGATACCGCGTTGATATATCTTTAACTCAGCCTGATTATAATAAGTATTTTTAAACGTTTTATAATCAACAACTGGAAAAATCGGAAAAATAATATTTGGTAATAAGAAAAAGTAGTTTAAGCGTTGCCAGATATTAACCTGTTCTTTTTCATATTGCAGTTCATACAGGTACAGTATTATACGAAACATCAATATACTACCTAAAACCACCAGTACTTTAATAGGAAACATGTTGGGTAATACTTCTGCTCTAAATAATGCCAGCACCCCCGCTAAGCTAATGATTATGATAGAGCGCCGCAGTAGCGAATAGGGCAAGTGACACAGAGCAAAGAATACCAGTACTAAAGTGATTAATATGACACCTTGTTGCAAACCTAATATTAAGCCGATACTAAAAAAACTGAGTATCAGAAAAAAGGGGGGACGCCAGCGTTTCGCTAAGTTAGCGTGGAGGATAAAACCTGAAAACACCACTGGCATTAACTTATGAATGGCAAGATGTTCCTCAATATTAAATAAAGAAACAACACATGTTATTAACCCCAACTGAATACACAAACTTAAAAATGTCTTGGGGTGTTTGCGCATAATAATATTTAGCATGCCTGCTGAATGATGATGACCTGACATATTGAATCAATGAGATTTAGGGGTGATAATAGCGTACACTGCTGGAATAAAAATGGGTTCACTATCTTTTATTTTTATATTGGTATAAAGCTGAGTATTCCCCATAGAAATAATAGAAAAATCTCGTTCAGGGAAGCTTTCAGTAAGGTCTCTTAAGCTCACCCCTCTAGGTGGAAGATGACTAATAAATACTGCTTTAAGTTTAGTCGGTAATTGACTGAATGAGGTTCCATTTTCCTGACTAAAATACGTTCTAATATTATCCGAAACTTCACATAAAAATAATTTTCCTTGCTGCCCTAGAAAAATTTTAATGACTTCAATAAAATTAACTTGATCACTGGGTAAAATCTGATGAAAAACCCCACGCATATAAATATGCACATCTCCCCACTGCTGATGAATTTCCCTAGCTTTATGCCTATCTAAGCCATTAAATATATCAAAACTAATGTTTTTTTTAGCGCTATTGTGCTCTGCATAATCAATGGCTTGTTGTGAAACATCTAAGCCAATCACTTGAGGATAGAACTGTGCAAAAAATAAAGATTGTGTTCCTGTTCCACACCCTAAATCTATTATTGGCAAGTCATTCGTTAAGTCATTTTTAAATTGCTCAAAATCTTTAGCAGCGGCCAAACTTGCAGGCACATCCCAAAGTGCTTTGGTTTTATTATTATTGAGCGTTTGTTGATAGAATAAATCCCAGTTTATTCCGTAGTTGTAGTCTGCTTCCATAAACTATACCGAATCTCTATTAACGACAAGGTGTTGATAAGTCTGTTTGCACAGGATGTTCAATCAGATTTTTATATTTTGCCATGTTATTCAAATCCTTCAGTAAATCAACTGCTTTAAGGTACTTCTCATGCTCATTAAAAAAGTCGCCAGCTAACACTAAATGGAGAATTGAATAAGCTGCTTCAAATCTTTCATAGCTGCCGCTCAT
>WTCM01000009.1 GCA_013138595.1 Methyloprofundus sp. | reverse complement strand
TATTAAGGGCTAAAAAACGCTGTCGTGTATTACGTGCGTCAGTAAAAGTTTGATGTAATTGCTGGGCGTTATTTTGCACCAACATCTGTTTAATGTCTTCTAATTCCGTACTTAATTGTTCAATTAAGGGAATAAGATGTTGTTTGTTCGCCATGCAAATATCTAACCACATGGTGGGGTCGCTGGAGGCAATACGGGTAAAGTCTTTAAATCCGCCCGCTGCATATTTTAATATATCCCCTGTTGCGTCGTTTTTACCGACTACATCAACTAAGCCAAAGGCTAAGATATGCGGTAAATGGCTGGTTGCGGCTAACACGGCATCATGCTGTTCTACTGGCATGATAGACACCACGCTGCCTAGTTTTTTCCAAAATGCGGTGGCTTGTTGTAAAAAACCTGAACCTGTCGCTGTATCAGGCGTTAAGATTAAACGCTTGTTTAAAAATAAATCGTCTAATGCCGCCTCTACACCGCTTTTTTCGGCACCTGCAATCGGATGCGCAGGGACAAAATTAGGCGGCTGAAAACCAAAGACTTGCTCTAATGCCAACACAATATTGCCTTTGGTGCTGCCAACATCCATATAGAGCGTATCGACCGACCAATTTTCTGCTAATTGCTGAATAATCGCCGCTGTTGCACCCACAGGTGTAGCAATAATCACACAATCCGCACCAAACACTGCCTCTTGTAAATCTAGGCTATAGGTATCGATCACCTGTAATTCTTGCGCGCGCTGTAAATTCGCTAAATCTTGTTCACGCCCATAAGCGGAAATCGTCTGACATACGCCATTTTTACGTGCGGTCCGTGCCACTGAGCCACCGATTAGCCCGACGCCGATAATACACAGTTTATTAAACATCAGCTAATACGGCTTTAAGTGCGGCAATAAAAAAAGAATTTTCAGCTTCTGTGCCTATACTGATCCGTAAATGATTAGGCATTTCATAATTACCGACCGGGCGAACAATCACCCCTTTGTGTAATAAAGCGGTATTAATACTGCCTGCTTCGCGCTGTAAATCCACACATACAAAATTACCGAATGATTCGATCCACGCTAAACCCAACGCAGTAAAAGCGGCTGTGAGTTGTTGCATCCCTGCCTTATTCAAGGCAACTGTTTGTGCTAAATAATCGGTATCATGAATCGCCACTTCCGCTGCTGCTAAAGCTAAGGCATTATTATTAAACGGTTGGCGCACACGATTTAAAATATCGGCTAATGCAGGGCTGGATAAACTATAACCTATACGCAAACCTGCTAAACCATAAGCTTTAGAAAATGTTCGTGTAATCACCAAGTTTTCATATTGCGCCAACCAAGCCACTGAATTAGGGTAATCTGCTTCTGCTATATATTCAAAATAGGCTTCATCTAAAACACAAATTACATGTTTAGGCACAGTCGCTAAAAAATCATTTAACGCCTGTTCGGTTAAATATGTACCTGTGGGATTATTTGGATTGGCAATAAAAATTAAACGCGTGTTATCTGTTATTGCAGCTGACATTGCCGCTAAATCATGTCCATAGTTTTGTGCGGGGATGACCTTGGCAATCGCGCCCACCGCTTGTGTCACTAATGGGTAAACCGCAAACGCATGTTGTGAAAAAATCACTTCATGTTTGGTGGTTAGAAAAGCTCTTGCGAGTAATTCTAAAATTTCATTAGAGCCATTACCTAAAGTAATTTGCTCGCTAGTGAGCCCATATTTTGCTGATAAGGCAGCTTTTAAAGCAAAGCCATTACCATCGGGATAACGTGATAAATCAGCAAAGCTCGCTTGTATTGCTTGCTGGACTTTTTCGCTAGGGCCTAAAGGATTTTCATTAGACGCGAGTTTCACGATTTCTGTTAAGCCTAATTCACGTTCTAATTCAGAAATAGGTTTTCCCGCTTGATAAGGGATTAAGGTTTGTACGCCTGCTGTTGCGAGTTTTAGGGTATTTTCTTGCATGGTTTGTAAAAGTTGACTGGTTAGATAAGGGGTATTTTACTTCGGAACGCAGAGCGTCACAGCAATTAAGTTAAGGTGTATATCAATATATTACATGTAGGTTGGATGAGCTTATCTAGCGTAGCGTAGATAACGAAATCCGACACTCTGGAGTGCCCACCCTGTCGGATGACGTTTTTTAATGCTTCGCAATAAAAAACCTTATCCAACCTACGTTATAACACATTGTTTAACATTAAATTATTTCTTAACTTAATTGCCGTGATGCAGGGCGTGGGAACAAGGAATTGGAGTCCAAAATGCGTTTTGGGCGGCTTTTCGTTCAGCTAGGAACTGATAGTATATTTTAAACATATTGGCTATAACTATGAATTTTCATACTCAGCCTTGCACTTAAAAATTCACTAGATTCACCCAACTGCTCCAGTATAAGTCTAGCCTCTTCTTGGTAAGCAAAACTTTTAGCTTGATTCCAATGTGCAGGCGGTGGCTGTAAATTAGTGATACGGTCACATAATTTTACCATCCAAATTTCTTTAGGCTGCTGTTTAATGCGCTCAAGACTATCCTGCATTTGTTCGGCTTTCGTCGGCAAGGCTTTATTTTTACTCAGGGCTAACACACCCTCGGCAATGGCTGTACCGAAGTTTTCTTGAATCTCTGTATAAGTTGTTGCAGTATCTTCGATGGCATCATGCAATAAAGCACAACTTATTAATAAATCAGGCTGTTGAGTATCAGGCGTATTAGCAATAGCTGCCGCGGCTTCCATTGCGACTAAACCGATATGATTGATATAGGGAATATCACTACTAGGGAGGTATTGCCCATTATGAATATAACAGGCATAGTTCCATGCTTTTAAATAGCTGTCTTGGTTCCATTTGTTCATTTGGGTGTTTTTAGCTTGGTGTGTTTTGAACTTTGGTACATGGAATGCATGTACTGCTTTGTTCTACTGGCTCGACGAAATTAAATTTTCTGGATGCTTGTTTTTCACTCCGTACAATTTTTCCCGCCTCTTCAACACTAGAGAGTAATTTATTAAACAATTCCTTATTCATATTTAAACTCCATTTTTTTTATAAACTGAGGCTTAGAAGCTTGCTTCAAACTCGAATGTTTTCGCACAATAAATATCTCTCTAAGTAAAGTAAATTCAGATTCTAAAGCCTCGAATTCAGCTCTAACATTAGACTTTAACAAAGCTTTAGCTTTAAGTTCTTCATGTGTCATAACGGTATAAACAATGTAGGCTGGGTTAGCTTTTTCTTAAGTAGCAATAAAAACATAAGTCAGAATTTGTGAGTTTACGTACCATGCTGGGTTACGTTTGCCGCGCTACGCTTGCAAAGCTAACCCAGCCTACCCGTTTTACATTATGCTAGCTTCTTCTCTATCTCTTTTAAAGAAAGTTTATCTGAGTTTTTCCAACAAATAAGCCCATTAACATTGCCACCCTGAATAATAGCCGCAGCCGTACTAGGCGATCCAAACTCTATATCTTTGGTAAAAACTAAACACTCTTCTTCCTTAACAAGAAAACCTTTAGCCAATAATTCTTCACGATTAGTTTTAATTCCTTTCGCTGAGCCTCTGTGTTCAGTCACAGCTTGAGAACCTGCAAAAACAACAAAGCCATTTGCCGTTCTTTTTCCTGTTGCCGTTAAACCTTTAATTTGACAGTATAAAAGGCTTTCTTCTGACACTTTATTTTCTAGTGCTCTATTAAAATCAGTAATTCCAAGTACAGGCAATAATTGTAAGCATTTTTCAAGAAACACATCCATTTCTGCGGCATCTGATTCTGGTAACTTTGCTCCACTACTGGCTACGTTCATTACTGTTGATGAGCCTATTTCAATAGCCATATCAATTAACTTTCCCTCAAGGTAACGAATATGTGCTTTTGTTAGGTTTTCATCTTTAGACACAAAAACAGTCACTGAATTCCAAAAATCTTTACTGGCATGACCTTTTAACCGCTTAGCAACATCCTCAGTTTCACCAATATAAATCGCTTTGTCACCAGTTTCAGTAACACCTGTTAATAAATAAAACCCCGTATTTTCTAATTCATTACGTTTTAAAAGTTCAGGTATTTCAGTTCTTGGTGCTGCAATCGCTTTTCCAGACCAGTTAGATAGTTCAGCAGTCCTTAAGCCATTAGGGCTACCATGCACTAAAAATAATTTAATGGTTGCGGCTTGCTGATTCAATTAATCTTTCCTTAAACTAGGCAACACAACTACAAAACCGCCCTAGGATAAGACCCCAAAATCTTAATCATCGTGACACTCGCACCCAATTCTTCTAATGCGGCGGTAATATTGCTATCGGTATGATGCCCATTAATATCAATAAAGAAAAAATAATCCCATAAACCTTGGCGTGAGGGACGAGATTCGATTTTACTCATACTGATACCATGCTTAGCAAACGGCTCTAAAATGCCGAATAAAGCCCCTGCATGATTTTTTGCGGAAATTAATAAAGAGGTTTTATCATTACCTGTGGCATCGGTGGATAATTGCCCGACAATCACAAAACGGGTGGTATTATTGGACTCGTCTTCTATGCTACGCTCAAGAATCGCAACATTATAAATATCAGCGGCTATCTCGCCTGCAATCGCGGCTGCACCTTGTGTGGAGGCGGCTATTTTTGCAGCTTCAGCATTACTATTGACTTCGGTACAAGTCACATTGGGGAGTTTCTTTTCTAGCCATTGGCGGCATTGCGCTAAGGATTGGCGGTGCGAAAAAACTTCGGTGATTTCGGATAAATCGCTGACATTTGCCATCAGATTATGCTGAATTCTCACTTCGACTTCACCGCAGATTTGCAAGGGCGATAAGACAAAGCGGTCTACTGTATGGGTAATGACCCCTTCGGTTGAATTTTCAATCGGCACAACACCGAATTGACAATGTCCGTCTTCTACCGCTTGAAAAATTCCTTCAATCGTTGTCACGGGTTCGGCTTGTACCGCATGACCAAAATGTTTAAAGGTTGCTTGCTGAGTGAAGGTTCCTTCTGGGCCTAGAAAAGCCACTTTCTGCGGTTTTTCTAAGGCTAAACAAGCGGACATTAATTCACGAAAAAAACGCGCGGCAGTATCATCTGATAAAGGACCTGGGTTTAAGTCTTTAATACGGCTTAACACCATCGCTTCACGGTCTGGGCGGTAAAAATTTAACGCTTCTCCCGAAGCTATCTTAGTTTTTGCCACTTCTTCTGCCAATACGGCACGTTGATTAATCAGCTCTAATACTTGCTTATCTAGTGCGTCAATTTTCTGTCTTAATTCAGGGAGAGGAATTATTTTGGTCATATTTTAAGTGGGTGATTAAGGTTTCTTACTGATTTTTAGGCTTCGCATCATTGCGTTATCAATTTAAGACCGAGCAAACTAACCTAAGTGTGTTTCACCTTAAGCTACACTTGATTCTGTAGGGTGTCATTCCATGCACCATTATTAACACGTAAATCTCATCGGCTCTAAGGTGCATGGAATGCACCCTACGCGCCTAATTACAAATTTTTAAGCTATTCTAGCGTGTAATGCTTGTGTTTCAAAATCAACTTTTTTCAATGCTTTTTGAATATGATTCACTTCATTTTCTTCAAAATAAGCCTCACCACATTGACTACATACCCACGCTGGCACAGCTTCCCATGAAATATGATAGCCATTTCTATCAACACTGAAAGGCGCGCTACCTTTTGACATTTCACCTTTACAATGAAAACACTGCATTTTATTTCCTTATAAGGCAAGTAAAGTATGTTCTATAGAGTAATAAAATCAGATCTTTGAAATGCAAGGTACACCATAGGATGGGTAGAACGGACGGCATGTCTTTTTAGGCACACAATGAAACCCATCAATCCTGCGTTAAAATGATGGGTTTCGCAAAAAAACGCTCTACCCATCCTACATTTAGTCTATTGATTTTATTTTTAAAAACCCCTTAACTTAATAGCAGTGGGGAATGAGTATTCTAATGCGTACGCTCAAATTCAGCCATAAACTCAATCATTGCATCAACCCCTGCTTCTGGCATCGCATTATAAATACT
>WTCM01000076.1 GCA_013138595.1 Methyloprofundus sp. | reverse complement strand
AAACCGATATTTTATTAGATGAAGTGCGCGCAGGTGGACGTATTCCTTTAATTATTGGGCGTGGCTTAACGGAAAGAGCGCGTAACACCTTAGGCTTAGAAACAACCGATGTTTTCCGTAGACCCGTCGATGCCACACAAAGCTCTAAAGGCTATACACTGGCACAAAAAATTGTCGGTAAGGCATGTGGTGTAGAAGGCGTTAGACCGAATATCTATTGTGAACCTAAAATGACTACGGTAGGATCACAAGATACCACAGGCCCTATGACCCGTGATGAACTTAAAGATTTAGCCTGTTTAGGTTTTTCAGCGGATTTAGTGATGCAATCTTTTTGTCATACGGCGGCCTATCCTAAGCCGATTGATGTGGCAATGCAACACAGCTTACCTGATTTTATTATGAATCGAGGGGGGGTTGCCTTACGTCCTGGTGATGGTATTATCCATTCTTGGTTAAACCGTATGTTACTACCTGATACCGTCGGTACAGGCGGCGATTCACATACGCGCTTTCCTATCGGCATTTCATTTCCAGCAGGATCAGGCTTAGTGGCTTTTGCAGCGGCAACAGGTGTCATGCCTTTAGATATGCCAGAGTCGGTATTAGTACGTTTCTCAGGTAAAATGCAAGCAGGCATCACCTTACGTGATTTAGTCAATGCGATTCCTTTAGCGGCAATCGAAAAAGGCTTATTAACCGTCGAGAAAAAAGGCAAGATCAATGTCTTTTCAGGGCGCGTGTTAGAAATTGAAGGCTTACCTGATTTAAAAGTGGAACAAGCCTTTGAATTATCGGATGCCTCAGCCGAACGTTCAGCCGCAGGTTGTTCAATCCGTCTAGGTGAAGCGCCGATCCGTGAATATATGAACTCGAATATCACCCTATTAAACTGGATGATTGCCGAAGGTTACGGTGATGCACGTACGATTCAACGTCGTATTGATGAAATGCAAGCATGGTTAGCAAATCCTGAATTACTAGAACCTGATGCAGACGCGGAATATCATACGGTTTTAGAGATTGATATGAGCGCGATTAAAGAGCCGATTATGGCTTGCCCGAATGATCCTGATGATGTAAAAACTTTAGCAGATGTCGCAGGTACTAAAATTGATGAAGTCTTTTTAGGTTCTTGTATGACTAATATCGGGCATTTCCGTGCGGCAGGTAAATTACTCGATAAACAAGAAGGGCAATTACCCACACAATTATGGGTGTCACCCCCGACTAAAATGGATCAAAAGCAACTCACCGAAGAAGGCTATTACAGCATTTTTGGACAATCAGGCGCACGTATGGAAATGCCTGGTTGTTCTTTATGTATGGGTAACCAAGCACGAGTTGCCGACAATGCGACTGTGGTTTCAACCTCTACCCGTAACTTTCCGAATCGCTTAGGCAATAATGCCAATGTGTATTTAGGCTCAGCTGAATTAGCCGCTGTTTGTTCTATTTTAGGTAAGATTCCAACCGCAGAAGAATATATGCGTTATGTTAGCCAGATAGAGGCAAGTGCAGAAGATACGTATCGTTATTTGAATTTTGACCAGATTGAGAGTTATCAGGCTGAATCTGATTAAAGGATTAAGTCTTTATTCTCCAGTTTTTAGAGGTGTGTAATTGTGAGTTGAGCTCAGGAATTACAATTTTTAATAGTGGATAATAAACAATCGTAGTGCTCAGGCTTTAGTCTGCATGAATAGCGAATAATGCAGGTTAAAGCTAGAGCACTTGATATTCCATCTTCGCCTTTTTATAAGGCTCACTTAAACAAAAGGTAATATGATATGTTTTTAAAAAACGTTATTTTAACTGTATTAGTCAGCACAGCTGGGCTGGGCACTGCAAATGCGATACCTACAACATTTACCGACTCGAACGGTACTGAATGGTTGCGCTTAGAGAACACACTCAATATGAGTTATACCGATGCAGGTACCACTTTTACTGATTTTAGTTATGCAACTAACGATCAAATAGGTACTTTAATGGAGCTGTATTTTACAACGCCAGTCGCAACAGGCGGGCTTACACAAACACCGGTTGCTGCAACAGACCCAGATACATTAGCTGCACAGCAATTCTGGACAGATTTTGGCGGTAATACAGGGCGTGATGGAGCACTAGGTTTTTACTTAGATGAAAATGCCATCATCAGAAACGCTGGGACACAAATATTAAGTGGTTTGCAGCAGATAGTAGGTACCTCTCATGGGAATGATTATACTTCTCAGTCTGAGGCTGGCTGGGAATTTGGCGGGACTTATATGGTCAGCGGTAGTGCTGTTCCTGAACCCTCAAGTATTGCGCTTATGGGCTTAGGTCTAGTCGGTGCTTTTGCAGCTAAACGCCGTACCGTTAAGTCGTAATGAGAGCTCTATCCTCATTCTCTATAACTAGTATTTAAAGAAATACAACGGATATCATCCCTACTAGAGATGGTATCCGTTTTTTGTGATTATTGAGCGATAAATGAGCGTGTAGGAAGTTAGTTGGAATTAGCGGCTAGTCATATTTAAAGATAACATCCCTTGTAGAGGGGGTATCTTTATGAAATACACCTTTAGACACTTGATGCGTTTTCTATCCTTAACACATCCCATATCAATATTTTTAAAATACTTAAACAACTAGGTCAGCACATGAACATAGAGCTTAACCCACAGCAGCAAAAAATTATAGCAACAGCGATTACTTTGTTAGCCGCAGCAGTGATTATTATTGCAGTGGTACAGCTTTTTATTCATATTGCAGCGTTTTTAGGAGCCTTTAGTCATGTTTTTCTGCCCTTAGTCGTTGCGGCTATCCTAGCCCTAGTGTTAGAGCCTTGGTTTAACTGGCTACGTCATAAAGCGCATTTGCCTGATGCTTTAGCGGTTATCTTTGTATTCGCATCCTTAATTTTACCTGTGGTGTTCACCACAGTCTTTTTTGGTAGCTTAATTATGGAGCAGCTTGTTGGCTTGATCGAGTACTTACCGACTTTATGGGAAAATATGCTCGGCTGGTTTCAAGAGCGTCGCCCTAAGATAGATTATTTTTTTAAAGAACACCCTTTTGGAATCAAAATCAAAGCCGCATTAAATGAGCAAAGTGGCAGTTTTTTTGGTATTAGTGATTATTTAATGCACTGGCTGAAATCGGCTAGTTCTGGGGTGGTTTCTGGCGTGGGATCATTGATGGTATGGGTGGTTGCACCTGTTTATTTGGCCTTTTTTCTACTGATGCCTAAAGTACAAGCGAATAAACTAAGCAGTCAACACCTCCCCTTTTTAAAGCCAGAAACAGCAAAAGATGCGATTTATTTATTTAATGAATTTGTAGCTTTAGTGGTGTCTTTTTTTCGTGGGCAAATTATTGTCGCTTTATTGCAAGGCATACTGTTTGCTGTAGGATTTAGTTTTGCGGGCTTAGAATATGGTGCCGTATTAGGTGTCACCTTAGGGTTTCTTAACTTAGTTCCCTATCTTGGCAGCATGATAGGCTTAGGTATTTGTTTACCGATTGCTTGGTTTCAAGTCGGAGGCGGGGTAGATTTATTGCTTATTGTAATGGCTGTTTTCGCCACCGTGCAAATGATAGAAGGTTATCTGATCACACCTAGAATTATGGGCGATAGAACAGGCTTGCATCCCATGGTTATTATTGTGGCTATTTTCTTCTGGGGCTCAGCGTTAGGGGGTATATTAGGGATGATTTTAGCGATTCCATTAACCGCCTTTTTAGTCGTCGTCTGGCGCTTAATGAAAGAAAAATATATTATGCAAATTTTTTAATTAAGACTGCTGCAAAAAACAAGAATAGGTTTTAATGTTTTTGGAAATGTATAATAAACAAACGATTGATAATTTTTACGAAGATTCACTAAAAAATGAGCGATAACCATTCTGGATTTATTCATAAATCCTACCAACTGCTTTTTATTCTATACGCACCTGTGGCTCTTATTTCTATCGCTGCGCAATTATTATCCGATGCCTATATCAGTTATATCTACTTAATTTCCTTAAGTACGGCTGCTTTTTCTATCGTGATTGGTTTAATTATGTGTGTGCAGTTTTGGATGCATCGTGAGGTGATTGCTAAGGATAAAGAGGTACATATCCCTTATATGATTCGCCATCGCTTTATGATTATGTATATACCGATTGTGATTCTGTCTTTATTAATTTCGTCTTATTATATTTTTGATCATTTTGTTAACAAGGTTGAATTTTATAAAGAGCATCGACACACTCAAATTTCCCTGTTAGTCCCTATTCGTAACGAACTCGGCGTACAGTTTGAGGATATGCAGCAAATTCGCTTAGGTTTGGGCGCTTTTTTAACAGGCTTTCCTGAGTATACTCAGCATTATCATATCACCCTGTTTGATCATAAAAATAAGTACAATGTTGCCTTAGAGCAAGAGGTTATCGCTAAGATTAATAAAGGCGTACGCTATTTTGTATGTGCTTATAGTGATGTATGTATGGCGCTAGCACAACGCTTCGATGCTTTATTAGCCGAGGCTTCGTATGACCAACGTCCTTTGCTAATTACCACGCTTTCTAGCTCTATGAAATTACCTTTAGAGAAAGATAAGTTTTACCGTTTTTTTGTACGTAACCAAGAAGACGCGCGTGTACTCGCGTTAAAGGCATATACCAAGGGCATTAGAAAGGCTTCTTTTATTGCCACAGAAGATGCTTATGGGCGTGATGCCGCACAGATGTTTATGGAAGCATGGCGGGATTTAGGCGGGGAATTAGTCGATGGGGTTTATATAGATCCCAATTTAAGCAATGAGGTGGTGGCGAATAAAATAAAAAACAGTGCTTTAATAAATTTAAAAGGAGTGGCGGTCTTTGTTGCGCACTATCAAAACATTAATCAATCTTTGCAAGCGTTAGAGGCGGATACTTTATATCTATTAAGTGCGAGTTACCAGCATCATTTGATTAAGGAACTTGCCAAAACGATTCCTCATCAACAATTAATTTTTGCTTTGCCTAGCTATAAAGCGGCGGATGAAAACCTACAAAATACAGCCGCGGCTTTTGTGTATATGACCTTAAGTAAATTAGTACATGTCGATAGGCAATTAAAAAATCCAGAGCTGACGTTTCATAGTTTATGGCAACAAGCAGATTACCCCCCTTATTTAGAGTTTAGAGCGGCTGGAGTGGCGGATTTTAGAATTGCCATGGATGCCTTTACTTATGGTGATGATATTTATAGTCAAAAATAATGTTTGGACAAGGGGAATTTATTAGTATTACTCCCCTCTCTTTTTATTCAATATAAAACGGATTTTTTATGCCTTTAAGTTATTCCGCTCCTGCTGTTAGCATTACGCTTAAAATTATAGAATCTTATGATATAGATCCCATTCCCTTATTAGCGAACCTAGGCATTGAAGCAAATAAAATTGAAGATGCAGGCGCACGTTTTAATTATAAACAGATTGATCAATTATGGTTTGATGCAGCGGCTATCGCTAATGATCCGAGTTTTGGTTTACGTGCCGCTAAATTTTGGCATCCTTCACAAATGGGAGCCTTAGGTTATGCGTGGCTAGCAAGCTCTAGCTTGCATACAGCTTTAAATCGTTTTGCGCGGTATATGGCAATTCTAACTGAAGGTGCCTTACTGAATATTGATGTGCTTGATGATGAAGTCTCTGTACATCTACACTATAAAAAAATATCCAAACAACAAGCGACGCGTACTGACTCTTTTATGGCTATGTTACTCGCCATGTGTCAGGCAAATTGTGGGGATGATTTTTTTCCTAGTTCTATTTCATTAACACATACGAAACCTACAGACATCAGTGAATTTACAGCACTGTTTAATTGCCCTATTTATTTTAGTGCTGCAGAAAACCGCTTTAATCTGACCAAAGAACAAGCAGATAAGCACTTAGTTAGTTCCAATCCACGACTTGCTCAAGTCAGTGATCAGTTAATGGTAGAAACCTTGGCAAAGCTAGATAAAGATAATATTATTGAAAAGGTTAAAGCGGAGATTTTACACCAATTGCCCTCTGGAAAGATCACCGAACCTACTGTAGCACGCGCTGTTTTTATGAGTTTGCGCAGTTTTCAGCGGAGATTAAAAAAAGAAAATACGACTTTTAAGTTTTTACTTAATGAGCTAAGAGCCGAACTAGCAGAGCAATATATTCAAGACAGTCAGCTTAGCTTATTGGATATTGCTTTTATGCTGGGGTTTAGTGAATACAGCTCTTTTTCAAGAGCGTTTAAGCGCTGGACCTCTATGTCACCGAGTGATTTTCGTAATGCCTAGTCATTTAACACGGGACACGCAGTATAGCGACATTATTCGTAGGGGCGGCTTTAGCCGCACAGTGCAGATAAATTTGCACCTACATGACTATGTAGCCCCGCATTTTGTGGTAACCTCATTTCATTGCATATTTTTAGGAGGTCCAGCTTTACTTGAGTTTGTCAGTCAAAGCCTAAACTCCAGTATTAGTTTTGGCGCATTAAGGCATCATTCTGGCGGCTAGTGCTATGCCGTCTTTTGTATCTTAAGCTATGCTTTAATTAAGCAATTTATACTCTGACAGCATGTTTTGCTAATAGAGTTAACTTTAAGAGGTTCATATAGCTAGGCCGGTTATGTTGGGCTTTTGTTTTCTCTGAGTAAAAAGGTCATATTGACCCGATTGTCTATGGGTATAAATTGCGAATCCCCTTCCCCATATAGTTTATATCAGCATAGTTTCTTAAGCATTTTAAAATCATCCAACATATTATTGAAGTCGCTCCATTAAATAACATAGGCAATCTTGCTGAATAACCCGCTCATCTAAAGTTAACATAGAAGGCATCATTTTACGCTTAAGCTGTAATTGTTGATTTTCAATTTGAAAATATTGCTCGCTAACCTCTTCGCCATGCTCATTGGTAACGGATACAGGTAGGGTCGTGTTATCTCGCACTGTGCCAAAACTGGTGCCTGCTTTTACCTCAGTAAAATTTAAACGCTCTATTTGTGGGTCAAATAATAAATCTGCCTCTGATTCAGAAAAGCTAAAATGGTATTCAGGCTTTATTTTTACCCTTACGGCCGTATGAAATAAATCTATATCTTGAGGGTGTACAGGGTGAGTGGAAAGTTTACTCAAATGCAAACAACCATCAATATACTCAAACGCATGATCAACCCCATGTTGCTGCCCTGGTCGCCCACATTCTAAAGTCACCGCAGGGCATAATTCAGCAAAAGCAGACGATTGCACCCCTACTGGGCGTACAAAATGCACAATCAAGCGACCAAATAAATTGGCAAGTTGTAAGTATTGATTATCCAATTTATTAATACAAGAATAATGCGGATTAAGCCCTGTATTATTATGAATGTCGATACTCGCAAAGACCTGTTTTTTACGCATTATCTCAACAATGTGATGAGCAAAATGCATTTCTGCACAGTTTGAGATTTCACTGCCAGGCCAGATACGGTTGTAATCAGGCTGATCATCAAGTCGCCTTAAGCCTTGTTCAGCGGCCAGTGTATTCCCAAAAAAGATAGATAGTGAACGGGGTAACGCTAACTGTGTATATTTTTTTAATAGCTGCTGTACTGCATCTAGCCCCGTGGTTTCATTGCCATGTAGCAAAATAGAAATAAATAAAGGCTGAGTTTTTTTACCCGTTAAATGCAATAGCGTCGGTTGAGGAAACAGCGCATGTAGCTCTGTTGCGCGACAGCTTAAAAGTGCTTCGGGGTAACTATCAATTTGTTGCAGTTGCATCATTATATTTCCCACTGACTGACAGCGATTTCAGAATACTGATGTTCTAAATAAGCCGCCGTCATATTGTGTAGTGTGGCATGTTTTTGCTGCATAAAGTCACGCTGCCATTGACTACCTGTCTGTTTACTCTCAATACGCTGCTGCATAATACCTAGGTATCGCTCTATATCGTCACTATCCACCTGTAAAGACTGTAAACCTTTTTGCGCGCGCTCTAATAATTCTTCTAAAAGCAGTTTTTGTAACGGGTGTTTTTCTCCATCAAACCAGACTATATCACTGTCTAGCCCATGATGAGCCGCTTGATAAAAATTATCTTTAGCAAGCGCAAATTCTAAGGGAATGACTTGATCTTGTAGCTCATCAGCAATATTTTTGGCAAGCCCATAATAAAAGACGGCATTTGCAATCGAATCAATAATCGTTGGGCCCGCGGAAGGCGTGCGGTGTTCAATTCTAATATGCGGGGTGTTATCTGCATCAAAACCTATTAAAGGACGATTCCAGCGCCATATCGTGCCATTATGTAAACGTAAATGCTCAAATTGCTCGGCAGGCGTGTCAAATAACTCAGGTAATAAAATAGGAAAATGAGCTAGGTTTTCTTGAAAACATTCCATAATCGAGCTACGCGCATAACCTGTACCAAAGCTCACACGTTTTAAAGGGCCATGAATTGCACCGCCATAGCCCCCTGTTTCTATCGACTGTTCAAATAAAGGGATACGTGATTCATGCCATAAATTTTTACCGAGTAAATAAGGGGCATTCGCACAGCTTGCGACCATCGCGGCAGAAGCAATAATAGAGGCATTATAATAATGATGTGCATTATCTAAGGAAACTTGGGTATGTAACTGTAGCGACGTGGTTGCAGACTCTAGCATCACATCATAATGATCAAATTTTAAATGCTCGATACCGACAATATCTAAGTGAATGGGCTTACCCCGTGCTTTAAGAATTTGTTCATTTAAAAAGCGGTAGCGGTTCATTTCTGACATATTCTCTAGCACCATTGCAGCGGGTGTCAGTGTCGGCAGTGTGCCAATAATCAGAATATGGTTATTCAGGTCTTGCGCATGTTGACAAGATTTTTCCCATGTTTGGCTTAGATTTTTGTGTAAGGTGCTAAAGACAGAGCCTGTTAAGGCCTGTGGTACGCCATTGAGTTCAATATTAAATTTAGCCAGTTCAGGAAAGGCAAGAGGGTCGTTAAGGTTTTGTAGAAAGGCAATATTATTAGCGGCGGCTTGCATCTTATTATCAATCAACCAAGCTTCTATCTCAAAGCCAGCCACAGGTTTTTGCTCGGAGAAGCGCTGATTGTCAAAATAATCTTTTAGGAGTAATGTTTCTTCGTTTAATGCAGTATAAAAGTGATCAAAATCACTTGTTTTAAAATCCTTAGCATTGATTTCCTGTCCCACTATATTTCCCTCATTAGATAATTTTTGACAGTATAGCCTTACACCCTTGGCGAGGGCAATAGAATAATGGCTTCCCCGTTTAAAGCGACTTAGATTGATTTAAAATAACTTGTAAGATGGGTAGATCGTAGTGCCTGTCTTTTTAGGCACGCAGTGAAACCCATCACTTTTGCGCATAAAATGATGGGTTTCGCAAAAAGACACTCTACCCATCCTATCCAAAACGCGTTTTGGACTCCAGATTGATCATACTGTCACAAGTTTTGCAGCTATTAGCCTAAAAGATGCGTTTCGTGCCTCAACACATCCTATATTTTTTCCTTAACTTAATGACAGTGACGTTTGACTGGGTAGCATGCAGGAATGACGAATGATAGCTAAGTATCCTTATTGCTTATATGGGTCGGAAAATACTTATCAATTAAGGCTTGCTTCATTAATAACTCATCCGCGTCAAAACATTCAGCTAAGGTTTGCCAGCATAAATCTAACGCTTCTTCTAAAGGAATAGACACATCCAAATGCATAAATCGCTGTCTAAATAAGCCGCCAAATTTAATCTGCTTTTCATCAAAATGAGATAAATCAAACGCCATTGCCTGTTTCTGTTCAGCCTCTGTGGCACCTGAGTAAAAACGGATCATGGTATTCATAATCTGTGCATGATCTTCTCTAGTGGAAGAGCCAATCACATGCTGCTTTAAGCGCGATAAAGAACCAAAAGGATCGAGCATATTATCATGTAAGTAAAACTGTCCTTCGGTAATATAACCTGTATTATCAGGCACAGGATGCGTGACATCGCCCCCAGGCATAGTGGTCACCGATAAAATAGTCACTGATCCCGCGCCATCATAATCACAGGCCTTTTCATAACGCCGTGCGAGCTGTGAATATAAATCGCCCATATAGCCACGGTTTGCTGGCACTCTTTCCATGGAGATACCGACTTCTTTCATGGCATCAGCGTAAGCAGTCATATCAGTTGCCAGCACCAGCACACGCTTGCCCTCCTCTACCGCAAATCGTTCTGCGACCGCTAACGCCATATCTAAGACTAATAAACGCTCTACAATCGGATCAGAGGCAAGATTACAAAACATCACCGTGCGTGCGAATACCCCCGCCTCTTCAAACTGCGAGCGGAAATAATGATAGTCATCAAAGATTAAACCTAAGCCTGCAAACACCACAATATCCGCATCTGCTTGTATGCCAATACGTGCTAAAAAAGCGTTATAAGGTTCACCTGAGACCGAAAAAATAGGAATTTTTTGACTCTCCACCAAACAATTGAAAACATCAATCATCGGCACATTAGTACGAATCATCTTAGAAGCAAGAATACGCTTAACAGGATTCACTGAAGGGCCATCTATACCCACTTTAGGATCATGCGCTAAATTAGAGCCGCCATCCATCGGTTCGCCTAAACTATTAAAAATACGCCCTAAAATATCCGCTGAGTAGGTCACTTTCATCGGCACCCCTAAAAAGCGAATCGCCGCAGCATTAGAAATTCCCTGAGTCCCTGAAAAAACCTGTAAGGCAATTTCATTGCGGTCTATTTTAATCACCTGTGCAATCGAAGTATTAAACTCATCCTCGACCATAGCCAAATCACCAAAACGTGTGACTGCATCGGTATTGCCTTCTGTCTCTGCCACGCTGACAGTGATGATATTACCTACGATAGACAGTATATTATGGTGTCTGACCATTTGCCGAATCATATAAAACTCCAATAAAAAAATTAATTTTTTGAGTGCGTATAAACTATAAAGTTGAGTCGCATGCTGTGCTACTATTAACGCCACTCAAATAGCATACCGCCTTATATTAGCAGTTTGTGAATTAAAACGTAACTATTCATCAAATGAGCCAAACAACCGACACTAAAATCACTCTTTTACGCGAAAAAATACAGGCGTATAACCACGATTACTATACCCTTGATGCGCCGACCGTCACTGATGCTGAATATGATAGGCAGATCAAATTACTGCGTGAATTAGAGCAACAATTCCCTGAACATGCTCGTCCTGACTCTCCAACACAAACAGTGGGTGGCGCAGTGTTGGATGCGTTTAGTAAAGTGCAACATGAACTGCCGATGCTATCGCTAGGCAATGTGTATTCAGCAGCAGAACTGGATGACTTTATTGAGCGTATTAATAAGCGTTTGGACAATACCGCTGAACTACGTTTTTGTGTTGAACCTAAATTAGATGGGCTGGCCATTAGTCTTATTTATGAACAAGGCAAGTTAGTGTTAGCCGCGACTCGGGGAGATGGCACAACAGGCGAAGATGTCACCCATAATGTAAAAACCATTCATAATATTCCTCACCAATTACAAGGCGATAATATCCCCGCACGCTTAGAAGTACGTGGCGAAGTGGTGATGCCGATTGCAGACTTTGAACGTTTTAACCAACAAGCGCTTGCTAATGACACTAAGGGCTTTGTTAACCCGCGTAATGCCGCCGCAGGGAGTTTGCGTCAATTAGATTCTAATATGACAGCACAGAGACCTCTTGCCTTTTACAGCTATGGTATTGGTATTATTGAACAAGGTGATTTAGCAGAGAGTCATTTTCAACGCTTACAACAGCTCAAAGTATGGGGCTTGCCACTGACCGATGAAATTCGTTTAGAATCGGGTGCAGAAGGCTGTATCGCCGCTTATACACAGCTATTAGCCGAACGTGCGACATTGCCCTATGAAATTGACGGTATCGTGTATAAGGTTGATGATATTGCCTTACAGGAACAGCTAGGCTTTATCTCACGCGCGCCACGCTGGGCAACGGCACATAAATTTCCCGCACAAGAAGAACAAACCTGCTTACTAGATGTAGAATTTCAAGTCGGTAGAACAGGAGCAATCACTCCTGTGGCTATTTTAGAGCCTGTATTTGTCGGCGGCGTAACAGTGAGTCGTGCGAGTTTACATAATGCCGATGAAATTCAACGTTTAGGCTTAGAAATTGGCAATACTGTGATTATTCGCAGAGCCGCCGATGTGATTCCTCAAATCGTCAAAGCCCTACCGAATGCAACTATAAAAAGCCAAACAATTGTATTTCCCGAACACTGCCCTGTCTGTGATTCAGAGATAGAGCGCATTGAAGGTGAAGCCATTGCGCGTTGTACAGGCGGCTTATATTGTGCTGCACAACGCAAACAAGCGATTAAATACTTTGCCTCTCGTAAGGCAATGAATATAGATGGCATGGGCGTTAAAGTCGTTGAGCAATTAGTCGATGAAGGGCTGATTAATACTCCAGCAGATTTATTTCAGCTAACAGCAGAACAATTGATTCCTCTGGAGCGCATGGCGGCTAAAAAAGCTGAAAATTTGATTAATGCGATACAAAATTGCAAGCAAAGCACACTTGCCAAATTTATTCTAGCTTTAGGCATACGCGAAGTTGGGGATGCAACCGCGAAAAACCTAGCCGAGCACTTTCTCACACTGGAAGCACTGCAAAATGCCGATACTGAAAGCTTGGAAAGCATCGATGATGTCGGTGAAATTGTCGCCAAACATATAGGCAGTTTTTTCCGTCAAAAACATAATCAAGAAGTGATTGCCGCCTTGTTAAGTGCAGGTATTGAATGGCCTGAATTAATGGCAAAAGAACAGCAAGTGTTACCCTTAGCGGATAAAACCTTTGTACTCACAGGCACTTTAACTAAAATGCCTAGAAATGAAGCGAAACAAGCCTTGCAAGCCTTAGGGGCTAAAGTGTCAGGCAGTGTCTCAAAAAAAACCGATTATGTGGTTGCAGGAGCAGCGGCGGGAAGTAAGTTACTTAAGGCTCAGGAATTAGGTATTACAGTTTTAACTGAGGATCAGATGCTCGAGATGCTGGATCATTAACAGCTTATCGTTCCCATCGCTCTGCGTGGGAATGTCGCCGTAGACGCTCCAGCGTCCTGTTTTGTAATACACGACGCTGGAGCGTCGATAGAGGCATTCCCACGTTGGAACGTGGGAACGATTAATTTCTAGTTTTAAATAAGCCGCGACTTTATCCCGATCTTTTGGGGTATCATTGACTAAATCAGCCACCTTAATAATTTTGCCATCCCCTTTACGCTTAACATGCAGTAAGCCTATTGCTTCATCTTGAAACTCAACCGTGCCGATAATATCCAAAATACTATCTACTTCTTTATACTTATCTTTAGTCGATTCACCTGCATTCACATTAGGGATATGTAAAATCGTTTTTTTATCAGTATCTAACACTTCATGTAGCGCGGTTAAGTAACTACGTTGATAAAAATGATAGCCAATTCCCAGCGTTTTTAAATATTGATAGCCATTCAACTGTTGGTAATAGTTATAAATAACGTTAGTAAATTTAGCTTCTTCTTCAGCTAACAAAACAGGTACGCTATCGCCTCTAAAAAAAGACCCTGTCATAGCAATAATATGTGCTGATGTATGAGCGTAACACTTCTCCTAAACGGTTTTCCGCATCCGCTGAGACATGATGAAATTCATCAATCGCAATTAAACAATCATTAAACTGGCTTTCATCCACTGCATCAAAGGCAAAGCGCAAGGTGGCATGGGTACATACCAAAATAGTCGCGCTGGAATCCTGCATAAAATCAACAAAAGTACTGACCTTACTTTTATCGCCGCCTGCCGTACATAAGTTATAGTGATGCTCAACGTCCCAATCGGCAAAAAAGCCATGTTCGCTTAACGGAGTAGTAGCAAAGGAAGCACCAATCGAGCGTTCTGGCACAGCCACGATTACTTTTTTAATCCCTTGTTCATACAGCTTATCCAGTGCCAAAAACATTAACGCGCGTGATTTACCCGAGGCAGGCGGCGCTTTTAATAGAATATACTGCGCATCCTTAGCGGCAAATGCTTTTATCTGCATATCGCGCATACCCATATCATTAGTGCTTAAACTATCCCCTTTTTGGGCATAAGTGAGCTCTAAAAAATTTGGCATTAATTTATTTCCTTGTTAATCCACACGTCTAAAAATCATCAAATATTCTTTAAACCAGAAAACACGGTTACGCCGCTTTCCTGTCATTATTTAAATAAGCTGGCTATGTGTGCCCATTCTTACCAACTTAATAGTATCTATTTCAACTTGATAGATAATTAACAAATCACCACTCATTCGTTTGCTTTAATACCATTAATGGCGATCCTGCTTAAGCTGCTCAAGCGTTACATCCTCCAAATTTTTATTGGCTCTTGCATCTTCCATCGCTTGCACCGTTTCATCATTAGGTATTTTTAATTCAAACGGAATACCTTTATTCATTTTAATCTGCTCAAAATACATAGTGATAGCTTGGCTTGTTGTAATACCAAGATGAGAGAGTATTTTCTCAACATCACTTTTTAAATCTGGCTTTACCCGTGCATTAATAATTGCGGTCTTCATAAAAAACTCCATTTGTATTTCATTTGAAATACAGTTTAGCACCTTCTAAATTTTAAAGGGTCGTCCAATCTTCAAGTACCAATAAATGCTCAACTTGATAAAAAGCCTTATCATTACTTATCAGCGTTGCACCAACGGCTAAGGAATGCGATGCAATAAGCATATCCATAGCACTGAGTGATTTTCCCTCACGCTCGCAGGCGGTTCTAAAGCTAGCGTATGCGACCGCTACTTGCGAATCCCACGGTAAAACATCGGTTCTAATTAAAAAAGCATTAACCAGCTTTTTTAGGTTTACCGCTTCTGGCTTTTTCTTGATACCCCGCAATAATTCCGCCTCAGTAATACTGGAAATACAAATAGCAGACAGTGCCGTTTGTTGTAAATGTTGTTGAATAGAAGGATATTGGTTTTTTAATAAATAACTCACCGTATTCGTATCGAGCATATAACGCATTTTAAAACAGATCCTTTTCAACTAAGAGATCATTATCCCTCTCAATAGACTCATCGGTACTGAGACACTCAATTAACTCAAACAATCCATCCCAGCTATTAGGCTTTTCAGAAATAATGATATCACCTGTTATAGAATCTTTACTGATATAGACTTCATTAGAATCAAAGCGGTAATTGACAGGCAGCCTAACTGCCTGACTTCTACCATTCATAAATAATTTTGCTGTTTGTGACATGTTGATACCTCGCTTAATATAATATACCAAAAGTATATCACAGTAGAGTATTATCTAATACCAATCCCAATATATTCAAATATAATCTCGTCAGTCCTGCATGCTTCTAGCAGGAATCTATGCTTAGCGTAGACTCCCGATAAAGCTTGTGCCCACGCTTGACTGGGTAGACTTCGGGAGTGACGGCGTTAAAGTCATTAATTATTGGGATTGGTATAACGATACAGCCCGCGTATTTTTCTGTTTTAATTATGTTGTTTTCTGTTCTTTTTCAATCATTCCTTCATATAACTTAAACAAATATTCTAGGCGTTCTTCATCGCTTTTAAAGGGCTTTTTGCGATAGAATATCTGCTGTATTTTTTGCTTGATTATAGTCGCCTTTTTTGAGGCGGGTGATCGATGATTTAGGGAAATCATAAGCCTGTAGCAATTCATAGATAAACTCACTGTGCTTAGCCTCTTGAGCAAGTGATTGGGTGAGCGTGTTGATCTGTTGTTCTAGTTTATTCAAATCCATTTAGCTTAAAGCCTCGGTTATAAATCTAAAATAGGGTGTGCTATTTATTATAGTTAAGTAGAGTCGTCGTAATTTACCTGCTAGCCATGATGCACCGAGTTCTCCTTACAAGCTTATTTTCTAGCCAAACGTAGACTCATTCCAGCCCCAAAATTCTGCGGGACAATTACTAAACTCAATATAAATACGATCTGCGCCAATATTTAATTGTGTATTCAATACGCCACTAATCGATTTTGCTAAGGATTTAGCTTGTACCGTTGATAGACCTATACTCTTACATTCTATATAAGCAACAGGGTCTGCACTGCCGCCAAAGAGCATATTCCTATCGCCTTTGACTTCGACCATCACATAACGTTCAGGCTTGCCTGTTTCACTGGCAAGCAATTGAGATAATTCACTCATTAATTTGGCTGTGTTTGCCTCACTCACGTTAACATTGGTTCTAAGTTTTATTAAGGGCATAATTTTTCCTTTTATTATTTAAAGTTATCGAATTGTATAAGGGATACCATCGCTAAACACGGGACACTATAACCCCACCAAGTAAATATTCTTAAACTACCTCCCCGTCATTCCCGCAGTGTTCTAGCGGGAATCCATCTGCACACTAGATTCCTGCTAACAGCATGCAGGAATGACGGCTTATGAGTTCAGGTATAAATATAATGACGTCTTATGGGCTCATGTTTAGGATTGGTATAATCTGCCCAAAACGCGTTTTGGACTCCTGCTTGATTATAATGGCTTTCTTGCTAGCTTAAAGAGCAAAATCAATCACAATCTTAGGCTAAAAAAGTGCAATTATATCACTGTTATAAAGCACTTAGCTTTTGCCTCACTCAATACATTAGTGTATCCTTAATTCCTTTAAGAAAATAAGTGATATCACCTATTTCCCCCTCTCCTCCCTCCTTTAAAAGAGACTGACTATGACTGAATTAAGCGATAAAGACAAGTGACTCCTTAAAAGTGCCACTATGGAATCCTAAACTCGCATGGCTAGGTTTTTGGATTGCTTTAATCGGTGTGGTGACAGCAGCGATTCCTTTATTATCTGGGCTAGCATCGGTACTGTATACCTTTTATCCTCCGATTAAAGCCCATACGGCTTTTTATATTGGTGCAACCTTAATCATCATCGGCTCGTGGATTTGGTGTGCGATTATGGTGATTATGTTTTATCAGTGGAAAGAAGCAAATCCTGGTAAAACTGCACCGTTTGTGATGTTTGCAACCACGGCGAATGCTTTATTATGGTTATGGACTAGCGCGGGTGTAGCGATAGAAGTTCTATTTCAAATTATCCCTTGGGCTTTAGGTTGGATCGATACCTTAGATCCAGGTCTTTCCAGAACCTTATTTGCTTGGACTTTACATCCTATTGTTTATTTTTGGCTGATTCCTGCTTATACCGCTTTTTACGTCTTTGTGCCTAAACAAGCAGGCTCTTACCTATTTAGTGAAGAAGCGGCACGTGTTGCCATTATCGTTTTAGTGGTGTTTTCCTTACCGATTGGGATGCACCATTTATATATGGATCCTGAACAAGCAAGAGGCTGGAAACTATTACACGGTTTAGGCACTTTTATTGTCTCGCTACCGACTTTAGTGACAGGCTTTACGGTGATTGCCTCTTTAGAAATCGCAGGGCGTTTACGCGGTGGTAAAGGTACATTTGGTTGGATAGGTGCATTACCGTGGGGTAACACGATGGTGTTATCGGTGATCTTATCACTCGTCATGCTAATTTTTGGTGGTTTTGGTGGAATCGTTAATGCCAGTTATGCGATGAACGCAATGATCCATAATACCGCTTGGGTACCGGGTCATTTCCATCTGATCTTTGCAGGTACCACGGTGATTATGTACTTTGCAATCGCTTATTACTTATGGCCTATTTTAGTCAAAAAACCACTGTATTCTAATTCACTCGCCTTAGTGCAATTGTGGACTTGGTTTATCGGTATGAGCATTATGACGACCCCTTGGCATGTTTTAGGTTTGCTAGGACAGCCTAGACGTATCTCTAGTGTGCAATATAATAATGTATTAACCCTGACTTGGGAGCCGTATGAATTATTAATGATTTTAGGCGGTTTGGTTTTATTAGGCTCGGCTTGTTTATTTATTTACCTGCTCTTTAAAACACAATTTTCTGCCACCACAGAAGTATTTGAAGCAGAAGTTGAATACGCAGAACCTTATCATCCTGTTAAAGATTTACCTGAATACTTAAATGATTTTAAACTCTGGAATAAGGTGATTGCGGTACTCATGCTGATTAGTTATGGTGTACCCATCTTACAATTCTTTTTTATGGACACTTACGGTTCAAGCCCATGGGGACTTTAAATATGAAACGTCTTTTATTATTAACCGCGCTAATTGTCCCAAGTTTAGTTTCAGCAGAACCTGCCTCGAATATGGTGTGGACACCTGAAGCTTTAGACTTTGTGGTTGATGGCAATCTTAAAAATGGGAAAAAATTAGCCGAGGCCTGTGCCAGTTGTCATGGTGAAAAAGGGATTAGTGCTATCGGTATGTTCCCTTCTTTAGCGGGACAAACAGGCAATTATACCTATAAGCAATTACGCGATTATGCCGACGGCAAGCGTGAGAATCCTATGATGTCTTCTATTGCTAAAGGGCTAAGTAAACAAGACAGTGCGGATTTAGCGGCGTGGTTTCAGTCTTTACCAACGGCTAAAAACAAAGCGTCTAAAATGGATCTGAGCAAAGCGACTTCACTTGTGGAACAAGGGAATGGTAAAAAAATTCTACCGCCTTGTTTAGTCTGTCATGGCTCTAAAGGGGATGGACAGCGTATGGATACGCCTGCGTTAGCGGGACAGCAAGCGGAGTATACTGTGAATACGCTATTAGAATATAAAAATGGCACTCGCCATAATGATATTTATAGCCGTATGCGCGTAATTGCTAAGCAATTATCCGATAAGGAAATTCAACAGTTAGGTGAGTTTTATCAGCAGTTGAAATAAGGCTAATGCTTAGAGACGAGGTAAATACCTTGTCTCTAAGTTTTGTCGAATAGCTACGCAATAAAGAATCTCATCCAACCTACAAAACCTAGCTTTATTAGAACTACTTTAAATATTTATCAATTATTTATATAAAGTGAATGATTCCTCATCCTCAAAATTACATAGCCCTATTGAAGCTATTACAAGCTCTGGTACATCACACCGTGATGTAAAATCCAACCATCAATATGCCAGCCTGCGGGATCATAATGCGTCCAATGTATCACGCCGCCTTTATCATTCCATTCATACTCGCCAAAGAACTCTACCCAATCACCGACCGATAAGGTATTTAACCTAGGTGCCAAATCAATATTATGCGCTAATAGCAAAGTTTGTCCTGAGTTTAGCTTAACAATAAAACGTTGATGACGGTCGCCTTGCAAATCATCACTGAGTAAGGCAACAACGACACCCTGCCCTTCAAGCTGAACATCGCTCTTCTGCGCGGCAAATAATTCTGCAAATAACGCGTCTCCTTCAAGCTCTAATTCAATATAGTCTGAAATTTTTCCTAATTTTAAAAGACCATTGAAAGCATCGCCGTAAACATAAACATCGCTAGATTGAGTGCCAATATAAGTATCACTGTCGGCGTAGTAACGCACTAAATATTCATTCAATTCAAATGTTTCACTGCCAGCAGGTGCAAAAAACTCAGGAAACTCGCTTTCGGCAAAATCAAATAGCTTATTACTATCGCTTAATTCACTAGCTAATGTAATAAGTGGGAATAATAAAATTAATAAAAATATTTTTCTCATCTCGAAACTCCTGTGTTACTTTTTATAAATCTATGAACGACTGACATTAAAGGGTGAGTTGCGCAACAAAGAGGCTACGCATTTACAGCGAGGGCAATAGTATGTAGGGATACCTAAAGCTGGTAAAAGGTACGCAGTGCATACCCTCACGGCAATTAAGTTAAGCATAATTTTTTATTAAACAAAAGGTTGCGCTGTAGGCTGGGTTAGATTTGCAAGCGTAGCGCGGCAAACGTAACCCAGCATTTTACCCACATCCAACAATGCTGGGTTACGCTTTTATTACTACGCAAATAAAATCTAACCCAGCCTACGGCGTAACACCTTGTATATTATATCCCTTAACTTAATTGCCGTGACGGTGCGTACCCTACGTACCGTCTTAAATAAATCGTTTTTTATCTGAGCCTAAAATGATTCGCCAAAGCTTGCTTGGTAACGTTGCTGAAATTGATCCATAGTAAAACTATGGTTTTGTGTGCCATGATGTTCAATTTTGATCGAGCCTAATAAAGAGGCAATACGCCCTGTGGTCGGCCAGTCATATCCATTCATAATCCCAAACAGTAGACCGGCACGATAAGCATCGCCACAGCCTGTCGGATCACTGAGTTGCTGCGCTTGTGCGGGAGGAATATCAATACATTTTCCTTGTGTATAAACCTTTGAACCTTCGCTACCTAAAGTGACAATAAGTGCTTCAACTTGCTCAGCAATCTGCTCTAGTGATAAGCCTGTGCGCTCCTGCATTAA
>WTCM01000011.1 GCA_013138595.1 Methyloprofundus sp. | reverse complement strand
CGCATTTAGTCGGTACGCTGGAGCTTTTAAGTGAGTCTGAACAACAACGGATTATAGGCTTTGTGATTAATCGCTTTAGAGGTGATATCGATATTTTACAGCCTGGCATAGACTGGCTAGAGCAACGTACAGGCAAGCCCGTCTTAGGGGTGCTGCCTTATTTACATGATTTGTATTTAGAGTCGGAAGACAGCATGGGCATACAATCCTCTAAAGCAGATAAGAGCGCGTTTAATATTGTCATTCCTCGCTTACCCCGTATGAGCAATCATACCGATTTTGATGCATTGCGTTTAAATGCAGAGATTAACTTACAGTTTTGTCGCCAGCCTGATGCCACTAAGCCAGCAGATTTAATCATCTTAGCAGGCAGTAAAACCGTGCGTGATGATCTTGCTTGGCTGAAAGACAATGGCTGGGAAGAAGCCTTATTAAAGCATTTACGCTATGGCGGCAAGGTGATCGGTATCTGTGGTGGCTATCAAATGCTCGGCAAAGATATTGCCGATCCATTAGCAATTGAGGGGCAAGCAGGCACTAGTTCAGGGCTAGATTTATTAGACATCAGCACAACTTTAAACGCGGAAAAGCAGTTAAAGCAAGTCAGCGGACAGCTATTAATGAATCATGCGCCCATTCAAGGCTATGAAATTCATGCAGGTGTTTCTGTAGGAGAAGCTTTATCACGCCCTGTATTGACGCTATCTAATGGAGAACTGGAAGGTGCTATTTCTGCAGATGGGCAGATTTTAGGCACTTATGTACACGGCATTTTTGATAGTCCTCAAGCATCTGCAGCCTTATTGCATTGGGCAGGCGCGAAAGAGATTGATGCCGTTGATTTTAATGCCTTGGCAGAACAAGGCATAGAGTTAATGGCGAAGACGGTCGCTGAATATTTGGATATGCCTTTATTAGAACAGCTGATACAAGACTTTAAGCCACAAATCAAGGATAATTACCCTATTGAAAACCAACCTAAGGAAGCTGAATGAGTGTTTATAAGACAACTAAAAAGGTTCGCTATATTACCTCGATTATTTTTTTTCTGTTTATGAGCTTTATTGTCGGCGGCTCTTACCTTGCTCAACAAGATAAAGCCGAGCCTCTGCAAGCCCCCTTAGAGAACTTATAAGCTTATGCAAAAGAAACTTCTGTTAATTGACGGCTCGTCTTTTCTATTTCGCGCTTACCATGCAGTTCCGCCCTTAAATAATGCGCAGGGTATGCCTGTGAATGCTGTTTTTGGCGTGGCTAATATGTTGCGCCGCTTAATGAAAGATCATCAAACGGATTATTTTACCGTGGTCTTTGATGCACCCGGTGGCACGTTTAGAAATGAATTATATAGTGAATATAAGGCACATCGCCCGCCGATGCCTGATGATTTGCGTGTGCAAATTGAGCCTTTACATGACTTAATTCGTGCGATGGGCTTGCCGCTGATTATGGAAACAGGCGTGGAAGCCGATGATGTACTAGGTGCCTTGGCGCAATATGCCGTGGCCGAAGGCTATCGCGTGGTGATTTCTACCGGCGATAAAGATATGGCGCAACTGGTCAATGAGCACATCACTTTAGAAAACACCATGTCGAATACCACGATGGATGAACAAGGGGTGCTGGATAAATTTGGTGTAACGCCTGCGCAAATTATCGACTACTTAGCCTTGATGGGCGATAGTGCGGATAATATTCCTGGTGTGCCTAAAGTTGGTCCTAAAACAGCGGCTAAGTGGTTAGGAAAATATCAAACATTAGAAAATTTGATTGAACATGCCGATGAAATTAAAGGTAAAGTCGGTGAGAACTTACGCGCTAACTTAGATCAATTGGATCTGTCTAAACAACTTACCACGATTAAATGTGATTTAGGCCTAAGCTATACCATGGATGATTTATGCTGTACGCCTGTGGATCATGGCGAATTACAAGAGCAGGTTACGGCTTTAGGTTTTTCAGCTTGGTCAAAGATATTACACAATGCGGCTCCTGCTAGCTCAAAGCCTGCGGCTGTTGTTGAGACTGCGAGTTCAGAAGCAAAGCCCCAAACCGACTATCAAATGATTTCCAGTTGGGAAGCATTTGATTTATGGCTAGCAAAACTCAAACAGTCATCTTTATTTGCTTTTGATACTGAAACCACCAGTCTTGATTATAATCAGGCTGAAATTGTGGGTGTCTCTTTTGCAGTGACAGCGGGGGAAGCGGCTTATGTTCATTTAGCGCATGACTACCCAGGTGTGCCCGAGCAATTGCCTAGGGACGAGGTTTTACAGAAATTAAAGCCTTTATTAGAAGATCCAAAGCAAGCGAAAGTGGGGCAAAATCTTAAATATGATGCCAATGTGCTAGCGAATTATGCGATTGATTTACAAGGTATTGCTGAGGATACCATGCTGGAATCTTATGTGCTGAATAGTACTTTAACGAAGCATAATATGGATGATCTGGCAAAAACCTATTTACAGCGTGACACCATTCATTATGAAGATGTGGCGGGGAAGGGCGTTAAGCAAATTGGTTTTGCAGAAGTCCCTGTGGAACAAGCCACTGATTATGCTGCAGAAGATGCAGACATTACTTTAGCTTTGCATCAAGTCTTAGCTGAAAGGCTTGCCGAACATCCCTTGCTAGTGGATTTATACCAAAATATAGAAATTCCTGTTTCTAGCGTTTTATCACGTATGGAGCGTAATGGCGTGCTGATTGATAGTGATATGCTGGCGCAACAAAGCATGGAACTGGCGAATCATATTATGGCGATAGAACAACAAGCGCATGCGCTGGCTGGGCAGACGTTTAATATTGCCTCACCTAAGCAAATCCAAGCGATTTTATTCGATCAATTAAAGCTACCTGTTTTAAAGAAAACGCCTAAAGGGCAACCGTCTACAGCAGAATCTGTGTTGCAAGAACTAGCAGAAGATTACCCTTTGCCTGAGTTGATTTTAAAGCATCGCAGTATGAGTAAATTAAAATCTACTTACACGGATAAATTGCCTTTACAAATCAGTAATAAAACCGGGCGAGTACATACCTCGTATCATCAAGCCGTTGCGGCGACGGGGCGTTTGTCATCTTCTAATCCTAATTTGCAGAATATTCCTGTACGTAGTGCTGAAGGGCGACGCATTCGGCAGGCCTTTATAGCCCCTGAAGGCTATAAAATTATGGCGGCGGATTATTCGCAAATTGAATTGCGGATTATGGCGCATTTATCTGCAGATACAGGTTTGTTAGAGGCCTTTTCTAAAGGTGAAGATATACATAAAGCGACAGCGGCTGAAGTTTTCGGTGTGAATGTGGATCAAGTGACCACTGATTTACGTCGCTCAGCGAAAGCGATTAACTTCGGCTTAATTTATGGCATGTCGGCCTTTGGTTTAGCGAAACAATTAGGCATAGGGCGCGGTCAAGCACAAGAGTATATCGACTTATACTTTAGTCGTTATCCTGGGGTGAAAAACTATATGGATGAAACCCGCGAATTAGCAAAACAACAAGGATATGTTGAAACCTTATGGGGCAGGCGCTTATACTTGCCAGAAATACATTCTAAAAATGCCGCAAGAAGACAATATGCAGAGCGCACCGCGATTAATGCACCGATGCAGGGCAGTGCAGCGGATATTATTAAGCTAGCGATGATTGCCACGGATCAATGGCTGCAAGCCGAAGCAATTGAGGCGAAAATGATTATGCAAGTACATGATGAATTGGTCTTTGAAGTCGCAGAAACGAAACTTGAAGAGTATAGTGTAATGATACGCAAGCTAATGCAAGATGCCGCGACTCTGGATGTGCCTTTATTAGTGGATATTGGCATGGGAATCAATTGGGATGAAGCACACTAAAATTAAGGGATCGTCTCTTGTATTTTAAGAAAAGCCTCTTTCTGCTAGCCGACATTGGAGAACTATCAGGTGAAATTTAAATTTTGGGGCGTGCGTGGATCTATTCCTACACCCGGTCCTGATACAAATAAATATGGCGGTAATACCACTTGCATAGAAATAAGAACGGCAGATGATCAGCTGATTATTTTAGATGCGGGCAGTGGTATGTTTCCACTTAGCCAAGAGCTATTGCTGCAAATGCCCATTGATGCGCATATCCTGATTACGCATACGCATTGGGATCATATTCTAGGGCTGCCTTTTTGTAGACCCCTGTACTTACCCGACAATAAAATTAGTATTTATGGCGGACAAGACCTCAAAACGGGGGAGGGTATAGATCGTACTTTAAAAGTGCAAATGCAGCACTCTTTTTTCCCTATTGAAGAAAGTGAATTAAAAGCGGATATTAGCTATAAGACGGTGAGTGCGGGCCGGCAATTTAATATTGCGAGTGCAAACATTACCCCTATCCTACTTAATCACCCCGTGGTCAATTTTGGTTACTTGGTACATTGTGATGGTAAAAAACTGTTTTTCACTGGAGACTATGAAACTCCCATTAACCCTTGTGCGATCACCGATAAAGATTATGATCATTATCAACAGCAAATTGACCAACAGTTAGAACAGTTTATTGCGCAAATACAGGGAGTCGATGCTTTAATTATTGATAGTTCTTATACCGATCAAGAATATTTGACTAAAAAGCATTGGGGGCATGGCACTTATAATGCGGCGATTAAACTGGCAAGACAAGCTCAAGTTAAACGCTTATTTTTAACCCATCATGACCCTATACGTACCGATGCCGATTTAGATGCTATTTATGCTGAATTATTAAATAATAACCCAGAGTTAGAGTTTGAGTTAGTGGTTGCGCAAGAAGGTATGGAAGTGTTGCTCTAGGCGACAAAACTAATGCCTCCTCAGAAACTGTATCGTACTGGAATCCAAAACGCGTTTTGGACTCCTAATATGCCAGCCCGGCTGTAAATTTAACCTAATCTACGTTTAGCGTGGGTTTAAGCTGAGATTCCCCGATTATGGAAAACAATAAAGTATTAGATCCCACACAAATCCCTCTTGTTGCAATGGATGCAATGAATGAAGTACATAGAGAAGAGCTAGAGATTGTTAATCATCTCAGTAGCGCAATTGCAGAAAATAATACCGTTAACATAACTGAACTGTGCACACAGTGGCTAGCACACACTAAGGCACATTTTGAGCGAGAAAATAACTTAATGGAAACACATAGTTTTCCTGCGTTTCATTGTCACCATGGTGAGCATGTAGGGGCATTGCAAGGCTTAGAAGAAGTGATTGCCGCATGGCAAGCGACAGCAGAGATTGAAAGCTTAAGCCATTATGTCAGAGAAGTTTGGCCTAAATGGTATGTGCAACATATTGCCACTATGGATACCGTCACTTCCGCTTTTATTAAGTCTTGTTTATAGGCATATTATTAAACGCAACGTGTGAGTGCTCACTTAAGGCTGCCCACTTATCACGGGACATAATAGCCATGTAAGTGCAGATTTATCTGCACTGTGCGGCTAAGACCGCAGCTACGAATAATGCCGCTATACTCCGTGTACCATGTTAAATCCGTAGCCCACGGAACAGTAAATGCTTTACCTTATAGACGCAAATATTAAGCTGTTAAGCGTCAGTGCTAGAGCCTACCAAATCTAAAAACAATTGCTCTAAACGGTTGGACTTATTTTTTAGACTTAAAACCTCAATCCCTTGCTCAGATAGACCTTGAAATAATGCGTTTAAACCTTGTTCTTTAGAGACAGAAACACTGAGTTGCTGTGGATTTAATAAACTCAGCTGATAGCCTTTGATCTTGGGTGCTTGTTTTAATGGCTGCTTAATATCACAAATAAATTGCTCTTCATTTAAGCGCGCTAACAAGCTTTGCATATCGGTATTTTCAACGATTTCCCCATGATTAATAATGGCAATATTTCGACACAGGCTTTCAGCCTCTTCTAGGTAATGTGTGGTCAGAATAATCGTTGTGCCTTGTTGGTTAATCTTGCTCAATGTCTCCCACATAGAGCGACGAATTTCTATATCCACCCCTGCGGTAGGTTCATCTAAAATTAATAAACGCGGTTGATGTACTAAAGCACGCGCGATCATCACGCGACGTTTCATCCCGCCTGATAAGCGCCGAGAAACGGTATTACGTTGCTCCCATAAGTGCATTAATTTAAGACAGCGTTCGGTATGTTTTAGCGCTTCTTTGCGTGGCATCCCGTAATAGCCTGCTTGATTCATGACAATATTACGTGCCGTTTCAAACTGATTAAAGTTTATTTCCTGCGGCACTAAGCCGATATAACTTTTCGCGAGTTGCTTATTGAGTTTTAAATCCGCATCGAAAATACGTATTTCACCACTGCTGGCATTAACGAGTGAGCTAATAATGCCGATGGTGGTCGATTTACCGGCTCCATTCGGGCCTAATAAGGCGAAAAAATCTCCCTCTTCTACTTCTAGATCTATGCCCTTAATGGCGACTAAGCCACCTTTATAGGTTTTCTTTAAATTTTTGATAGATAAGGCTTTCAATGTGATTTTATCCAAGTAATGCTAAAGCAAAGCAGTGAATACTTAACCTAGGTCGA
>WTCM01000085.1 GCA_013138595.1 Methyloprofundus sp. | reverse complement strand
GCGAGACGCGGCATTCGCCCCGTTTCAAACGTTTAGTGCTTGAATAAAAGCCAATGGTTTATTGCATACAAAAAATAAACGTAAGGTTTTGTCAATTTATAATCAATGTATGACACGTAGGTTGGATGAGCTTATCTAGCGTAGCGCAGATAACGAAATCCGACATTCTGGCGTGTCAATGCTGTCGGATGACGTTTTTTAATGCTGCGCAATAAAAAATATTATTCAGACTACTGCGTAATGCATTGTTTAATATTGAATTTTTTCTTAACTTAATTGCCATGACGCTTGCCTGGGTAGACTTCGGGAGTGACGGTGTTAAAGTCATTAATTATTGGGGTTGGTATAAATCTCCCCAACCCCCACTTTTAAAAGCTCGGTAAACTCAGCCGCAGGAATCGGTCGGCTAAAGTAATAGCCTTGTATTTCATCACAGCCTTTTTCAACAAAAAGTTCTAGCTGCTCTTGTGTTTCTACGCCTTCCGCAATCGTTTTAAGATTTAAACTTTTAGCTAAGCCAATAATCGCATTGACAATATTGTCTGTTTCCTTGTTTTCTACCATATTTAAACTAAAAGATTGGTCAATTTTTAGTTTATGTAAGGCAAAACGCTGTAAATAACTGAGTGAAGAGTAACCTGTACCAAAGTCATCAATGGATAATTGCACGCCAAGATCCGCTAAATGTTGGGTGATTTTAATCGCAACCTCTGCATTTTTCATGGCAATACTTTCAGTTAGCTCTAATTCTAAAAAGTGAGGCTCTAACTGAGCGTGCTCTAAGGTATATTTAACTTTTTGAAATAACACTTTTTCATTAAATTGCGCCATAGATAGGTTAATAGCAATACAAATTGGGTAACCTGCTTCATGCCATTGTTTAGTTTGTTCAATGGCCTGTTCTAAAACCCAGTCACCAATCGTAATAATTAAGCCTGTATCTTCTGCAATGGGGATGAATTCTGCGGGTGAGACCAGCCCCCATTCTGGATGTCGCCAACGTAATAAGGCTTCTGCACCGATGATTTTTTTTGTTTTAGCATCAACTTGAGCTTGATAAAATAAGAAAAATTCGTCATTGAGGATGGCATGACGTAAATGGTTTTCAATCTCCATGCGACGCATGGTTAATACTTGCATTTCTGGCGTGAAAAATTGATATTGATTGCGCCCATTTTCTTTTGCCTGATACAGAGCGGTATCTGCATTTTTATATAAAGTTTCGTAGTCTTGCCCATTATCAGGAAATAAACTAATGCCCACAGACGCGCTAATATGTAGCTTATTATTTTCTATATAAATAGCTTCTGACATACTGTTTATAATTCTTTCGGCAACAATAGCCGCGGCTTTAAAGTCAATATTGGGTAAGAAAATATTGAACTCATCACCGCCTAGTCGAGAAACGGTATCTTCTTCCTTAATGACAGATTTTAGGCGCTGGGCAATGTCTATTAAGAGTTTATCGCCAATTGAATGCCCTAAGGAGTCATTAATATTTTTAAAATGATCTAAATCTAAAAATAATAAAGCAAACTGCGTATTATGCTGCTTTGCGACGATGAGTTCATGGTCTACATGGGCTTTTAATAAGGTTCGGTTAGGCAAATCCGTGAGTGGGTCATAGTGCGCCATATGTTCAATTTTCGCTTCTGTTTCTTTATGTTGCGAAATATCAGAAAAAATCGCAATATAATTAAGTGTTTCATTTTGCTGGTTTTTGACCACACTAATGGTCATCCATTCAGGGAATATTTCGCCATTTTTACGTCGATTCCAAATTTCCCCTTGCCAATAACCAGCCTGAGTTATTTCTTGCCACATGGCTTGATAAAATTCTCTGCCTTGCCGCCCTGAGGATAACATATTAGGATTTTTACCGATTGCCTCTTCTGCTGAGTAGCCCGTAATTTGAGTAAAGGCAGCATTGACGGAAATAATTTGGTTATAGGGATCACAAATGACAATGGCTTCTTGGCTTTGTGCAAAGACTCTTGCCGAAAGCTCTAATTCCTTTTCAGCTTTGCATCTAGCCGTTTCTCTATCCATTGCATCCAGTGCAAAAGTTAAATCGTTGCCTAACTCGGTTAATAATTGAATGACTTCTGCCGAAAAGTAATTTTCTATGCTTGAGTAGACATTTAGCACGGCAAAGGATTGTTTGTCACGTAAAATAGGAATCGCGTAGCTAGCCGCCCAATGTGACACTTGTAATTTTGTCTGCCAAGGAGACATATTTTTTGCGGATAATAACTGGTTGGCTGTGACCACATGTTGTTGGCGGTAAGCAGTACCTGTTGGTCCTCTACCTTCAGGCACTGTGGCATCGCTAGAGATATTTAAACCGTCTAAATAGTCTAGGTGCTCGCCTGCACTGGCGATAGGAATAATACAATGATCACTCTCACGTTTGACCCCAATCCAGGCCATACTTAAACTGCGAAATTTGACCGTAATACGGCAGCTTTCATCAAAAAGCTCTTGTTCATTGTCTATGTGTACAATGGCGTGGTTAATTTCGCCTAAGCTGGCGTAAAGATCACTTAAATATTGAATACGCTCACGATCTTGTTTATTTTGGGTAATATCAATCATAAACCCGATAAGCTCAGTGACCTTGCCTTTTTTGATGACTAAATTAACTACATTACGGAACCAGAGTGTTTGCCCATTAGCCGCAATCATACGGCATTCAAATTCATGGTTTCTTAAGGCTTGAATTTCATCACGGCAATATTTTAAAACCCAGTCTTTATCGTCGGGGGCTAAATGCTTGACCCAAAAACCAACTGCTAGCCAGTTTTTATGCGCATAACCCAATAAAAGTTCAGCCTGTTTACTGACAAAGCTAAAACGAAAATTAGTCAGGTCGACACGCCAAAAAATAGCCGACTGGACTTGGATTAATTCTTTAAAGCGTAGCTCACTTTCTGTGAGTTGTTGGTGTGTGGCGCTGAGTTCTTTGTAGTTTGCTTGCAGTATGCGTGTTTGTTGCTGAAATTCATTTGCTAGTTCAGTCGCTTGCTTTTCGGCGGTATTTCTTTCTTTAATCTCTGATATTAAAATTTCATTTTGATCTTGTAGTTCTAATTCAGCAAGCTCGCGACTTTCATGAATTAAAACCACCCACCATGCGGCGATACTGCTAAAAAAAGCTAAGGCAAAAAAGAGTGACTGAAAACTTAGCACTAAAGTCTGGGTACTGATCTTATCGACAGTCTGTAAAGAAAAAATCAGCCATAAGGTGATTGCAATCAGTGTTAGCATCGATCCCCAAATTAATAAAAAGTGAGCAATACGTTGATTGGTACTCTCTGAGGTTTTATGCTGAAATAATATGCCTAAAAGATGCGTGCTGATATTTTGATAAAAAGAACGGGTTTTAGGCTTGCAGCTATCATGGCAACTAGAGTCTAGGGTGCAGCATAATGAGCAAATAGGGGTGCTATGAAAGCTACAATAAGCAAAATCAGCTTGTGCATATTGTTGTTCACAGACTCCACAGATTTCAGTTTTATCGCTATGTGAATAATGTTCATTAGGACGGGCAATATAATATTTCCCTTTGGTCAGCCATGCAATCAGGGGCGATAAAAGCAAGCTAATAATCAGCGCTAATAAAGCTGAATAGGCTTGTGCATAAAGACCAAACAGTCCTGTAAACGCAGCAATAGACAGCAGTGAGGCAATCAGCATACTGGCAAAGCCTACGGGGTTAAAGTTGTATAGATGAGCGCGCTTAAATTCCACCATCGGTGGGCTGAGTTTTAAAGGCTTATTAATCACTAAATCAGCCACAATAGCGCCTATCCACGCAATAGCAATATTAGAATACAGCCCTAATATTTTTTCTAAGGCATTAAATACGCCCATTTCCATTAGCATTAAAGCAATGGCAATATTAAACACCATCCATACCACACGCCCTGGGTGTGAGTGTGTCACCCTAGAGAAGAAATTTGACCATGCTAAGGAGCCTGCATAGGCATTGGTGACATTAATTTTTATTTGCGAAATCACCACAAAAATCATCACCAAAGAGACCGCTATTTGCTGATTGTCAAAAATGTAAGTGTAAGCAATATGATACATCTGTACAGGCTCTTTTGCTTCAACCACGGCTAGACCTGTTAATACCGCTAAAGAGGCGAGTAGCACCCCACCCATTTGCTTAAGAAAGCCTAAGATAACCCAGCCTGGCCCAGCAACAATCACAGCAAACCACCATTTATATTGATTGCTGGGCTGTTTATCAGGCATAAAGCGTAAATAATCCACTTGCTCACCGATTTGCGCAATTAAGGCTAATGAAATACCTGTTGCTATACCAAAATAATAGGGGTCAAATTGATTGCTATCAGAGAGTTCCCCGGTATACTGCATCATAAAATCTAAGGCTCTAGGTTCATGCATTAAGACGGCATAAAAAGGTGCAATCATTAAGATTAGCCAGATAGGCTGAGTCCAAAAATGTAACTTATTAATCAGCGTAACCCCGTAAAAGGCGAGGGGAATAATCACTAAAGAGCAGACAATATAACCAAGATACAGGGGCAATTCAAAATACAGCTTGAAAGCTTGCGCCATAATGGCGGCTTCTAGGGCAAAAAAGATAAAGCAAAAACAGGCATAAATCAGTGAGGTAACAGTAGACCCCACATAGCCAAAGCCTGCACTGCGGGTTAATAAATCTATATCTATATTATAGCGAGCGCAATAATAGGTAATCGGGGCGCTGCAAAGAAAGATAATCAAAGAAGCAAAGGCAATCGCCCAGGCGGCATTACAGAAACCATATTTAAGCAATAAAACACCACCAATAGCCTCTAAAGCAAGAAAGGAAATACTGCCAATCGCAGTATTGGCAATCAACAAAGGTGACCATTGACGATAACTCGCTGGCGTATAGCGTAGCGCATAATCTTCCAGTGATTCGCTAGCAACCCATTGGTTATATTTGCGGCGTTCTTTTTCTATTTTATGTGGCTGCATAAAGGGATGTTTACTGACTTAGGAGCGATAATGTAGTGTGTTAAGCTTGGCAATTAAGTATTAATTTGACTCAATGGCTTTTGAAAAATATAGCAAAGTATTATGTTATTTTAACATTTCAATTTTTTATTGAAGCAGAATTTTTTGAGCGAATGCTTTTAGTTTAAATTACAGTAGTAAGTATAGGGTTTATTGGTTTATAAGCAACTATCAATAAAGGTTTGTTCGCTATTTTATATTGACAGGGTTGTATTAAATACTGGAAAATTGAGCGTTAGGTTTTTTTAAAATTTAAAAAATCTTATGAGTAATATGCACTTAAATCTTAATAAAAACAAATTCAAGTATTTATTTTTTAACGAGAGGCAGTGACTTTGATCTTTGAAAAACTATAAGGTATGACTATGAAAATTTTGCACAATCTAGCAAGTGTTGCACTTGTTAGTCTTTGTTGTGTTCCTCTCGCAAATGCGACGCTGATTACTAGCGACCGTATTCAGCAGACCACTCCAGGAACAGTAGGCTCAGGAAATGGAGCTTTAGATATTTTGCTTTTTACCCAAGGTGTTAATGATAATGCTGACTCTGGTAGCGGCTTAAATTTTGATGATGGTAATGGTGGCTTAGGTAATGTTGCGGGTGGAGATGACGGGCACTGGGAAGAAAGCTATTTTACGTCAGGTAAAAAACTAAAAGATTTTTTTACTTTAAATTTCGGGGGAGATAGTGGAGAAATGATGATTTCTCTTGACCTCAACGAAGCGGGAGTGGGACCAGGGAACACAAATTATTTTAGTCGTTTAGATATTATCCTCAACCCTACCTTTGTAGAGTCAGGAGCGAACCCACAGCCAGACCCTTTAACAACCGATGTTCAGTCAGACGAACAAGATGCGATTAATCAAATTTATACGGGTGGTACCTTATTAAGTAGTTTGGATTTAACCGACTTTTATGCTGGGACTGTTCTTAGTGGGCTAGATGGAGAAGGGCATAATGTTGCTAAAAATATGCCTTTAAGTTCTCAAGGCGCAGGTTTTGCAGATTATATTGTCTTGACAGGTATTAATGTTTACGACTTTGCTGATGATGATTTAATCTTGATGAATATGAGCTTGAATGCTTTATCTAATGGTCAGGAATCTGTTTTTTTGAGTGGAACCTTTAGTGCAGAGGATGTGTGTGGTGTAGACGGAGCGCCAATATGCCCTGAAATCGTGATACCCCCTAATGAAGTTGTAGATCCTCCTATAGACCCACCAACACCTGTTCCAGAGCCTGAAACTCTAGGGCTTATGTTGCTTGGTTTAGTTGGCTTAAGAAAGTTTAAGAAGGTTTAATATAAGTTTAGGGTTACGCATTTAAGATGGAGCTGATAGCTTTAGCTATCGTCGATACAACAATCGCTGAAGCTATTGTACTCTATCCGCCCCATGTTAAATTCGTAGCCCTTAAAAGTGTTTGTAAAGGGGAGCTCACTATGCGTTTTGGGCGTATTTTCCCCAGCCTAAGGTTTTCCCTGATAAAATACCACGCTTTATAAGGACAATTACCTCAACACTGTTTTACCATGTCAGACACTCACGTCATTGCTCAGCCGAAAGTTCCGCATAAAATAAAAAAACCTGTCGTTTGGACAGGCTTAACAGGTTGTGCAGACTCTTTTGCCATTGCGACCGCCATACAAAATGAAGATCGCTTATTTGTTGTCTTAACGCCTGACAGCCAAACAGCGGCACGCTTGGAACATGAACTGTCTTTTTTTCTGCAAGATGAATATCCTATTTTGCACTTTCCTGATTGGGAAGTGTTGCCTTATGATGTTTTTTCTCCACTGCCTGAAATTGTTTCCGAACGCTTAAAAGCCTTAGCTAAACTTCCTGAAGTGACGCGTGGCGCATTAGTGTTATCCGTGTCTAGCTTGATGCAACGTCTTGCCCCTAGAGAACATATTTTGGCAAATAGCTTTGCTATCAATATAGGCAGTACCTTTAATTTAGAGTTAAATCGACTTAAATTGGAAGCGGTAGGGTATCAGTGCGTTTCACAAGTGGTACAACATGCTGAATTCGCGGTACGCGGCTCGATTGTTGATTTGTTTCCTATGGGCAGTCAATATCCATTTCGGATTGAAGTATTTGATGAAGAAGTTGAATCAATTAGAACCTTTGATCCTGAAACACAGCTTTCTATTGAAAAAGTAGAGACGATTCAGCTATTCCCCGCGCGGGAATTTCCTTTTAGTGATGATGCAATTAATCACTTTCGGCTCGCCTTTCGTGAGGCGTTTCCAGATAACTATCAGCAAAATACCTTATATCAAGATGTCAGCAAAGGTATTACACCTAGTGGAATTGAAGCTTATTTGCCCTTATTTGTTGATACAACAGAGACTTTATTTGATTATCTCCCACCGACAACTGCGTTTGTTTTAACTGAAAGCGTAGAGCAAGCCGCAGAGCAGTTTATTGCAGAAGTGGATGAACGCTTTCAGCAACGTAAATATGATCTTGAACGCCCACTTTTAGCCGCTGAAAAGTTGTATTTGCAAGCGGATGAATTTGGCAAGCATATCGAACAATTTCGCCATATACAATTAAGATCGGCGGAATTAAACCCAGCAAGTACAGAAGACGCATGGGATGCAGGAAGTATTGCTTTACCAGAAGTGATGATTGACCATCGTTTAAAAGAACCCGCCAGCCGTTTAAAAGCGTTTATCGCCAATAGTGACAGCCGAGTATTGTTTGTGGCTGAAACCGCAGGGCATAGAGAAGCCTTAATTGAACAATTGCGGGGTTATAAAATCACTCTTAAACAAGTGGGCAATTGGCAGCAATTTTTGCAACTGAAAGACTCGCCTTGTATTACCGTAGCGGGTTTAGATCATAGCTTGTATTTACAGCAGTCAGACTTAGCGATTATTACCGAAAGCCAATTATCAGGTGATAAAGCACAACAACGACGTAGACGCAAAAAATCCGCCGCACGTCAGTTAGAAAATATGGTGAATAACCTAAATGAACTGACAGTCGGTGCGCCCGTTGTGCATCAAGAACATGGCGTAGGGCGTTATTTGGGTTTGCAGGTGTTAAGGTTTGGCGAGATTGATGCTGAATTTTTAACCTTAGAATATGCCAATGAAGATAAGCTGTATGTGCCTGTCTCTGCTTTAAATGTCATTGGGCGATATACGGGGGTGAATTCAGAAACCGTGCCTTTGCATCGATTGGGCGGTGATCAATGGAGTAAGGCGAAGAAGAAGGCACTTGAGAAAATTCATGATGTCGCAGTTGAGCTGTTAGATATACATGCAAAACGTGCTTTGAAAAAAGGTCATGCCTTTGTCTATGACTCCAGTGAATATCTTGCCTTTGCTGATGCCTTCCCTTTTGAAGAAACGCCCGACCAGCAAACGGCGATTGATACCATTATTGAAGATATGGTCTCAGATAAGCCGATGGATCGAGTGGTTTGTGGCGATGTCGGTTTTGGTAAAACCGAAGTGGCGATGCGTGCCGCGTTTATTGCTTTACAAAGCAGCAGGCAAGTGGCTGTTTTAGTGCCTACCACTTTATTAGCGCAACAGCATTATCAAAATTTTCGTGACCGCTTTGCTGACTGGCCTTTTCGTGTCGAGGTGTTATCGCGATTTATCACGCCTAAACAACAAAAAGCGATTATTGCTGATCTAGCGGCAGGTAAAGTGGACGTGGTGATTGGCACGCATAAATTACTGTCTAAAGAGATTAAGTATCAAGAATTAGGTTTAGTGATTATTGATGAAGAGCATCGTTTTGGTGTGCGTCAAAAAGAACATTTTAAAGCGGTACGTCAAGAAGTCGATTTATTAACACTGACGGCAACCCCGATTCCACGTACTTTAAATATGGCAATGGCAGGTTTGCGTGATGTCTCGATTATTGCCACACCGCCACCGAATCGCCATGCGATTAGAACGTTTATTTCGGAATGGATAGACTCCTTAGTCAAAGAGGCATGTCAGCGTGAGATTAAACGCGGTGGGCAAATGTACTTTCTGCATAATGATGTCAAATCAATGGATAAAATGGCGCGTGAATTAGAAGCCTTAGTGCCTGAAGCGCGGGTAGAAATTGCTCACGGGCAGATGCCAGAGCGGGAATTAGAGCGGATTATGTTAGATTTCTATCATCAACGCTTTAATGTGCTCTTAAGTACCACGATTATCGAAAGCGGTATTGATATACCCACGGCAAACACGATTATTATTAACCGTGCGGATAAATTGGGTTTAGCGCAATTGCATCAATTACGTGGCAGAGTAGGGCGTTCGCATCATCGCGCGTATGCTTATTTAATTACCCCGCCGAAAAAATTGATGAGCAAAGATGCTGTCAAGCGCTTAGAAGCCGTCGAAACCTCAGGCGAACTTGGCGCTGGTTTTTTGTTATCTTCACATGATATGGAAATACGCGGTGCAGGGGAGTTATTAGGCGATGGGCAAAGCGGGCAGATTCAGGAAATAGGCTTTACACTTTATACGGAATTATTAGATCGTGCGGTGAATGCCTTAAAATCAGGTAATCAACCTGAACTTAATGCGCCTTTAGATAATGGCACAGAAGTCGATTTACAAGCCGCCGCTTTAATTCCAGAAGATTATTTACCTGATATACATGCGCGTTTAGTGTTATATAAGCGTATTGCTAGCAGTGATACTAAAGAGGAATTGCGTGACTTACAGATAGAAATGATCGACCGTTTTGGTTTATTACCTGAGCAGGTCAAAGTGTTATTTTCTGTGACAGAATTAAAGCAGCTAGCCGCTAGAATAGGCATTAAAAAAATTGATGCTTATCAAGAAGGGGGGCGCATTTTATTTAATGCAACGCCTAAATTAAATATGCAGCAACTTTTAACGCTGATCCAAACCCAAGCACAGGTATACAAATTTGAAGGAGGCGATAAATTGCGTTTTAGTCAAAATTTCGATTCGACTGAAGAAAAGGTCGAGTTTATTAGTCAATTATTAGCACAATTAACGGAAGATGATTTATGAGTTATCGTGGGTACAGTCAGTTTGCTTTACTACTTTTTTGCTTGAGTCATTTAGGCTTTGCTGAAGCGCGTAGTTATAAAGTAGAGTTGATTGCTTTTCAGCAACAAGCACCTAATTCAGAACTCTTTGTTGCCGAAGAAGTTCCCGTGGCTGCTCGTTATGCGCAAGTGGCAAAAGGGAGCAAGAGCCTGCAATATATTGTTAATAATTTAAAAAATGCAAAAGGGATGCGTCCTTTTTATTATCAGTCGTGGCGTATTGCGGTGAGTGGTGGTAGAACCAGTTTTCCTATTGATGTCTCAGTTGTTGGCAAGCCATTAAAAGGCTGGATAAAACTACAGCGGGGTGAGTTACTGCATGTGCTTGCAGATTTGGAATTTAATTCAGGAGAGATGAGTTATCGTCTCAAAGAAAAGCGTCGCGTCTTATTAAAAGAAGTGCATTATTTAGATCATCCTAAATTTGGCGCAATCATCAAAGTTTCCCCTTTATAAACTAGGAAAATATTATGCGAGTTATCTCTATTTTAAGTGTTATCGTGGTTTTTTTAACGGCGTGTCAAACAGTACCAGAGGCGGGTTCTAAGATCGTCAAACCAGGTAATTTAATTGACTGTCCTATAGAAAGGTCGCCGATGTGTACCATGATTTATAAGCCTGTTTGCGCAATGGATGAAGCAGGAAAGTTTGCAACCTATTCCAGTGATTGTACGGCATGTAGTCATGCAGAGATGATTGGTTATCAAGAAGGGGCGTGCCCATAGGCAGTAAGAATTGTCACGGTTTGTTTTTTACGGAAAAATACACTAGAAAATCAGTTGTAATGAAGTTGTCTGATGCTTGTCCTGTGTTAAATAGGTAGCCAAATTTTCTTCATCTTGATTTTGCATCCATGAAATTACATTACTGTCTGCTCGAGGTTTTATGACTTTAGATATTACACAGGTATCTAAAAGGTATTTCATCACTCAGCATCTCTTGGCAATTCAGCATTTCTTGATATAAACCCCAATCACTTTGGAAGTCGTAATTTTAAATATCCTAATTTTCAGTAAAAACGGGATATTCCAGTTAGGCTTATGAAAAAAAACGTCATTCCTGCGTGTTGTTAGCAGGAATCTATGCTCAACATGGATTCCCGATCAACAAACTTCGGGAATGACGAGTTTCTATCTGGATGGGGTTTATCAAGATCAACTTCCGTCAATGGAGAATTTCTTAAAAAGGTTAATAAATCTACTTTAGGTTTTGTAATTTTTTTTATAGTCTTCGAATGAAAGAATAACGACCGCATTATGCCCATGTTTTGTAACAAATTGAGGTTCAGTTGATATTGCATTTTCAACCAATTGGCTAAATTTACTTTTTGCATCTTGAAGTTGCCATGTATTTTTCATAGTACCTAATCCTTTTTTAAAGTGCGGCTATTTGTGACAAAGTTTCTGGGTGATTTTGTACTAAGCGTAAAAGAGTAATTGCCTGTCCATTTGGACTGCTTCGACCTTGCTCCTAATTTTCTAACGTTCTTGAGGACGTATGTAAACACCTTGCAAACAGCCCGCGTGACATATTGAATTGTTGACGAATATTTATTATTTCACTAGGTAGAATACTAAAATCCTCTTTACTTTCAATTTGAACTGTTTTTAACGTTAATTTCCCCTCTAAATACTTTTTAGCCTCAGATAGTGACACAGATAACTCTGAAAATAGCCAGTTTCTAAACGTGGCATAATTCAAATAAATAATGGCTGTTATAGAGGTCATTTTAAGCCCATTGATTGCATTTAGATCAAGCAGGCAGTCACTACTTCATGCTCAGTACACCCGTTTTTATTGGTATAATGGACGAAAAGATACGATATAGGGCAGATATATGACAGATGATGAATTAAAAGCACTGGTTGCTAGCTTGGCGGTAGAGTCAAAAAAAACCGACGAGCAAATGAAGCTCACCAGTGAGCAAATGAAACTCACCGATGAACACATGAAGCGCACGGGTGATGAGTTAAAAGCATTGGTTGCTAACTTGGCGGTAGAGTCAAAAAAAACCGATGAGAAAATGAATCGTACCGATGAGCAAATGAAACGCACTGATGAAAAGCTTGAGCGTATAGGTCTTAGGTTAGGGAGTGTGACTAATAACCAAGGTGATGTGGCAGAAGAATTTTTTTATAATGGCTTAATCAAAGATACCCGCCTAGGTAACATCCAGTTTGATGATATTACCCGTAACATGGAAAAACATAGAGGGAAGATACAAGAGGAGTATGATTTATTCTTGAGCAATGGCAATGCGATTGCGGTGGTAGAAGTTAAATATAAAGCGCATACGAATGATTTAAAAAAGTTAGAACGTAAAATCAATAACTTTAAAAAGCTATTTCCTATTTATCAAGACTACAAGCTTTACGGTGCTATCGCTAGTTTTTTTGTCAACGATAATACCAAAAAAGAAGCCCTAGAACGTGGTTATTTTGTACTACAACGCGAAGGCGATTTGATTCACTCTGAAAATAGCGAGTATCTCAGTGTGGCGTAATTCAAATAAATAATGACTGTGATAGCTGTTATTTTCAAAATATTTACTCGATTATGGTTTTTCAATCGAAGCTGACCCCTTTGGTTTCCAATCGAAGCTGACCCCTTTGGTTTCAATCGAAGCTGACCCCTTTGGTTTCTTTTTGGTTTCTTTGGTTTCCTTTTTAAGAGTCACGTATGTTATATGAATAAGTCTGTGGAAGTGCATTAGAAAATGTATCAATACGGAGTCCAAAACGAGTTTTGGGTGGCTTTTAGTTTTTTTGTTGCAAAGTGCAAGACTTGACTCTTTAGTTCCTTTAGTTCTTAAGGCTTTAATCATGTATAGTTAATTTACTTTCTAAGACCAAAAAACCTGAATAAACAAGGAAAAAAATAATGCTTAGCAACCTCACTATTGATGATCAACTGATAAATGAAGCACAAGCGATCAGTCAACACAGCACTCAGCAAGCCGTTGTAATAGAAGCTTTACAAGAATATATTCAAAAAAGAAGACAACTTAAAATTATTAATCTTTTTAATACAATAGACTACGATAAAGATTACGACTATAAACAACAAAGAGCCATAAAATGAATGTTATTGTTGATACCTGTGTTTGGTCATTAGCCTTAAGACGTAATGCAGATCAAAATAATATGTTCGTCTACGAATTGACGGCATTAATTCAAGAGTCTCGCGCTCAACTTTTAGGCTCAATACGCCAAGAACTTTTAAGCGGTATAAAATTACAAAAGCAATTTCAACAATTAAAAAAACACCTTAGAGCTTTTGAGGATATTCAATTAGAAGAAAAGGATTATGAGTTAGCCGCTGAATATTTTAATAACTGCCGACAAAAAGGTATTCAAGGGTCAACAACTGATTTTCTTATTTGTGCCGTCTCAACACGGTACAATATGCCTATTCTGACGTGTGATAAAGATTTCTCTAATTTTCAAGCAGCTATCACTGTCAATTTACATCCTTTACGCAAACTAGAGTAATGAAATGCAAACTGCAAGACCTGAACATCCCTCTATAATTTTCAAGTTTTATTTCAAAATCTAGGCATCCTTCATATATCTAAAAAGTAGTTGACACTTTTTATCCATAAATTTTTGACAATAGGATGCTGTCCCCGCTTAAGGGGAGGGAAATAATCTCAGATTTCTAAATTTTTAGGCAGGCAATGTA
>WTCM01000110.1 GCA_013138595.1 Methyloprofundus sp. | reverse complement strand
AGCTAAAACCTGCCTGTGCTGAGAAGCTTATTACAGGCGCGGTGGATTATGCGAAAGATCTAGGCTTTAACCCGCATAAAGACTACCAAGCGTTAAAAACTATTTTTGGCGAAGAGAAATTAGGTCGCTGCTGGTCACGTTATCGCTATGGTAAAGATAAAATGCCGCATTATGTGAGAGGACCGAATGAAACAACGGCTGATACCGATAGAATTGTGGCGACATTGACTAAATCTTGTGGCTTAGGCAATTTTCATTATCACTTGTAGTAAAAATGGTGACACACTTTAGGCGGGGCAAGTAGTCTGTAGGGTATCGCACCGCGTACCTCATTCTGGCGAAAGGGTACTTTATTTTGTAAAGCCATATAAATGAAAGGGCTAGCACAAAAGACAGGATACTTTGAAAAACTCATTTTCGATATAGGATGTGCTGAGGCACGAAGCGCATCCTATATTTTTATATTTCAGAAAAGCAATAATAAAAAACTGGAACATCGAGGATAAGAGCTTAAATAATTATTGAGTAAAAAGAAATTCATGTTTTAAATATCAGAAAATTGCTTACTCCTCTCTTAAAATACAATCTATTTTCTCAATAGCCGCATGAAAATCTTTTAGGCCTCTTCTTGCTTCAGTTACGTCGCCTTTCTGGTATTTATTCAATAAATTATCAGCAATATCATGCATAACACTATGTGCTTTTTTTAACGTCATTAACCAGTTTTCATCAAAAAGTTGTTTCTGTCGTGCTTGCCGTATCCACACACTACAATGACACTGAGTTCTATTTAATATTGGCTTCTTTCCCGTGCTATTAGGTGATGACTGTAGGTTATTCTCGATATTCTTCTGAAATTGAATCAAAGTAAGGTTAAATATGGTTATTTTTATTTCTTTTTTTGTATGAGCTTTATTTGCATAACTTATCCATTCTTGATTAGGGGTGTAGTTCGCTAACCAGTTAGGAAAATCTAGTGCGGGTATAGGATGAGAAATACTATAGCCTTGCGCATTATTACAACCTATAGCAAGTAACATTAATCCATGGCTCGATGTTTCAACACCTTCAGCGATTACTTTGCGATGAAAGGACTTTGCAAGCCCAATGACACTTTCAATAATGGCATAGTCATCTGGATCATCCAACACATCTCGTATAAAGGTTTGGTCGATTTTGATAGTTTGTACGGGGAGGTTTCTTAAGTGGGTGAGTGAAGAGTACCCTGTACCAAAATCATCTAGCGCTAGATTGATACCCAGTTCATCAATACATGATTTCATTGTTTTACTAATAGACTCAAGATCACCTAGCGCACTACTTTCTAATACTTCTAGCTGGAGGTATTTTGAAACTACTTTTGGATACAAAGCGAGCGCAGCCTCTAGGTCAGTAACAAAGGTAGCTGATTGTAGGTGGTATGAAGAAATATTAATACTGACTTCAATTTCAATACCTAGCTCTTGCCAGTCATTAAGTTGTATTAACGCTTCATTAATAACCCAGTTACCTATTAAAATTTCTAGTTTAGTCGCGTCAATAATAGGTAAGAATTCAAGAGGTAGTATCAAGCCTTTTTCTGGGTGATTCCAACGAATTAATGCTTCTGCACCAAAGACGTTTCCAGTTGTCATATCCACTTTAGGTTGATAATACAAACAAAATTCATTGTTGGACAAGGCTTTTTCTATTGCTTTAAGTTCAATATGTTTTTCGGCTATTAAGTGGTCTTGTTCAGCATTAAATAAATGATAACGATTACGCCCAGCTAATTTCGCTTGGTACATCGCTTGATCAGCATGTCTCATCAAAGTATCAAAGTCGGCATCATCATTGGGATATAAGGTAATACCTGCTGATGCGCCTATAAAAATCGAATGATCATGAATATAGTAAGGTTTAGACAGTGACTCAATAAGCCTTGCTAACAGGCGTTCACATTGAGAAAAGGACTCTATATTACCTAATAAAAGTGCAAATTCATCGCCACCTTGACGTGAAGCGGTATCCTCAGCTCTGATACCTACTTTGATGCGGTGAGTGACCTCGATAAGTAAGTAATCACCAATTTCATGCCCATAAAGATCATTAACGGACTTAAAATTATCCAGATCAAGGAAGCAAACAGCCAACAAGTTTTTTTGGCGCTGACTATGAGCAAGCGCTAGTTTAAAACGATCTGCTAAAAGTGCCCGGTTAGGTAGCTTAGTCAGTGCGTCATAATGTGCCATCTGTTCCAGCGTTTCTTGTTGTCTTTTGCTCTGTGTAATATCCGTAAATATACCTATATACTGCAAGACTTTTCCATCATCAGCTATTATTGTTGAAATGGATAACCGTTCTGCGTATAAGGTCCCCTCTTTTTTGCGGTTCCAAACTTCGCCTTGCCAGTACCCTTGCTCATTAATGCTTTTCCACATGGCTGCATAAAATGCGGTATCTTGCTTTTCTGAGCTAAAAATACGTGGGGTTTTTCCTATTAGCTCCTCTTTAGTATATCCAGTCATTTTACAAAGAGAGGGGTTTACATCAAGTATTATGTTTTCAGCATTTGTAATAGCGATACCTTCATTTGTTTCACTGAAAACTTTAGCAGAGAGCTGAAGTTTCTTTTCTGCTATTTTCCTTTCGGTAATATCTAAAATAATCGCTACAAAGGCTGGCGATGATAAAAAGTCAGTGCGTTGTACATGAACTTCAGTAGGATAGAGAGAACCGTCTTTTCGTTGATGAATCGTTTCAAACTGAATAATGCTTTCTGCTCCATTTCGAAGTGGGGTAAGGAGTTGATTGAATTTCTCCAGAGTCATTTCTGGTTTAATATCTAAGGGAGTTAGCTCAGTCAGCTCTTCATTGCTATAGCCTAAGTTTTCACAAGCGCCATGATTAACCCTAATAAATTTATAAGTCTCATCATCAAAAACAAAAATTTCAGTTAATGCATTTTCAAAAATATCACCATACCGCCGTTCACTTTCTTGTAATGATATTTGTATTTCCTTACTTTTTGTAATATCTTCGATCATGCAAAAATGTCGAGGTTTGCTTTTATCTTTAACCTGCATAGCAGCAATAGTCATATTGATCCATACAATTCGACCATCAGAACAGAAATAACGTTTTTGCATATTAAATCCAGATGTTTCACCTGCATTCATCCGTGCCATATTATCAATATCTTCTTGTACGTCATCTGGATGAGTAATTTCCATCCAATTAATAGCCTTTAATTCTTCAATAGTGCTTCCTACTATCTTTGCATACGCGGGATTGATATCGTAAAAATCTCCTGTTAATGAGTCAATAATGGCAATCCCTAATGGAGCTTGGATAAAAGCCGTTTGAAAGCGCTCTTCACTTTCTTGTAAAGATGCCTCCAGTAATTTACTTCCTGTAATATCCCGCGCAATGCCGAATAAACCAATAATAGTCCCACTCGTGTCTTTTATAGGGTATTTTCGATTATCAACCCAGCCTGAGTTACCTTGAATATCTAAAATTTCCTGTATTTCATGAGCAACCTCAAGCTCTCCAGAAAAAACTTGTTTTTCTAATTGATAATAGGTATCCGCATATGCTTTAGGGAAAACATCATAATCTGTTTTTCCTAACAAATCTTTCCAGTGTTCAGAGGGGTCAGTTAAGTTAACTAATGTTTGGCTTGCCCCTGTAAAAACATGGTTGCGATCTTTAAAGTAGATATAATCATCACTGTTATCCATCATTGCCGTAAAATTACTTTCCAACAAGTGGGCATTTAATGCTGTTGTTATCGACTTAGCATCTATGAGTTGCAATTGTATCGTTAAGGTATCTGACGCTTGATTGTATTGTTTGCAATAACAGCCCTTTAAACAGATGATCCTGCCATTTTTCTGCCTACACCGAAAATTAATGGTTTTGGAGACTGTTTGAGAGGCTAAAGAAAATAAATCGCTAGTAATATCTTGATCATCCTCATGAATCAATTTGGAGAAATGGAGCTTGGAACTCAGGAGGTCATTTATCTTATAGCCCAAAAAATCATGAATACCTGTATCAATATGTATAAGCTTTTCAGTACCCCTCTGTAATAGGATTTTTAGATTGAATGAAGTAACTCCGCCCATATCTTTTGAGTTTTTTATTGTCATAGCTTGCTATTAAAATTAACTAAAGAGTAGAGGTAAAAATAACGGAATGTCTAAAGCTGTATTATTTGCTGTTTTAATTCGGTCACTTTCCCGGGAATTACGAACTTTTTTGTGCCATGATTCTAGCCCAGTTTTTCTGTCGAACTCAGGTTGATTTTCATTCTGTATAGCTTGTACTTATTTTATTCATTTTTCAAGCATCTTCAATAGTTTTGGAATCCTTGAGGAAATTAACAGCAAGGTCCAACTCGCCAAACGACTACCATAATACTGATAATTTTATCAATGTGATCTACTTTTTATGCGGAAAATTGAAATTTGATAACCCACTGTCTTTCACATAGAGCCGATTTTTATCTAGCTTCGTCACTTGAAAAAGTCTGTAGGATGCGACTTAGGTAAGCTCATCACGTAAAAACACCCATTGCTTATCGTCCGACAACTCTTCCGCATAGCGATACCCAGCACGATTAAATTGCTTTAATTCCTCGGCTTGGCTGATTTTATGCTGAAGCGCATAATTCACCATCATTCCACGTGCTTTTTTAGCATAAAAACTAATAATTTTATATTTGCCGTTTTTATAGTCTTTAAACACAGGCGTAATCACTTTTGCTTCGGTTAATTTAGGCTTAACCGCTTTAAAATACTCATTCGAGGCTAAATTAACTAATTCATTACTCTCTGCTTTGGGCATATCTTGCTGAATCAGTGCGCTTATTTTATCGCCCCAAAAAGCATATAAATTAGCCCCGCGTGCATTTTCCAATTTGGTTCCCATTTCTAAACGGTAAGCTTGCATTAAATCCAGTGGGCGTAATAAGCCATATAAGCCTGATAAAATGCGTAAATGTTGCTGCGCATAGTCAATCTCATCACTGTTTAAACTATCCACCTCTAAGCCTTGATAAACATCGCCGCGAAAAGCAAAAAGCGCGGGGCATTCTGTCGCTGGATTGCTGATAAGCCAATCTTGAAAGCGTTGATAATTCAGTGCAGAGAGTTTTTCACTAATGCCCATAAGAGCTTGAATACCCTCAGGGCTGAAATGTTGTAACTGTTCAATCAAGACCTGACTATCCTCTAATAATCTAGCGGATGTGGTATTAAGAGCTGGGAGTGTAGCCTGCATATCCAAGGACTTTGCAGGTGAAATAAGCATTAACATTACAGTTTCCTAACAAATGCGCGGTAATTGCTCACCGCTAAATAAATCCAGTACCCGTGCAATGCCAAACTCGCTGATTAAGCTGACATAACCCCGTTCGACTTCTTGCTTGACTGTGCCAATAATGGTCGCCTGTTTGCCTAAGCGGTGCTGTTGCATCAAGGCTAGCGTTTTTTCTGCATGATGGGCTGGCACACAAAGCGCAAAACAACCTTCATTGGCAATATACAGGGGATCAAAGCCAAGGATTTCACATAAACTACGCACATTGTCTTGCACAGGAATAGCGGCTTGTTGCAGTTCAAAACATAGCCCCGCATGACTTGCCAACTCAATTAAAGTGCTTGCTAAGCCCCCGCGCGTTAAGTCACGCATACAATGTATATCAATCCCTGCTTGCAATAAGTCTTGTACTAAACCCGATAAATCTGCACAATCACTTTGAATATTATGCTCAAATTCAAAGCCATCACGCTCTAACATCACTGCTAAGCCATGCCGCCCTAGATCCCCACTCACGATAATCACATCGCCTGCTTGTATCGCTTGTACATTAATCACTAATGCAGTTTCTAAAACTCCCACACCTGCAGTATTAATATACACACCATCGGCTTTACCATGCTCGACCACTTTGGTATCTCCTGTCACAATAGCGACACCTGCCGCTGTTGCCACTTGTTGCATTGAATTTAATATTTGCTTTAGCTTTTGCAGTGAAAAGCCTTCTTCTAAGATCAATGAACAGCTTAGATATAAAGGTTTTGCCCCACTCATTGCCAAATCATTTAGCGTGCCACAAACGGCTAACTTGCCTATATCTCCACCAGGAAAAAATAGGGGGTTGACCACATAAGAGTCCGTAGTGAAGGCCATTTTTCCAGCGGGAACGTCAAACACGGCGCTGTCATTTTTTGCCGCTAAAAGCGGGTTATTAAACACAGGCTGGATATAATCATCCAATAATTGCTGCATTAAACGCCCTCCTCCCCCATGTGCCATCACAATATGCTCATAGTGCAAGGGTAAAGGACAGTTCAGAGTTTTATCAGTCATTTTGGTAGCGTCGGTAATGGTAATAAGCGGCACAGGCTCCTTCTGAGGAAACCATGGTTGCGCCTAAGGGATGTTCAGGCGTACAGCGGGTATTAAAGGCAGGACATTGCGCGGGTTTAATTAAGCCTTTTAAAATTTCACCGCTACGGCATTCGCGAGATTCATTACTTTGAATATCGGCAACAGAAAAGTGCATTTCTGCATTCCAAGCCGCATATTCATCACTGAGTGCAAAGCCACTTTGCGCAATATTGCCTAAGCCCCGCCATTGTCTATCCAACACTTGATACACCTCTTTCATCAATTGCTGTGCAGGAAGGTTACCTTGTTCAGTGACTACGCGTTTATATTGATTTTCAACACTGGCTTCCCCACGCTCTAATTGCTGAATACATAAAAACAAGCCTTGTAAAATATCCACAGGTTCAAAACCTGTCACCACAATGGGAATTTGATACTGCGCACTGATAGGCGGGTATTCATGGTAGCCCATAATACTGCAGACATGCCCTGCTCCTAAAAAGCCTTGTACGGTGTTATCAGGCGCATCTAATAAGGCTTGCATCACAGGTGGCACACGCACATGACAGGCGAGCATATAAAAATTGGTGAGACCGCGCTGTTTGGCTTGGTAAACCGCCATTGCACAAGTGGGTGCAGTGGTTTCAAAACCCACCGCAAAAAACACAATTTTTTTATCAGGATTTTGTTCCGCTAACACTAAGGCATCCAAAGGAGAATACACAATACGTATATCAGCACCCAGTGATTTCAGGCTTAATAAATCATCTTGCGAGCCTGGCACACGTAACATATCGCCAAAGGAACATAAAATCACATCCTCTTCTTGGGCAATACTTAATGCCTTATCAATATAAGCAATCGGAGTCACGCAAACAGGACAACCCGGCCCATGAATTAAATTAATCGATTCGGGTAAAAGCTGATCTAAACCATGTTTAATAATACTATGTGTTTGCCCGCCACAAACCTCCATAATCGTCCACGGCTGGGTGGTGATTTCCTGTATCGCCTGTACCCATTGTTTGACCCGTTGCGGGTCACGAAATTCATCAACAAACTTCATCGCTTAATCCTCTTGAGCATCCATTTCTGCAAAAGCTAATAAGCTTTGCTTTGCCTCTTCTTGATCCAACACAGAAATAGCAAAGCCTGCATGTACAATCACATAATCGCCTATTTCTGCTTCTGGCACATAAGCTAAACTAACTTCTTTGACAACGCCTGCAAAGTCAATACGCCCCATACGGCTTAAAGCATCTGCATCTGTCATACTTAAAATTTTACCTGGTACGGCTAAACACATAAACGTTTCTTATTTTATAAAATGACGATTGATTAAAAGGTGTTACACCGTAGGTTGGATAAGATTTTTTATTGCGAAGCATTAAAAAAACGTCATCCGACATCTTTGATACGCCAGAATGTCGTATTTCGTTATCTACGCTACGCTAGATAAGCTCATCCAACCTACAATATATAACTCAAATACTTTCCAAAGACCCACCGCAACTACTGCCTTGCCCTGCAGTACAGCCATAACAATGATCGCGTACAGCAATATCAACACTTTCCAATTGAGCAAAATTTAACGCGCTAAAATGCTGCTTTTTAGGCGAAACACCTAAAGGTAAATCTAACATCTGATTAAAATCACAATCATATACAAAACCCTGCCAATCAATACTCACCGTATTTTTACACATCACCGATAGCAAGTTTTCTGCACTATAATTCGTCTTCAATAAATTCAGATAATCATTAAACGTACCTTTACTAATCAGCGTACTGCCAAAGCGTTGAATAGGCATATTCGTGACCACATACAATTGATTAAATTGTAACTGATAATGCTGCTGTAAATGTGCTTTATAAGCTTGTTCTAATGGCTGCTGCTTAGGCGGTAAGTCTGCACCTTGTGGGTTAAACACTAAATTTAAAACCGCAGGGCTATTTGCTAATCCATAACCTAGCACATTGAGCTTTTTTAAAGCCTTAAGACTGCTAGCAAACACCCCTTTACCCCGCTGAGCATCGACATTATCTTCTAAGTAACAAGGTAAAGAAGCCGTGATTTCCACTTGCTGATCAAATAAGAACTGCGCTAAATCTTCATAGCCCTGCTCTTCTAAAATCACCAAATTACAACGATCGATCACTTTAATGTCCTGCTGACGTGCCGCAATGACAAGACGTTTAAAGTCAGGGTGCATTTCAGGCGCGCCGCCTGTTAAATCTAACGTGTGTATATTGGGAAGGCTAGCAAATAAAGCAATTAACTGATCAATATTGTCCGTACTCATTAATTCAGCCCGTGTTGGCCCTGCATTCACATGACAATGCAAACAACTTAAGTTACATAAATAACCTAAGTTCACTTGCAATACTTCTACTTGATCGCGAGTGATATTAGGAAAGTCACTAGGCTCTAAAAAAGGTAAGGTATCATGCATGATTTAATCTTCACTAAAGTAAATATTAGCGTAATAGCTCAATGCGCTACCCGCTGAATTATCGGTATCGGTCATAATGGCAATCGCATCAATAAACTGAAAGTCATCACCAAATTGCTGTTTAAAGTCAGCTAATACATTTCTTTTTTCGCTATACCAATGCTGAGTTTTATCGGATTCTGAGCGTACTGCTAGCATCATCACATTATCACCCGCAAAAGGGTTTTCCCAGCTAGTATTTTTAGGGCTATGATTTGCCCAAACATAATTTAAGGCTTGAGTTTGCCAGAACCATTTCCCTTTAACAATCAAATAAATTCTAGCGGCATAATCATCCCCTGCTTTACTCTTCTCATCCTTAATCACAGGCTTTTTATCCACCCGCCAAGCCCAGTTTAAATAAGGCGTTTTATGTAAATCTATACGCACTTCTTTATATAAACTAGACGCAACCGCCGTACTTTGGGCTTGTAACACAGACTGTTTATTTTGCGTGACGATACGGTAATCAGTATAGTCTTTAAACGATTTATGTTGCCAATCATCTAATGACTGACTGACAAAATGGCTGATAGCAACAGGTTCGGCAGACGCGGCTAAGCCATATAAATAAGCCATCAATAAGACTATTTTAGCTAATTTCATGGGTTTTTTCCTCAATAATAATATGGGGTAGTCGTGAGCTGGGAAAAAAGCTTACATGTTACCGCAAAAGTACCGCAAGCGAGACGAGGTATTCACCCCGTTTCCACATTTTTCCCTAACTCAATAATGCAAAGCCGTACATGCCAAGCTTGCTGCTTAAATTTATCTATTCCACTGAACCGCCCAGACTGCCGCTGCTCCGACACGCGGCTGTCAGGGCTATACTGCGCTATTTTCAAACTGAATAACTGGCTAGGCTGGATGACCTTGGGCAAGACGAAAACCAGTGAGGTTAAAACGCTTAGCTGGCGAGCTGTTGCTACGCACGGCAGAACGACAGTACCTGCCGTCGTAGATCCACGAGCCACCACGCAAAACACGGCCACCGC
>WTCM01000262.1 GCA_013138595.1 Methyloprofundus sp. | reverse complement strand
TGATTAACTCACGCTCCATGCCTAATGCTTCTTTTTTGCTGAAACGAGCTTCCATCGTACCGTCTGCTTTCATTGCTTCTAGTTCTTTTAAACGACTGATTGATTTCTTAATCGTTTTAAAGTTAGTTAGCATTCCACCTAACCAACGGTGGTTAACGTAAGGCATACCACAGCGTTTTGCTTCTTCAGCAATCGCTTTACGTGCAGATTTTTTTGTACCAACAAACAGGACGTTACCTTTGTTTGCTGACATTTGTCCTACATAGTTAATCGCATCATTAAATAGAGGTAATGTTTTCTCTAAGTTAATGATATGGATTTTGCTACGTGCACCAAAAATATAAGGTGCCATTTGTGGGTTCCAGTAACGAGTTTGGTGTCCAAAGTGAACACCTGCTTCTAGCATTTGTCGCATTGATACTGCGGCCATTCTTTTCTCCAATAGTTCGGACGAATCCGAAAGGGTTACGCCTCCATCTACCCCAGTTAGAAACTCGTTATTATTGAATAGCAAGCACCCTACTAACCGTGACGATAGATGTGAGTATTTAAGTATACTTTGTAGGGCTATTTAATAGCACCGCAAAAAGCACACAATGAACTTACCTTTATACCATATTTATCTATATGCCACAAAGAAAACTCTGTTAAAATTCATATTAATGATTTTAGCTTAATTTATTTTTCTTTTATACTTCAAGTAATTATATCGTTATGTCAATTATTATTAAAACAGATTCCGAAATCGAAAAAATGCGTATAGCAGGCAAGCTCGCCGCTGAAGTATTAGACTATATTAAACCTTATATTGTAGCGGGTGTGACCACCAATGAAATTGATCAGTTATGCCATGATTATATCGTTGATGAGCAGCAAGCAATCCCAGCACCACTGAATTATAAAGGCTTTCCTAAGTCTATTTGTACCTCGGTAAATTATACGATTTGTCATGGTATCCCGAATGATAAAAGGCTCAAGAAGGGCGATATTATTAATGTGGATATTACCGTGATTAAAGACGGCTATCATGGCGATACTAGCAAAATGTTTTATGTCGGTGAGGTTGCACCCCATGCGCAACGCCTGTGTGTGATTACCCAAGAGTGTTTGATGTTAGCAATAGAGCAAGTAAAACCTGGTTGCGCTTTAGGAGATATTGGGCACGCGATACAAAAATACGCTGAATCTAATCGCTATTCGGTTGTACGTGAATTTTGTGGACATGGTATCGGCGCAAAATTCCACGAAGAACCACAAGTTTTGCACTATGGTAAAGCAGGTGAGGGGGATGTTCTAAAAGAAAACATGATATTGACTATTGAACCTATGATTAATATTGGTAAGCGGCAGATTAAAATGTTAAAAGACGGCTGGACAGCTGTCACTAAAGATCGCTCGCTTTCAGCGCAATGGGAGCACACGATTTTAGTAACCGCGACAGGTTCAGAAGTGTTAACCCTGCGTGATGAAGAGCGATAACAATGATCAATCAAAGTCTGAATAACGCCAAACTCATTAAGCAAGCGATTAAGCAGCATAATACTTATTTAATCACTGCTTTTTCACCTGAAAAACCGATATTAGATTTTTTACATGCTAAATCAAATTTTATTGATCATGTTTTACAGTTAATTTGGCGGCAATTTATCCACCGTCACCCTGAGCATTTTGCCTTAATTGCCGTGGGAGGTTATGGGCGTAAGGAAATGTTCCCTTATTCTGATATAGATATTTTATTATTATTTGATGACCAAACGGCTGAAGAAGATAAGCAGCAAATGGGCGACTTTTGCACCTTTCTTTGGGACATAGGTTTAAAACTAGGGCTAAGTGTACGCAGTACCTCTGAATGTATTCAAGCGACGGATGAAGATCAAACCACCTTAACTAACCTAATGGAGTCACGTCATCTTTTTGGCTGTGAAGCTTTAAGTTTAGATTTAACTAAGCAAATAGCCGAAAAAGCAACATGGTCTTCGGCTGATTTTTATGCGGCAAAAATTGAAGAGCAAGAGCAGCGTTATAAGAAGTATCATAATACCGCTTATAACCTAGAGCCGAATATTAAAGAAAGCCCAGGGGGCTTAAGAGATTTACAAATTCTAGCATGGGTATTTAAGCATCACTATCACTGCGCAAGCCTGAAAGATTTAAGTAAGTATGAGTTTTTACCCGCTGCTGAATTTGCCGAGTTATTTGCCGCACAAGAGTTATTATGGAAAATTCGCTTTGCCTTACATTTACAAACAGGGCGTTGTGAAGATCGCTTATTATTTGATTTTCAGCGTGAGATAGCGGCATTGTTTGGTTTTACTGAACAGCAAAATAATGTCGGCATAGAGCAGTTTATGCAGCATTATTTTAAAACTGTGATGCAGTTAGAGCGTTATAACGAAACTTTATTACAACTCTTTAATGAACGTTGTTTACCCCATGATGGTAAAGCTTATCAGCCACAAGTGATTAATGATAAGTTTGAAAGTATTGCGGACTATATTGCAGTAAGAAGCGTGAATATCTTTCAAACACATCCGCGTGCTTTGTTAGAAATGTTTTTATTACTGCAAAAAATCCCTTCCTTAAAGGGCATTAGAGCCACGACGATACGTTTAATACGCAGTAATTTACATCATATTAATGATGAATTTCGCCAAGACCCTTTAGCACGACAGCTATTTATTGATATATTGCGTCAGCCGCGGGGGATTACGCATGTTTTGCGTGATATGAATCGTTACGGTATTTTAGCGGCATATTTGCCTAGCTTTGAAAATATTGTAGCGCGTATGCAATATGATTTATTTCATATTTATACGGTAGATGAACACACCATGTTCGTGATTCGTAATTTACGTCGTTTTGCCTTGGTTAAACATAATAAAGAATTACCATTTTGTAACGATATTTTTATGTTAATTCCGAGTCCGCATGTTTTATATATTGCAGGTTTATTCCATGATATTGCTAAAGGTAAAAAGGGCAGTCATTCTGAATTAGGTGAAGTGATCGTGCATCAGTTTTGTGTCGACCATAAAATCTCAGAGAATGATACTAAACTGATTGGCTGGTTAGTCAGAAATCACCTAGAAATGTCCACTACTGCACAGCATAAGGATATTAGTGATCCTGATGTGATCCATGAATTTGCCGAAAAAGTAGGTAAAGTCGAATATTTGAATTACCTGTATTTATTGACGGTAGCGGATATTCGCGCAACGAATCCCAAGTTATGGACTTCATGGAAAGGCACTTTGCTGAAAGATCTTTATGTGGCGACTGTCAATGCGTTAAGGCGAGGCTTAGAAAACCCGATTAATCAGCGCGAGGTGATTATTAAAACCAAGGCAGAAGCGCAGCAAGAGTTGATTAAAAAAGGGCTATCAACTGAAAGTATAGAAAAGGTATGGGGCTCTGTTAGCCCTGATTATTTTTTACGTCATTACCCTGAAGAGATTATCTGGCATACGATTGCGATTAATAGTTGTCAAGAGGCTGATTTGCCGCTTATTTTATTGCGCCCGCAAAATCAGCGGGGTAGTGCGGAAGTGTTTATTTACGCACCTTTACAGCAAGATAATTGTATTTTTGCGCGCACGACGGCGGCACTGGATAAGCTAGGCTTAACCATTCTGGATGCCAGAATTATTACCTCAAATAGCTATGCTTTAAATAGTTTTCAAGTCTTAGAGCAATCAGGAGAGCCACTTAATGATTTGCGCAGGGAGTTACATATTTGTTCCACGGTTAAACAGCAACTGAGTGCCTCGGTGAGTCAGCAGCAAGAAAATCGCCAGACGCAATCACGTCAAGCCGAACATTTTCCGATTCGTACCAAAGCCTTTTTTCATCATGACCCGCAAAATAGATACAATATGTTGCAGTTGATTACCACGGATCACCCTGGGCTTTTATCGCAAGTGAGTTTGCTTTTTCGTGAGCATAATTTTAATATTTTAAGTGCAAAAATTAGCACGATTGGCAGTCGTGCTGAAGATATGTTTTTTCTGACACGTTTAGATGGGGATTTGATTAAGCCTGAGCAGCAGCAAGAATTTATTGATGAATTAAAGGCGTTGCTGGCGAGTTAAGTAAAGCTTATAAGTAGGGTATCGCACCGCGTACTTTAGGATGCCGTGCATTACAGCAATTAAGTTAAGGTTTTATCATTTACACGTAGGTTGGATGAGCTTATCTAGCGTAGCGTAGATAACGAAATCCGACATTACTGGATAATCTACCCTGTCGGATGACGTTTTTTAATGCTTCGCAATAAAAAAGCTTATCCAACCTACGTTATAACACATTGTTTAACATTGAATTATTGCTTAACTTAATTGCCGTGAGACTTTAGCTACGCGAGTAAAAATACGCGGTTAAGAACTCTGTGAGAGTGTTACAAACAGGAGCCCAAAACGCGTTTTGGGCAGTTTGATCGGAAACCTATGCTTAAGCAGCGAGATTCCTGCTATAAGCATAGGATGACCCGCTATAGCTACATCATCTTTTCTGTTTCTACAGACTCTTCAGGAAGCTCTTTTTCCACTTGAGTATGATGAGTTTTAGGTAAGTTTAAGTTTTTACGGATTTCTAAATTAAAATTTAAGCCTATAGGAGATAAGACACCTTTTTTTATAGAATCTAGGCTGAATGCCGTCATAGTCGCGGCTTTTTGAAAGTCAGCAGATTTACGCATCATCATAGAAAGGATAAAGAGCATACCTTCCATACTGACTTCCTCATTTTTAATCATATAGTCCGCAATATTAGTGATCTCTATATAAGCCTTAATTCTTTTTTTGCGACTGATAAAGCCAATAGAAGGCATATTCTGGGCTAACTTTTCATAAGCGAGTTCGGTACTTTCTTCTAGGCTAAGGGCTGCTTCTTCCATGAGTTCAGTTTCTTCTTCTGGGCTAATATTTTCTTCGGACATGGCGGTTTATATAAGGTAAAAGTGGGTCTTTATTGGGTTAGCTGTGACTATCCTACATGAATTATATAAAATAGTTTTATTTTAAGCTGAGGAGTTTACTTAGGATCGTGAATAAGCAATTACTTGCATTAGAGCAACAGTTAGGAACTTCTCGACTAGATAGGATTGAAGAAACTTGGATGGCAGAGCAGGGCTTGGAGCTGTATTTAAAGCGAGATGATTTATTACACCCTATTATCTCAGGCAATAAATGGCGTAAGCTTAAATATATCTTAGAGCATGCCTTGTCTTTAAAGGCACAGACGATTATTTCCATGGGAGGCGCTTATTCTAACCACTTACATGCCTTAGCATACATAGGTAAGCAATTAGGCATTAAAACGAAGGCTAAGATTCGCGGCGAACGCCCCGCAAAATTAAGCCCTACCTTATTAGATCTTATTGCGTGGGGAATGGAGCTAGAATTTGTCTCACGCACTGATTATCGACAGTTAAGACAGTATAAGCAGCATGATGCTTTACTCGATATGCAAGCAGGAGAGTATTGGTTACCAGAAGGCGGTGCTATGGTACTTGCCTTGCAAGGTGTGGCTGAAATTATTGCAGAAATCAACATAGAGTATGATGCTCTGTGTGTGCCTTGTGGGACAGCAACAACCTTAGCAGGATTGGTGAGCGCAGCGGCAGAGGATAAGCAGATTTTAGGCTTTGCAGCCTTAAAAGGCGCGAGTTTTTTAGAGGCTGAGGTACAACACTTATTAAATAATCAGTCTTGTCATAATAAGCAATGGTTGATTCAATTAGACTATCACTTTGGCGGCTTTGCTAAAGTAAAACCAGAGTTACTCGATTTTATCCAGCAGTTTGAACAACAACATCAGATTCAATTAGAACCTGTCTATACTGGTAAAATGCTTTATGGGCTCTATACTTTAATGCAGCAAGGTTTTTTTAAATCAGGGCAAAAAATAATCGCCGTGCATACAGGCGGCTTACAAGGTAAGCGAGGGTTTGCAACACTGTAGAGACGGTGAAAGACTATTCAAACGGGAGTCCAAAACGCGTTTTGGGCAAATTTTATACCAATTCCAATAATTAATGACTTTAACAGCGTCAATTAAGTTAAGGAAAAAATATAGGATGTGCTGAGGCACGAAGCGCATCTTTTAAGCATTTGATGCGCTTCCTATCGTCAGCACATCCTATATGAAAAGTTTAACTTCATGGATTTGGTATAACTTAGCGGAAGTGATTCGGTGAACGCCCCTAAAGAGACAACATAATGAGTGAAAAAAAAGAAAAGAGTAATGTGGTAGTAGAAGAAGCAATTAGTTTAGATGATCCCTCCTTATACTTTAACCGTGAGTTAAGCTTATTAGAATTTAATGATCGCGTGTTAGCGCAAGCAAAAGACGAAAGTATTCCTTTATTAGAACGTTTGAATTACCTGTGTATTTCTTGTTCAAATTTGGATGAGTTTTATGAGGTTAGAGTAGCTAGCGTGATTCAAATACAGGAAATGGATAAGTTTGCACGTTTTTCTGATGGCTTAGGGACTGAGGAGCAATTAAAGCAGATTTCAGAGCAAGCGCATCAGTTAGTTGATGAACAGTATCGAGTGTTACATGAATTATTGATTCCTGCTTTGGATGCCGAAGATATACGCTTTATCCGTCGAGACCAGTGGACTGATAAGCAGCGAGAGTATTTAAAGAAAATTTTCCATGAAGAATTACAGCCCATATTAACCCCAGTCGGGCTGGATTCAGCGCATCCCTTTCCACGCATTTTAAATAAAAGTTTAAATTTTATTATTGCCTTAACGGGTAAAGATGCTTTTGGGCGTAATAGCGGTCGTGCCATTTTACAAGCCCCTAGAGCTTTACCGAGAATTATCCCGCTGTGCCAAGAAGAAACGGGCTGTGGAGCGCATGACTTTGTCTTTTTGTCCTCTATTATCCATGAATTTGTGGATGAATTATTTACTGGGATGACGGTTAAATACTGTCATCAATTTAGGGTAACTCGGAATAGTGATCTGTATGTGGATGATGATGCCATTGATGATTTGCTAGGGGCCGTGGAAGGCGAACTTGCCATGCGTAATTATGGCGATGAAGTTCGCTTGGAAATAGATGCGCAATGTAGTGAAGCGACGGTTAACTTTTTAGCAGCACGATTTGGGATTACTGAGGAGCAAGTTTTCTTAGTCAATGGCCCGGTTAATCTTAGTCGTGCACAAGAAATAGTCGATTTAGTCGATAGACCCGACTTAAAGTTCGCTCCTTATAAAGCCTCAACCCCTGCGGTTTTATCGCGGCATAAAAATTATTTTGATGCGATAAAAAAACAAGATATATTATTACATCACCCTTACGAGTCTTTTACGCCTGTGGTCGAGTTTATACGTCAAGCCGCTATTGATAAAGATGTGGTGGCGATTAAACAGACCTTATATAGAACTAGCTCAGATTCACCTATCGTCAATGCCTTATTAAAAGCAGCACGTGCCGATAAAGAAGTGACGGTAGTGATTGAGTTACGCGCGCGTTTTGATGAAAAAGCGAATATTAACCTAGCGGCAAGATTACAAGGTGCTGCGGTTAATGTGGTGTACGGTGTGGTGGGCTATAAAACACACGCTAAAATGTGTTTAGTGGTACGCAAAGAAGGCAAAAAATTTAGAAACTATGTGCATTTAGGGACGGGGAATTATCACCCTAAAACGGCAATGTTTTATACCGATTATGGTTTATTTTCATCCAATAAAGACCTAGGTGAAGATGTCAGAAAAGTCTTTGTACAATTGACCAGTTTAGGTAAAGTAACCAAACTCCATAAACTCTTACAATCACCTTTTACCTTGCATAATGAATTAATTGCAAAGATTGATCGAGAAATTGCCATTGCACAGAAAGGTGAAACAGCACGAATTATTTTTAAAGTGAATTCAGTGGTGGAGGATAAACTCATTCAAGCCTTATACCGTGCTTCGCAAGCAGGTGTAGAAGTGAAATTGATTGTACGTGGGATTTGTTCTTTAAAGCCTGGTATTAAAGGGGTGTCTGATAATATAGAAGTACGTTCAATTATCGGGCGTTATTTAGAACATACCCGTGTGTATATGTTTGAAAATGGCGGAGATCAAGAAGTTTATGCCTCTAGTGCTGATATGATGGGACGCAATATGCATAGACGCGTGGAAATCGCCTTTCCGATTGAATATAAATCACTCAAAGCACGTATTATTAATGATCTTAAAGGCTATTTAAAAGATAACTCTCAAGCTTGGATTATGCAAAGTGATGGCAGTTATAAGCAAAGCAAAGCAAAAGGTGAAGTTTTTCGTGTACAAGATGAATTAATGGCACAGCATTTAGGGGTGTAAGCTGCTCGTCCCCAAGCTCTGCTTTACGGCAATTAAGTTAAGAAATAGAGCAATAAAATCAGAATCTTGAAAATAAATAGACATTGTAGGATGGGTAGAACGAAGTGCCTGTCTTTTTAGGCACGCAGTGAAACCCATCATTTTGCGCATAAAGTGATGGGTTTCGCAAAAAGACGCTCTACCCATCCTACGTTTAGCCTATTGATTTTATTTAAAAATCCCTTAACTTAATGGCAGTGAGGGTACGCACCGCGTACTTTGCTAAATATTAAAGCTAAAAGAGTAATTATATCGCTTTATTAAATCAGTGCTGAATACTAATCAGTATTAACCATATTTATATTATAGCTACAAAAAACTGGAATAATAAAAAAAACAGACTACAATGCTAGGTATTGTTGGGCTTAAACACCTCAAGGCAGAGCC
>WTCM01000227.1 GCA_013138595.1 Methyloprofundus sp. | reverse complement strand
AGGACGGCGCACGATTGTTTTTTCGGAAGGGGTTTGAGCTTATTACATTTAACCTTACTCTGATAAATGCTAGAATTAATTGAGATCCTGCGTGTTGCAAATCAAGGAATGACTAAGCCCTTAATTTGTCATGCTTCAGATGGTGGTACTTATTATGCAAAAGGCAAGAGAGCAACGGTCGACGGGCTTATAAAAGAATGGATGCTAGGAAATTTAGCACAAACTCTTGGCTTGCCAATTCCCACTTTTAAAATTGCCTATATAGATGCACAATTAGTGGAGCATTCGCCCGACGCTCAAGACTCTTTAGGCGAGGGCTATGTGTTTGTTTCGGAGCAATTGCCCGCTGCGACAGAGTTTAAATATGCGATGCTCAAAAAAATTCCTTTAGAATTACAGCAAAAAATTTTGTTATTTGATTTGTGGATTGAAAATTCAGACCGAACATTAAGTAAAAAATTTTCTGGTAATCCTAATTTATTATGGCAAAGTGAGACGAATAAAGTTTTTGTTATTGATCATAATTTAGCGCTTGAGAAAAACTTTGATTTAGAGTCTTTTTGGGAGACACATGTTTTTCAATCTCAATTTTGTAATTTTCAATTAGACCTTGTTGTTAAGCAAGAGTGGGAAGTAAAATTACAACAAAGCTTAGAACATTACTCCGATTGGTGGAAAGCAATGCCTGATGAGTGGAAGCAAGAAAATGAAGAGCTAGGGCTTTTAAATTTTGATACATCATTACAGCGTTTACAGCAAGAAGCTCAAGGGGAAATTTGGTCTAAAATACCTAAGAGAATAGTTGCTTAAAGTGGTCAAATTGATATGAATAGACAAGTATGTAAATACAGCATTATTCGTTTTCAGCCTTTTGTTGAAACGGAAGAGTTTGCAAATATCGGTATTGTTTTATTTATACCAGCAACGCAACAGTTATCGTTTAAATTATTAAACGCGAGAGAACATGGGCGTATCAGTCAATTTTTTGAACCATTAAATAGAGATATTTATACGCATAGTTTAGCTATTATTCGTGCCGAACTAGAAAGAATACAAGGGGTTTGTTCTGAACCTACCGCTAACAATTTTGATTTTTTCGCCGAACTGATTCGTACACGCGAAGATATTATTCAATACAGTAGTAGTCGTGTTTTATTTTCATCTGATATAGAAACAACACTTAATCAATTATTCGTAGATTATGTACATCGTAGTTTTGCCAGAAAAGAAGCTTATGAAGAGCTTATGCAGAAAAAGTTACAATTGTTATTGAAAAGATCAGGGCTGGAAAGAGAATTTATTAAACGAAAAATAGGGGATGAAAATAAATACACGGTTTCTTTACCTTTTGTAAATCAACAAGAAAATGCAGCTATTAAACCAATACATTTTAGGCATATTAGCCCCAATAAATTAATAGAGCACGGGCTTTTATGGATGACAAAAGTGCAACAATTACATAAGTATGGCTTTATTCAAGCTGAAAATGTTTTGTTTGCCTATAAAGAGCCAGAGGAAAAACAAGGCAATTTATTTTCTGCTTTTGTGGACATTAAAGAGCAAATAGAAAGTATTGGTATTATGACCAGTGATATTGATGATACTGAGCAGATTATGAGGTTTGTTGAGCGGGTATAGGTTTTATTGTTTTCACGCAGGAGTACTTGTAAGTACAATACCTTCGCCAAAATGAAAAATATCTCATTTTTGAAGATTTTTAGTCTGTAAGTGATTGATTTATATGGGTTGGAAAATGCTATTTTTGGCTCAAATCAAAATTGGCGAAGGTATTAAAGTAGTGATGTAATTTAATATTTTGTAGGGCGAGGCTTAGAAAATGGAGAGTGTGTTGGCTAATTCAGGTAAAAAATTATTTTTACAATTCCCAAATGGTAGTAAGCGAAGTAAGCGGGCAATGTCTATCTTACAAAATTCAAAACATCGCGTTGCTTACAGAAAACAGAAAATATTCCATTTTCTTGATTTTTCACAAAAGAGGCAGCATTGTTTCAGCTATCACCATATATCTCATGCGAGAAAAATTACTTATGCTTTCTCTCGCTTATCACTTCGTTTAGGTTTAATAATGCTAGATGCTGGTGACTTAACAGTTAAAGAAAAGGCTCTTTTTTTAGATTCGAAAAAAGAAGAAGTTGAAGTGTTTAAAAAGTCTGATTATTTAAAGATTGTTGGAAATAAATTAATAATAAAAGCAGCTTTTTTTGATGCTAGTAAAAGAGTTAATGACGTACACCGATATAATTTAAAGTTTATTCATTCAAAATGGGAATTAACTAAGCCTTGTTGTGGAAAAATTACAAACAATGAAATAGTTAAAAAATATAATGAGACCATTTTTCAGTGTGATAAAGAAATAACAGAAACACTAGATGTAAATAATATTCTTATTATTTTAGAATCACCTCATAAAAGTGAATATAATAAACAGTTTGTACCAAAATATCCCGCAAGCGGGTCGACTGGACAGCAATTTTTAAGATACTTTATAAGTCATGTTTTACCTCTATTGAAGTCAGAAGGACTGAGGCTGGAGGAGAATAACACGTATAATATTTGCTTCGTTAACCCAGTGCCTTATCAAACATCATTATATGAAATTCATCGGAAAGAGGAGCTTCCTAGTAGCTTAAGAAACAAAGTGTGGAAAGCTTTATATCCAAAATGTAGAGATGACTTTAAACAGCGAATAAAAGAATATGCTCCAAGTATTATTTTGAATGCTTGTACTTCTGACCTTAAAAGTTGTATCAATGGTGTTATTTTTGATGAAGAATTTAAGGATATACAGCAATTTCATGCTCCTCACCCATCAAAGTGGTATTCGTATTTTTCAACTGCATTTAAGTCAGTAGACAATGAATTAAAATGGGCAATTGAGGCAGAGAAACGATATTCAGACACTTCATTTTTCGATTATAAGTCACTATTTCAGAAGAACAAGGAAATGGATAATATGCATTTTTTAGCTTTATTTAAACAAGAGTATGAGGTGGTTAAAAATAATTTAAGCTCAGACAATGAAGAGGAAAAATTTAAAAAAAGAATCATATCGACGCTTAAAAACCGAATAAGAACACCAGCCAATGTATCACCTTTAAGTAAAAATACTTTCAGGTGCGATATTAATGATTTTTTGTATTACATTATTTATAAATTTGAATATAGTACGCTAACTATCTTAGCTATAACAGATTTCTCTAAACCACCACCGTAAATTTACCCTCGTTCTCAGGCTCCTGCGTGAAAATGTAGAGTGTTCACGAAATCGTGAAAGCTAGGTACTTAGAACCGTGTAATATTTGCGTTCTAGGTCGCTCATTCCGAACTCTATTTAGGGCAATATGTAACAACTTCCGATTTTTATGATATTAAGGTTATCAGTGCCTCTTTTAGTGCAGTACAAGCTTATCAAGAAGCGGTAAAAAAAGGCTATGATGATCCTGTGTTGATTTATATTCCCCGTGTAGGCGAGTAGGTTTATGGCTAGTGCCTATAAATCTGAGACCTTTTAAACGGGAATCCAAAATACGTTTTTTTAGTTCCCATGCTCTGCGTTACTGTCATTAAGTTAAGAAAAAAGTCAATAAAATCAAAGATATTGAAAAATAAAATACACTGTAGGATGGGTAGAGCGTAGTGCCTGCCTTTTTAGGCACGTAGTGAAACCCATCACTTTTGCGCATAATAATGATGGGTTTCGCAAAAAGACGCTCTACCCATCCTACATTTAGTCTATTGATTTTTTAAAAAAAGTCCTTAACTTAATTGCCGTAATGCGGTGCATGGGAATTTATACACAGACGCTCTGCGTCTCGTGACGCGGAGCGTCACACACTGCATTCCCACACAGAGCGTGGGAACGAGTAAACCACACGTTTTTTTATACTATGTCCCCCCAAGAACACATCCAAAAAATCGCCAAAAGCCTTTCTAAAACACTTAACAAAGATCGTCAACCGATAAAACGTCAGTTGGATCGACTGCGGAATGAACAGAGAAAAGGCAAAGATATTGAGCAGCAACTACTTAACGTAGAGCTGAAATTAAAGCAGTCGATAGAAAAACGTCAAGCACGTTTAGACAGCTTTCCTGTTTTAGAATTCCCCGACTTACCTATTTCTGCTAAAAAAGATGAAATAGCCGAGTTAATTAAACACAATCAAGTGATTATTCTCTGTGGAGAAACAGGTTCAGGTAAAACCACACAGTTACCTAAAATTTGTTTATCCATTGGGCGGGGCGCGGCGGGTTTAATTGGGCATACGCAACCACGGCGGATTGCCGCGCGTACCGTTGCGGATCGTATCGCGGAAGAATTAAAACAGCCGCTAGGGCAGGCAGTCGGTTATAAAGTACGTTTCCACGACCAAACTCGTGAGACTTCCTTGGTTAAACTCATGACCGATGGGATTTTATTAGCGGAATCACAAAATGATCCTTATTTGAATCAATATGACACGATTATTATTGATGAAGCGCATGAACGTAGTTTAAATATTGATTTTCTACTCGGCTATATGCGCTGGCTACTGCCGCGCAGACCTGATTTAAAACTGATTATTACCTCAGCAACGATTGATCCTGAACGTTTTTCAGAGCATTTTTTCAATGCGCCAATTATCAATGTCTCAGGGCGGACGTTTCCTGTTGAAATGCGTTATCGCGCGATTGAGCAGGATGAGGAGGAAGATGAAACAACGAATGATGTACAGCAGGCTATTTTAGATGCGGTTGATGAGTTACAGCATGATATTAGCGGCGATATACTGATTTTTCTCAGTGGTGAGCGGGATATACGCGAAACCAATGAGTCTTTAGTCAAACATAATCATGGGCGTTTTGAGGTCTTGCCGCTGTATTCTAAACTCAGCGTGAATGAGCAAGAGCGCGTATTTAAAACCAAAGCAGGTAAACGACGTATTGTACTTGCTACCAATGTTGCCGAAACTTCATTGACGGTGCCGGGCATTCGCAGTGTGATTGATGTCGGTCATGCGCGGATTAGTCGTTATAGCCATCGCAGTAAAATTCAGCGTTTACCTATAGAAAAAGTCTCTCAGGCAAGTGCGAATCAAAGGGCAGGGCGTTGTGGACGGGTAGCGGATGGAATTTGTATTCGTTTATATTCTAAAGATGATTATTTAAGTCGCCCTGAATTTACTGAACCTGAAATTAAACGTACCAGTTTATCCTCAGTGATTTTACAAATGGCCGCACTTAAACTTGGCGATATACGTGATTTTCCTTTTGTCGAACCACCTGAAGATAAAATGATTCGGGATGGATTGACCAGTTTGCAAGAAGTGAATGCCTTAGATAAATTAGGCAAACTCACGCCTGTAGGGCGACAACTCGCTAAATTACCTGTAGACCCCAAACTCGCACGGATGCTGATTGCCGCCGAAGAAATGTCCTGTTTAAGTGAAGTGTCGATTATCGTGTCAGGTCTCAGCATTCAAGATCCACGCGAAAAACCTGCGGATAAAATGCAGCAAGCGGACACTAAACATGCGGAATTTGTGAATGGTGATTCGGATTTCCTCAGTTTTATTAATATTTGGAATACTTTTGCTGAGCGTAAAAAACATTTATCCAATAATCAATTGCGTAAATGGTGTAAGCAGCATTTCCTTTCTTATGTGCGTTTAAAAGAATGGCAAGATGTGCATATGCAAATTTCCCAAGTGATCAAGGGCGAGTTAAAACTAAAAATGAATAGCACAGAAGCCTCGTATGAAGCGGTACATCAAGCTTTATTACCGGGTTTATTATCCAATATCGGCTTTAAACATGAACAATATGAATACCTTGGAGCGCGGAATCTAAAATTCTTTATTTTTCCGGGGTCGGGTCAGCACCGTATCCGCCCTAAATGGATTATTGCCGCCGAACAAGTTGAGACCAGTAAGGTTTACGGGCGTTGTGTGGCAAAAATAGAACCGCAATGGATTGAACGCTGTGCGGAACATTTAATTAAGAAAAATCACTTTGATCCACATTGGGAGAAAAAAGTCGCGCGTGGAGCGATTTATGAACGTTCTTTATTATTTGGTCTGACTTTACAAGCACGGCGTAAAATTCCTTATGAACATGTCGATCCAAAAGCCGCGCGGCAAATGTTTATCCGTCATGCCTTAGTCGAACATGATTATCAAACCCGCGCACCGTTCTTTAAGGCAAATGAACATTTATTAGAAGAAGTGGGCTATATTCAGCACAAAGGCAGACGCGTTGATTTAATCGAAGATGAAGAATGGCTGTATGAATTTTACGATCAAAAACTGCCTGAAACGGTGGTTAATGGGGTCACATTTGACCAATGGCGTAAAAAAGTCGAGCATGAACAGCCGCGCTTATTATTCCTCACTAAAGAGGATTTAACCCGTCAAGAAGAAGGGCATATCAGCTCGTGGGAATATCCTGATGAAAAACAAGTCGGGCGTTTAACACTTGCTTTGCAATACCGCTTTGAAATTGGACACGAAGAAGATGGGGTTACAGTGATTGTTCCTGTACATCAGCTAAACCAATTAAGTGAGCAAGCATTTGAATGGTTAGTCCCTGGTTTATTAAAAGAAAAGCTAGTCGCCTTATTAAAAGGCCTGCCCAAGCAATTGCGCAAACATTTTGTCCCCGTACCGACTACGGTAGAGCGTTGTTTAGAAGTCGAACCCGATGGCACAGGTTCTTTATATGAATGGTTTGCCATGCGCTTGCGTAAATTGACGGGTGAATCCATCCCTTTAACCGCATGGAATAAAGAGGTGATTACCGATCATTTACGCATGAATTTCCGTGTGATTGATGCTGAGGGTAAACATTTAGATAATAGCCGTGACTTAAAAGCTTTGCAACGACAATACAGCGAAACCGCAGGCAATAGTTTTAACCAACTAGCCGAAGACGAGTTGAATTACACAGGCTGTATTAAATGGGCATTTGATGAACTGCCTGAAATATATCAATTTGAGCAAAATGGGCAAGATTTTACAGGGTATCCCGCAATTATTGATGAAGGCGATGCGGTCGGTGTGCGTATTTTAGATACGCAGGAAAAAGCCGCCTTGCAACATGAAGTGGGTTTGCAGCGTTTATTTACTTTGCAACTCAAAAAAGAAGCCAAATATATACTCAAAAACTTACCCTTTTCACCTGAATCTGAACTCGCTTATAACCGCTTAGTGAAGCATCCTGACTTAAGCAAAGATATTTTAAGCCGCAATTATAAAGAAGATATGTTGGGTTTAATTATCAAATCAGTGTTTGTCACAGGGCGCACTATTCGTACTGAACAGCAATTTGAGCAGTGCTTAAAAGAGAACAAGCCCGAATTAATTAATCAAGCGAATAAAATTGGTGAAAGCGCGGTACAGGCTTTGAAAAGCTATGCGCAGATCAAATTAAAAGTAGACCGTATGCCACAGCAAGATAAATCGGTGATCGATGTACAACAGCAATTAGCACGTTTGTTTTATCAAGGTTTTTTAACCATGACTGCGAGTGAGCATTTAAGGAATTATGTACGTTATTTAAAAGCTTTAGACGTACGCCTGCAAACAATGTTGTCACAATCCGATAAAGATCAGCAGAAAATGCAAGAAATGGCTAAATTTCAGCAATGGTATTGGGCGAGTATAGAGAAAAAGCAGAAAAATGAAATCGTTAATCCAGAGCGTGATGCGTTTCGTTGGATGATTGAAGAGTTTAGAGTGTCCTTATTTGCCCAGCAATTGAAAACACCGATTCCTGTGTCGGCTAAGCGGCTGGAGAAGGCTTGGAATGCTAATTAACGCGGGAGCCCAGCGTGATTATTAACCTTTATATTACAGTCTGTTATATAATCCTAGCTTAGCTGAAATTAACTTGAGGCATTCCTATGAAGCAAAAACTATCTTTTTTTTCGTTATTCTTTCTTGTTGGGTTTTCCATCTCAATACCTGCAAGTGCTGAAATGGTTACTATTGACCCTAATTTATTTGCGCCAGAGACTATACTGAATGATGCAGTTGATGGCGTTACGCTTTCTGTTGTTGGCGCGTCGGGTGATGTACTGTCTAAATTAGATAATCATGCCATCACGGGAGAGCAAACTTTTGGCAACAGTGCCTCTAATGGCATCATTCCTAACGTACTTTGGTTTGAAGGTGAAGGTAATGATTCATTGCCAGGACCTGTCTTACGAGCTGATTTTGACGTTTTAACTGACTCAGTCTTTATTGATATAAGCAATCAAGATTCTCATGATAATGGTGTATTACGCGCTTTTGATATAAATGATATTGAAATAGAGTCTGATTTTGCTACCATCATAGGTGAGCCTAAGACCTTATCAGTCTTCTCAAGTCAGGCGGATATAGCTTATGTCACTATTGCAGGCTCAAGTAATCAGGATTCCGTACATTTGGGTAATTTACAATTCAATAAATTAGAACGGGCTGATATATCTGATAATACTCCTAACTTTGATACATCAACCGATATTGTTAGCTTTCCTAAAGTGACTATCGATGGTGGAACTGCTTTTTTGGATGTTAAATTGCTATTAAATAAAGATGGTACCTATGCTATTTTAAGCGCAGTACCAGAGTAGGGGGCAAGGGGGGGCAGGTCAGTTTTATCTTGCCCCTTGAGCTTTCGTGGTGCATGGAGTACATCCTATGCGCTTAAATCTTTTAAACTTATAGATTATTTTTCCAAGGAATAAAAGCAGCATTAATGATGCAAGCAATCGATATAGCTAACTTTCTTGAGCAACACGCACTGCCTGAACACTATGCGCGCGAGGCTGAGCAGTGGTTTTATCCTGTAGCAGAGCAGATTTATACGCAGCAACAACAGCTTAATAAAGCGATGGTGCTGGGTATTAACGGCTCTCAAGGTTCTGGAAAAAGTACCTTAGCCGCTTTATTCGTTTTACTTTTTAAACAGATTTATCAATTAAATGCAGTCTCGATTTCTATTGATGATTTTTATTTCACCTTAGCAGAGCGTGAGCAATTAGCGCAGCATGTTCATCCTTTAATGGCAACGCGGGGCGTACCCGGTACGCATGATATAGATTTAGCAAATAAAACCTTACGACAATTGCTGGCAGGAACGAGCGAAGTGCTGATTCCACGTTTTAATAAAGCACTGGATAATCGTTATGCACAGGATCAATGGGCGGCAGTAAACAAGCCTGTGGACATTATTATTTTAGAAGGTTGGTGTTTAGGTGCGGAAGCACAATCAGCCATTGATTTAAAACAGCCTATTAATGCATTGGAAGCAAATGAAGATGCAGACTGCCTGTGGCGCGAGTATGTTAATCAACAGTTAGACGTGCTTTATCCCTGCCTTTTTCAGCACGTGGATCAATGGCTAATGTTGCAAGCCCCTAGTTTTGACTGTGTTTATCAATGGCGTTTAGAACAGGAACATAAACTGCGTGATCGCTATGTACGGCAAGGTTTAAGCAGACAGACAAAGATTATGCAAGATGCAGAAGTTAAGCGTTTTATCAGTTTCTATCAGCGTATTACTGAAAACCTTTTAGTCATGCTACCCGCTCAGGTTGATTACTTATTTAAGTTAGATGAGCAGCGCAGGGTGCGGGGTTTTTAGTCAGCTTAAAGCTGTATGCTCTGATGGCTAATGGCGACGAAAAACTTCAAAAAACAATGCGCCTATACTAAATTCAGTAATGAAAAAATCAGCCCTCCAGATATATATTATAAAATTGTGAAGAAAATCTCAAAAAATCACCTATTCTCAACACTTAGTGGTTTATTTATGTGAACTCCATCATAATTATGGGGCAAGGCTTTGGTTGTTAGCTAAGTTTCTTTCCATCATTTATAAAGGGTCACAATAATGTTTATAAATCTCCGATCACAATATTTGCACAGAGCCGCGGTTTATACCGCGACGGTGGGGATACTGTCTCTTTTCGCGCTGGGTAATGCGCAGGCGGCTGCATTATCCTGTAGCATTTCTCCCGATAATGGTATAGCCACTATCAATACCCCTTTTACTCTTTCAGCGGCGGCTGTAGGCGGTAAAGGACAGAAAACCTATCACTGGAATTTTTCTGGCGGTGTTGCTATCCCCACGACTGCAACAAGCGTAAATGTTGATGTGAGTTATAGTGTGGTGGGTGGTCCTTATGCCGTGATATTGGATGTCACTGATAAACAAGGCAATAGCGCAAGTTGTAATGCTACTGTCTCGGTTGCAGGTATGGTTGCTAATACGCCTCCTAGTGCCAATAATGATAGTTATTCTGTACTGGTTAATACACCCTTAACGATTTCTGCTACGGGTATATTAACTAATGATATTGATGCAGAAGCGAATCCATTAACCTCACTATTGAATAGCTCGGTCACCTCAGGTAGCTTAGTTTTCGATACCGATGGGTCATTTACTTACACAGCGAATACGGATTTTATAGGCACAGATTCTTTTACTTATTTTGCTCATGATGGAGCGACACAGTCACTTAGCCCTGCGACTGTTTCTATTACTGTAGAAGCCGATACTACCTCAGCTGGGCAGACTTTATTTGCAGCCAAATGTGTGATGTGTCATGGTGAAAATGGTGCAGGTGGTTATGCGCATCGTAGTATCCGAGGCGCGCGTGCCTCACGTATTCGTACTGCGATGACAAAATGGTCAGAAATGACTTTTTTGAATTATCTGACGGATACTGAACTTGCTGATATAGAAACTTATCTGGCATCTGTGCCACGTGGTGACACTTTACCGCATAATGGTGATGTGGTGAACGGGGAAGCGCAATTCAGAGAGTCTTGTTCTTATTGTCATAGCTTTGGTGGCGCAGTAATTGAGCCAGCGCGAGTTGGCCCAGATTTACTACCCTTAATGGCGACCGCTTCTGATACTTGGTTAGGTGCGTGGATAGATGATCCTGCAAAAATGGTCGAAGCGGGTGCGGTTGATGCAACACAATTAGCGGGCTACCCTTATGTCATGCCTGATCTTGCACATCCTGCTTTAGATGTCTGGGATATTGTTAGCTTTATGATTAAACAAGGTGGCGTGGGTGCAATTGTCCCTAGCCAGCCTGTGACTTTAACGGCGGCACAATTTGAGTCTAGTAAACAAGACTACTTTAACCATTGTGCAGGTTGTCATGGTATTTACCGTACAGGCGCAACAGGGCCTAATATCCAAGAAGCACGTACACAAGCGATTGGTACCGATGGGCTTAAATCTATTCTGCATTATGGTACGCCCTCTGGAATGGGTAACTTTGGTCAATCGGGTACATTAACAGCCGAGCAAATTACTCATTTAGCCGCTTATTTACAACTGCCAGCACCAGAAGCACCGCCTCTACCGATGGCGGATATACAAGCTAGCTGGGACTTAATTGTGCCTGTGGCTGACCGCCCAACTGCGCCACAACATAACCGTAATTGGGAAAACTATACAGGTGTAGTATTACGTGATGCAGGGCAGATTGCTATTATTGATGGTGATAGCGGTGAAGAATTAGTCCACATAACCACAGGTTTTGCGGTACATATTTTACGCTCTTCTTCTAGTGGTCGTTATTTCTATGCCATTGGTCGTGATGGTTTAGTCACTTTGATTGATTTATGGACAGATATACCCACGATTGTTGCTAATGTTAAAGGTTGTCATGATGCACGTAGTGTAGAAGGCAGTAAAGCCGCAGGTTATGAAGATACTTACTTAATCGAAGGCTGTTACTGGCCGCCACAATATGTGGTTTATGACGGTTTAACCTTAGAGCCTAAGCAACGTGTAGACGTGCCTATGAATGATATTGATGGCGTGACTCTGATTGAAAATAGAGTTGCTTCCATTATCTCTTCGCATACCGATCCTATCTGGGTCGCTTCATTAAAAGAAGCGGGTTATGTGGTGGTGATTGATTATTCTGACCCAGCGGCTTTAAACTTTCCTATCGTGACCAATATCGCAACGGCTAAGTTTTTACATGACGGGGGTTTCGATCACACAGGTAGATACTATATCGTTGCCGCGAATGCCAATAATAAAATGGTGGTGATTGATGTTGAAAACCAATCTTTAGCGGCAATGTTTGATACGGGCTTAGTTCCGCATCCAGGGCGTGGTGCTAACTGGCAAGATCCAGTTTACGGCTGGGTAAATGCAACGCCACATATCAGTGAAGGTAAGGTATCAGTTTATGGTGCTGACCCTATCAATAGGCCTGATATTGCATGGACTGTCGTGCGTGAAATATTGTTACCGTCTTCGGGTTCTTTGTTTATTAAAACCCATGATGCTTCGCCTTGGGTGTTAGTGGATATGACTTTAAGTTCAACAGGCTATGAAAAAGACCTTTGTGCTATTTCTAAAGCAACAGGTACAATTGATCGATGTTTTTCAGTGGCTGAAAATGGTCGTGCCGTGCATTTAGAGTTCAACCAAAGCGGTTCAGAAGTTTGGGTTTCTGACTGGGCGAGTGATGGTATGGTGGTTGTATTAGATAGTACTACTTTGTTAGAAGTGAGACGTTTTGTTAATTTAACCACACCCACAGGTAAGTTTAACGTTTATAATACGGCGCACGATATTTATTAAGTAGCGCACTCAAAAAGGCGGGGTCTCCTTCCTTTTTGCTTTAATAAGGCGTAGGTTTTTGGGCTGGTGTTTGAATGCTAGCTTAAAGGTCTGCGCTTTTTTGTGTTTACGCGAGTAAAAAACAACAACTCTATATTTAAAAATAAGGAATTTAGCATGTCATTTGAACAAAGATTTACTGAACAAGAACAATTATTACTTTCATCTGCGCCTGTTATGATAGGCTCTTCTATGGCTTTTGCAGAAAGCAGTGGGCTTGCGACGGTTAAAGAGTTAATGGCGAGTGCCAAAACTTATATGGATGGTTTAAAGGCTTACCCTAACAATGAAATTATTCAGGGTGTTTTACCTAATTTAGAAGACCATAAGGAAGCGATTGCCGACGCGAAAAAATTTCGTGAAAAAACCACCGCACGGATTAAAGAGAAAGGCATTGATAGCCAAGAAAAAATGCGTGCATTATTACTTGCCGATACCAGCGCAATTAATACTTTGTTAATAGAAAAAGCGACTGTAGAAGAAGCAGCAGAATATAAAGAGTGGATTATGTTAGTCGCTACGAATGTGGCTAAAGCAGCAAAAGAGGGCGGTTTTCTAGGTTTTGGTGGTGAACGTATCAGTGCGGCTGAAAAAGTTTTATTTGCTGAATTAGCACAGGTTTTAGGGATGAGTTCAGTTTTGGCTTAAGAGACTGTCAAAGCATATTATAATAACTAATTTCCTTGTTACTAAACCACAAAATGAATAAAAAAATTGAATTATTAGCGCCTGGTGGCGATGTTGAAGCCATTAAAGCAGCCGTTATTGCGGGTGCTAATGCCGTGTATTGTGGTTTAGATAATTTCAATGCGCGCAACAGAGCGTCTAATTTGTCTTTTGACGATTTAGCTGGCATTTTACGCTTAGCTCACGCGCATGATTGTGAGGTGTTTTTAACTCTAAACGTGGTTATTTTAGAGCAAGAAGTTGCGAGTTTACTTAAAGTTCTAAATAAGCTCGTGAACAGCAAAATCGATGGTATTATCGTGCAGGATTTGGGTGTTTTCAAGCTAGTTAAAAAATACTTCCCCAGCTTAAGTGTTCACGCTTCAACCCAGTTAACAAGCCATAACGAAGGGCAGATAAAGTTTCTTGCAAAAATTGGTGCAACACGCGTTAACTTATCACGCGAACTTAATATCGGCGAAATAAAATCATTGACTGCTGTTGCTCATCAACATGATTTGTTATCCGAAGTGTTTGTACACGGTGCTTTGTGTGTTGCTTTTTCGGGTCAGTGCTATTCTAGCTCAGTGAGCGTGGGGAATTCGGGTAATCGTGGCAGTTGCAGCCAAGCTTGTCGCGATGAATATGAAGTCACCGAAACGGGCAACCTCTACCCGCTTAATTTAAAAGATAATTCGGCTTATTTTGACCTTCCAGCCCTTGTTGATGCGGGGGTAGACTCTCTAAAAGTTGAAGGGCGTATCAAAAATGCACACTATGTCTATACCGTGACTGACACTTGGCGCAAACAAATTGACAGCTTTGAATCCTCAGGACAATTACAAAATGATGATAGTAACTTACATCTTGTTTTTAACCGCGGGCTGACCAACTCTTTTTTAAAAGGGGATCTCAACAAGGATATGTTTATCGACAGCCCGCGTGATTACAGCCTTAAACATGCTGTAAAAGAAAGCAAGGTTGTTTTATTGAAAGATATAGAGCAAGTGAAGGCAGCTCATTTTCAGCAAAAAAACAGTCTGGGTGATGAACTTGCTGAAAAAATTAAAGGTATTAGCACGGCAAAGCAAAGCATTTCTTTGTCTTTTACAGGTAAATTGAACCAACCATTAAGCTTAACGATCATTGTTGGTGATAATGAAAAAACAGTTTGCCTTGAGACAAAATCCACACTAAGCACTGCCCAAGAATCGTCGATTACTCTGCCTGTTTTAGAAAAAAGTTTCAAAAACGTTGCGTTCAATCATTTTGATATTAGCGGTTTTAATTGCACAGGCTTAGAAGAAAATTTAAGCATTCCGTTTAAGGAAATAACCACGCTTAAAAAGCAAGCGACTTTATGGCTGACTGAGTCTGACAAAATAATTCCTCATGTCACTATTCCTGAGTTAGTTAATCACCCAAAACGCTCTGATAAGCTTAGTCTGTCAATTCTAATAGCGGATGTAAAAGACAGCTATTTATGTGATTTAACGCATGCTGATGTGTATTTTAAATTACCTGAAAGCCTCAAAAAAGGCTGCAATAAACATATTGATCTTTTATTGAATAATCCACGTTTAATTCCGTGGTTCCCTGCGGTTTTAATTGGTAAAGATTATAATGAATCGGTACGCATTTTAGAGCAGGTACGCCCTAAACGTATAGTCAGCAATAACACAGGTATTGCATACAAAGCCTTTGAAATGGGCATTGAGTGGATTGCAGGCCCCTTTTTAAACACCACTAATTCCTATGCATTATTAACCCTGCAAGAAGAATTAAATTGTGCGGGTGCTTTTATTTCAAACGAAATTAACCGCCTACAAATCAAAAAAATAGCACGACCTGATAACTTCAAACTGATCTACAGTATTTATCACCCTATTTTACTGATGACCAGCAGACAATGTTTCTTCCAGCGTACGGTCGGTTGTGATAAACCCAGTATTGAAGATGGTTGTATGTTGAAATGCGAAAAATCAACCACGATCACCAATGTTAAAGGCGTTTCTTATGCCGTTGATAAACAAAAAGGCGGCTACCCCAGCATCTACAATGATGAGCAATTTTTAAATGTAGACATCGTGAAGGATTTGGGTGATTTATTTGATGAATTTTTTATTGATCTCACGGATATTGGTTCAGGGTCTAAAGCAGAGCCAGATAAAGCCCAATTAATGACTCAATTTGAAAATATGTTAAACGGTGATGAGACTGCACAGCAAAATCTTGAGCAAATGGTAACACTGTCGACTAGAAACCAATATAGGAAAGGATTGTAAATAGCGCACTCTTGATGACTCTCCCCATACTATACTCCTTGCAAAACTGCCCTTATGCAATGCGCGCGCGACTTGCCATTTTAATGTCCCAACAAACGGTATTAATTCGCGCTATTGTGATGAAAAACAAACCTGCTGAGATGTTAGCGGTTTCTCCAAAAGGCACCGTGCCTGTTTTAGTGTTAGGCACGGGGTCTAGCACTCAGCTTATCGATGAGAGCCTAGATATTATGTTATGGGCACTTAATTTGAGTGACCCTGATAATTTACTGTATGCAGAAGATGCAAAAGCATTGCCTGAAATGCTGACCATCATTAATGAAAATGATCAACAATTTAAGCCCAACTTAGAACGCTACAAACGTGCCAGACGTTTTCATGGCGAGGATGAAGAAGAGTGTCGCCTGCAATGTGAGCCTTTTATCCAAGCATTAGAACAACGTTTGTCACAACAGGCATTTTTAATGGGTGCTACACCCAGCTTGCTTGATTTTGCATTATTACCGTTTGTACGGCAGTACTCACGCGTCAATCGCCAACACTATCGAGATAGCTCTTATACGCATTTGCAACATTGGTTAAAACAGCACTTACAAAGCCAGTTGTTTGCCAAGGCGATGCTTCAATATCCGGTATGGTTAGAGACAGGTAAAGAAAATAGACTGGGTAAGGGGTGAGCGTCGTCTGATGTATAAACTGATGAGGCTGTGCAAGTATTATAAAACGGGAGTCCAAAACGAGTTTTGGATAGAGTTTTAGGTATTTTTCAGTTTACACTTTTGTTATGAGGATATTTTATGTAGGGTGCATTCTACGCGCCATTAGCTAGCACCTAAGCTTTTGTAACACTCAATTTGAAAACATGGTAAACGGTGATGAGCAGGCTCCACAAATCCTTCACCAAATGGTGGAACTACCGACTAGAAACCAGTATAGGAAAGGGCTGTAAATAGCTCATGAGTTGTACTTACGCTAAAGAGCGTTTGCATATAGAACATTATTTATACCCTTGAAAATTAGATTCATCGTATTTTGTTTTTATACCTAAGCTTTCGGCTAGCTTCAATAATACAGTGACGCACTCATTATCAGAGAAAATTATTTCATCATTATCATTTAATATATTGTCTTCATAGGGAAGTTTTTTGCCTTCATTTATTTCTATGACTCTATCGTCATACCTAGGGCTTTTAACTACAAATTTTCTTTTGCACTCTCCACCTGAATAGTAAGAATAATTAAAAGAACAATCGGCATCACCGACACTAAACCAAAAAACATCGTATTCGCTTGAAAGCTTTAATAATGTGTTTACAAAATCACTTTGATCGTAAAGAGGAAAGTTACCTTGATTATAAAGAGGGTAATACCAGCCTTCGAGTATATGGAACCATTCACTATCATCATAAAACCAAACACGATCAATAATACGGTCGAGTAGTTCAACTCGCTGAAAATTGTGAAACCCAAAGTATTTTACTGCGTCTTCTGGAGCCCAACTTCCTTTTGTTTTCACAAAAACAATTGAGGAAACATGTGGGGGACGGTTTATGAGTATTTTTTCTTTTTGCTTAGCTCTATTTATGATATTCATTACTTTCCATTTTATTTAATATAAATTAAGCATCAGGTATTGCTATTTTCCGCAAAACTAATCTCCGCATCCGTCAAATAGCACCCTGGGTCTTCAGCCCACGCATCGCCATACACTTGCTGCGCTCTAACGCGCGTATTACCATTACAAATCGTTTGATAATCACAACTGCCACAGCGTCCTTTTAAAGGTCTAGGCGATTGTTTTAAGCCCGCCATTAATGAATCCGACGTATCTTGCCATATCTCAGAAAAAGGGCGTTGCTGTACATTACCTAAGTCATGATGCCACCAAAAAGTATCGGGGTGTACATTACCTAAATTATCAATATTCGCCACATTTACACCTGAAGCATTGCCGCCCCATTGAGCTAATTTAGCCTGAATATGTTCTACTTGTTCGGGGTAGTGACGCTTAACCCAATGTAAAAAATACACCGCATCTGCATCATTATTACCTGTGACAATTTCACGCTTAATCCCTTGCTGTTCCCATTTTAAACATTGATCGAAGAGCAAATCCATCACTTCGCGGGTCATATTAAATAGTGCATCTTGCTGTCTGTTTTTATTGCCCCGTCCGCCATAATTAAGATGTGACAAATAAAACTTATCGATGTCTTTATCATCCATTAACTGCAGCATTGCAGGGAAATCCTGTACATTATCTTGGGTTAGTGTGTAACGTATACCTGCTTTAATACCTTGCTCACGGCATAACTGAATGCCACGGACTGAGGCATCAAACGAGCCTTTTTTCTGACGAAAATTATCATGCGTTGCACCGATGCCATCCAAGCTCACACCCACATATTGATAATTAATAGCCGCAATTTGTTGAATATTTTCTTCAGTAATTAAAGTGCCATTACTGGATAAGGCCACATAAAAACCCATATCCTTAGCGCGTTGCGAAATTTTAAAAATATCAGGGTGTAATAAAGGTTCGCCCCCTGAAAGAATCAACACAGGCACTTTAAATGCCTTTAAATCATCCATCACACTGTAAAGAGTGTCTGTACTTAATTCATTAGGAAAATCAATATCTGCTGAGGTCGTATAGCAATGCTTACAAGTCAGGTTACAGCGGCGAATAATATTCCAGATAACCACAGGCGCGGCAGGTTTACGCGCAGGTTTTAAAGGGGTAGGGTGCAGAACTTCCTGCATAAATTGACTAAGACGAAACATTGTTTTTACCTATCCTTAAGCCCGTTTTTTTCAAAATACGAGTACTGTAAAGTACCGTCTGTGCATGACAGTGAGTGCCTAATAAATTCGCAATCTGCTGAATTTGTTGTGCTGCTCCCGCCTCGGTTTTACTGTGTACCATCGCAAAAAAATTATAAGGCCATTCAGGTAAATGCCGTGGGCGATGATAGCAATGGCTGACAAAATCCAGTTGCCCCACTTGTTGCCCTAAACGATCGATAAATTCATCATCTATATCCCAAACCGTCATGCCATTATGTTGATAGCCTAACTTATAGTGATTAGGCACAGCAGCAATACGGCGAATAATCCCTGTGTCTTGCATAACTTGTAAGCGTTGCATGAGCTCATCAGCACTGATACCCATTTGTGTGGCAAGTGTTTGATAAGGTTCAGGGGTTAACGGCAGCCCTGTTTGCGTGGCACTAATTATGTGTCTATCAATCGTATCCATTAGGCTTCCAGTTTTAAACCGACAAAATATTCTTTTATTTTGGGCATGTTATACACCTTAAGCCCTGTTTTAGCTTCAATTTTATCAATCACAGGCTGAATTTGTTCAGGTGTTTCAGTGGCCAAGACAAACCACATATTCAGTGCATGCTCACGCGCATAATTATGCGCCACTTCTGGAAAAGCATTAATACACTCGGCAATAGCATCAAATTCTTCCAGCGGTGCTTTAACAGCCGCTAAACTCAGCGCACCACCCATTTGTTCGGCATGATACATAGGACCAAAGCGCGATAAAACGCCTGTGTCTAATAAGTTTTGCAAGCGGGTTAATAATTCTTGCTCACTAATACCGAGTGTATCCGCCACCTGTTGATAAGGAGAGGCACAGATAGGAAAGCCATTTTGTAGGGTGTTGATGATATTTCGGTCTAGGGTGTCCATTGGCTTTTTTGGCTGGGAAATGAAGCGGGTATTTTAGCAGATAAGCCTAGTGTAGGGTATCGCACCGCGTACCTTTCGCTAGCATGAGCTGTACGGGGCATTACCTGAAAATAGCTTATCCCAATAATATACTTTAGGACCGGAAAAATGACTTGCAAGTGTACTTATTTGCCAATGATTGAGTTGATGTCTTTTTCACTCAGCCCTGTAATATCACTGATTGATTGCAAGGGAACGCCTGAACGATAGGCATTCATAACGATTTTTTTTAGAGTGTTTTCTATTCCTTGCTCAAGGCCCTGTTCGATTCCTCGTTCAATCCCTTGTTCAATTCCAGCTTCCAGCCCCTGCTCCATACCGCGTTCTCTCGCCAGTTCAATAGAAGATTTCTGAATAAAAATAAACTCCTTCCGCTTATGTTGCAATTCTAGCTCTTCAACGGAAAGATTTGCCTCATTCGCAATATCCAGTGCCCGTTTTATGTTTTGGTCAATCTGCTCAGGGATAAATTGCAGCTGCCCTGCATTCTGAATAAAATAAATCCACTTGTCTTGCAAGCTGTGTAATTCATCCAGCGTTTTATTAAATTTAGGTAACTCAATAAAGATCAGCTCGATATCATCACTGTAATGAATAAAATCTTCTTTTTCGATCAGTTTGAAATGACTAATGACCTTATCACTGTCTTCAAACATATTAAAGTCAACAATATTGAGCGCAATCACAGGATTTAACAAATGATAATCATCGCTTTGATTCAATTGCACTGAATAATTTTTCGCTGCATTGTAAAGTACCCGTTTTTCAAAGCCCTGATGATTCAATACCTGCATTTCAATAAT
>WTCM01000065.1 GCA_013138595.1 Methyloprofundus sp. | reverse complement strand
CAGTTGCAGTCTAGCGAATTCAATTTGCTGTGGATGACTCGGTGTTTTCACTTCGTCCAGAACCCAGTCGTAAAGTGGGCGGTGATCTGCAAATTCCAGCGTGCATAATGAATGGGTAATATTTTCTAATGCATCAGAAATACAATGGGTGTAATCATACATCGGGTAAATACACCACGCATCACCTGTGCGTTGATGATGGACACGACGAATACGGTATAAGGCAGGATCACGCATATTGATATTCGCAGCAGCCATATCAATTTTAGCGCGCAATAAATACTGCCCATCAGAAAATTCACCTGCACGCATACGCGCAAATAAATCTAAGTTTTCCGCGATGCTACGACTACGATCAGGGCTGTCTTTACCTGGGCTAGTTAAAGAACCTCGGTATTCGCGAATTTGCTCAGCACTCAAGCTATCGACATAAGCCAAGCCTTTTTCAATTAATTGCACAGCAAAATTGTATAAGTCTTCAAAATAATCCGAAGAATGTCTTAACTCAGCCCACTCAAAACCCAACCACTGCACATCTTTTTCGATTGCCTGTACATACTCAAGGCTTTCTTTTTCTGGGTTCGTATCATCAAAACGTAAATTACATAAGCCCTGATTTTCACTTGCGACACCAAAATTTAAGCAAATAGATTTTGCATGACCTATATGTAAAAAACCATTAGGCTCAGGCGGGAAACGCGTGATTATTTGACTATGTTTATTTTCAGCTAAATCTTTAGTAATGATTTGACGAATAAAGTTACTAGCAGGGGTAGTTTCAGTGCTTGACATTGAGCTATTAAAGTTTATTAATTAAACACCGTTTTTATTTTAAAGCGGCGATGAAAAGGCAGAGTTTACCTTGTAATTTAGTGCATTAAGATACCATAATACAAGTCGATAGCAAGCCCCGACGATACGATATAAATAGCAGCGAATATTTTTCTTTATGCAAGCACCTAAAAACAGTCAAATTAAAGCACATTATAATAGCGGTGAACACCTGTCAGCGTGGCGTGAAAAGCTCAATGATATTATCTTTGGTGCTGAAACGCGCGCCGGTAAATCATTTGATATTATCCTGATTATTTGCATTTCTTTTAGTGTATTAGCGATTATGCTAAGCAGTGTTGAAGCACTTTATCTACGCTATAGTGATGTTTTTTTCTACATAGAGTGGCTGTTTACACTATTATTTACGCTTGAGTATATTTTACGTTTAATCTCAGTACGCAAACCGATGCTCTATGCGCGTAGTTTTTACGGGGTAATTGATTTATTATCCATACTACCCACCTATATTGGGCTATTATTACCTAGCGTTAAATACATGCTCATTTTACGCATATTGCGTTTGCTTAGAATTTTCCGTATTTTTAAACTGGCTGAATATGTCGAAGAAGCTGAAACGCTAGTCACCGCTTTAAAAAACAGCAGTCAAAAAATTCTGGTTTTTCTCTATGCGGTACTGACCTTATCCATTATTTTTGGTTCAATCCTATATGTGGTCGAAGGCAGTGCATCAGGTTTTACCAGTATTCCCAAATCTGTGTATTGGGCCATTGTCACCTTAACCACAGTAGGTTATGGCGATATAGCCCCACAATCGCCACTAGGGCAAATCATTGCCGCCGCTATTATGATTATGGGCTATGGCATTATTGCCGTGCCTACAGGGATCTACAGCGCGGAATTGATTAAAACCTACAGCCCTTATAAGGAGTCAAACGATGCTTGCCCTAGTTGTGGCAAAATGGGACATGATAGTGATGCGGATTTTTGTAAATATTGTGGCGGGAGTTTGCAGGAAGAAGAGGACTAGAAGCTAGTCACTATAAACCCCAACCACTTTGGAAGTCGTAATTTTAAAAACATCCTAATTTCCAGTAAAAATGGGAGATTCGAGTTAGGCTTATGAAAAAATCGTCATTCCTGCATGCTGTTAGCAGGAATCTATGTTCAACATGGATTCCCGATCAACAAACTTCGGGAATGACGAGTTTCTATCTGGATGGGGTTTAGAATTATTCCTCCCCCTCCCAAGCTCAGCTTATTTAGCCACCAACATATCAAACACCACCCGCGCAAAACTCTCCGCTTTACTGGGATCAGACAATAATTGCAGCATTTGATTTTGATGTGCTTCGTGACTATCCATCACCGCTGCATCAATCGCTTTTGGAAAGTCGCCTAACATCGCTTGTTCTGGCGCATTATTCGCAATCTGACTCATTACCAGCGCATTTTCACTGAGTTTATCGCGCACCGCGAAAGCATAATTGGTTAAATCCTTATCACTCAACTCATCCGTCATAAATAACTCATTTAAACGTCGAATAATCTGCGATAAAAACTCTTCTGATTTGTCTTTAGGGCTTGCTGTACCCAGCTTATCGGCAGCTTGTAAATATTCACCCGCCTCTTCTTGCAATTGAATATCCTGCGCACGTATCTTGGATAAACGATAATGCGTCAAAACCACGTTGTTTAAATCAATTTTCTCATCATCAATAAGCACTTCACGTAGCATCGGGCTTAAGACCCGCGCATACAAGCTTAATTTTTCTAAGTCTTTATCGCTGTAATCAACAATCTGCGACATAAATTCATAAAAGCGCACAAAAGTGCCTAAATCTTTTTTGAAGATCTCCAGTGTATCTTTTGCTTGTGTTGCCTCTTTTAAACTCTTTTCTGCATTCGCCATTAACACAGGATCTGCTGTTTTTTTAACCCGTTTTAACATATCCTTAGACACTTCATAAGCATCGATAGCCAGCTTATAACGCTTTTGCCAACGCTCTACTGCAGGTTTACAAATATTCGCGATAGCCGCATTGCTTTTACTCTTTTGTAAGAAAGCATGACAAAAACGCTCCACTTCATCCCATTGAAAGATCCCCGCTGCTTTTAACTTCTCAAAAAGATCAAAAATCAAATCAGGGTCGGAGACATCATCCAATTCAGCGGTTTGATAATAAGGCTGAAAAGCCTCTAATATATCCTCTGACTCATTGAAAAAATCTAAGATAAACGTACCTGTTTCAGCTTTACTGGGATACATGCGATTTAAGCGCGATAAAGTTTGTACACACTCAACCCCACCGAGTTTTTTATCCACATACATTGCGCACAGTTTAGGTTGATCAAAGCCTGTTTGAAATTTATTCGCCACTAACATCACTTGATAATCATTCGAATCAAAAGCCTTGCGCATATCACGCCCTTTTAAGTTCGGATTCATCGTCTTTTCAGTAAACTTATCACCTAACAAGGCACTCGCCTCGGGATCTTTATCATTAAATTCCACCTCACCCGAAAACGCCACCATTGCTTGAATTCTTTGATAGCCCTGTTGTTTGATATACCGATCAAAACACAGCTTATAGCGCACTGCCTCTTTACGCGAACTGGTCACCACCATCGCTTTCGCCTGTCCACCCAGCAAGCCCATCACATTATCTTTAAAATGCTCCACAATCACTTGCACCTTCTGCGAGATATTATAATCATGCAGTCGCACCCATTGATTGAGCTTCACTTTGGCTTTTTTGCTTTCTACTTCTTGCTCAGATCCTTCAATCTTTTGCGCTAAGTTATACGCCACTTTGTAATTGGTGTAATTTTTCAACACATCCAGAATAAAACCTTCTTCAATCGCTTGGCGCATACTGTAAATATGGAAGGCTTTAGGCTTATTAGTTTTAGACGGCGGTTCACTGGGTTTGGGTAAACGCCCAAAGAGTTCCAAGGTTTTACTCTTAGGCGTAGCCGTAAAGGCAAAATAACTCAGATTAGGCGAAGCTTTACGTAACACCACCATCGCCTCTAGCCTATCTTCTATGGATAGCTCTTCGTCTTCATCATCAAGCATCAAGACTTCTTTTAACTGCCGTGCGGTTGAACTTGTTTGCGAAGAATGCGCCTCATCCGCAATTACCGCATAACAACGCTCTTTTAAACTCAGGTTATTTTCTATAGCTTTCAGTACATGTGGAAAGGTTTGAATGGTGACAATAATAATCGGCTGTGAATTTTCTAAGGCACTAGCAAGTTTTTCAGATTTTGAACCCTCGCCCTCTTGATTATTAATACGCCCCACCACACCTTCAACACTGCTGAACTGTGAAATAGTTTCTTGTAGCTGTGCATCTAATACATTTCTATCGGTGACAATAATCACCGAAGCAAATTGCTTATCCCCCTCAGCATTATGTAAGGATGATAATTGATGTGCCACCCAAGCAATCGAATTAGATTTACCCGAACCCGCGCTATGTTGAATTAAATATCTATGCCCTGCTCCTTCCGTTCGTGCCGCACCCACTAATTGAGTCACCACATCCCATTGATGATAGCGCGGAAAAATTAAGGTTTCTTTTTTAAATTGCCGCCCTTCCCAATCTTCACGCTCTTCAATCTGTAAATGTACAAATCTAGCCAGTATATTCAGCAAATTATCAGGCTGTAACACCTCATTCCATAAGTAATCAGTGGCATATTGATTAATATTTTCAGGCACATCATTGCCTGCCCCGCCATCTTTAGTGCCTTTATTAAACGGCAAAAAATAAGTATCCTCGCCTTCTAAGCGAGTCGCCATATAAACTTGATACTGACTGACCGCAAAATGCACCAACGCACCCCGTTTAAAACTTAATAACGGTTCTGGTTTTTTAGTTGCAGGATCAAGCGCAAGCCGTGTGGTTTTATACTGCTTAATCGCATTTTCAATCGCTTGTTTAAATTCAGATTTAAGTTCTAAAGTGGCAATCGGTAAACCATTGACAAACAACACCAAGTCAATTCGCCAAGCTTTCGCCTTCGTCCCTGTTTCGGCTAATTGTTCTTGCGTTGCCCACGGGCTATACACCAATTCAGGCACAACACGGCAACGATTTTGTTGATAGCGCGCCAAAGTATCAGGGTTTAATTCATGCTCAGGTTTAAATTGGCATAAATTAAAGCGTGTACCGCGATCACGTAGCGCATGACGCAATACCCCCAAAGTACCAAAAGTACGCATTTCCTTATTTGCCGCATTAGGATTAGCTTTATTCAATTGCGTAGCAACCCGCTCTAAAAATATTTGTTCAGGATTATTCGGGTAAAGCGCGCAGAATTTCTGCCATTGAGTCTCTTGGGTTTCTTTAACAAAACCTAAAACATCTTCTTCATATAAGGCAAGTTTACGATTATAGTGTTTAGATTCACCTAATAACCAGCCATTCGCGACTAATTGTTCGATGATGTCGTTTTGAAATTCACTTTCGTTGGTTTTATGATCCATTTTTTTAATCTGTAATCCGTAGAATCGGCAAAGGAGGCACAACAGGCACGTCTTTTGGTTTAAGCATGATGGGCACGGGATAAAGCCCCTTTGCCCATCCTACAGGGGGAGTGTGGTTTATTAATCAGCCAAAGCATCACGCCATGCTGCAGTTAATACCTCAATCACCGCATATTTTTTATACTTAATAACAGATTGCACAATGCCCTCCTGAATATCTAAATAATCATGCACTAGCACATTGCGAAAACCAATAATTTTCAACGCTTCTTGGTAATGCTCAACGGATAAAGCCCCACGACTCTGTAATTCATCCAAGGCTTCACGCGATTGACTTAACGATAAACCGTACTTCTGCTGCACAAAATAACGCGACAAGCCAATAAAAGACTCAATGTAGATTTGTAAAGCACGCTGTATTGCCAAGAAATCTCGTTCTGTCCATGTCTGCGTGTCTTCTTCACTATATTCATTCAAAATGCGTAACATCCGCTGTTGATGGCGCATTAATGCCTGTTCATACGCAATATCTCTCATAATCCTTTTCCCATTTAGATAAAATACTTTGCTCAACACGTCTCACATGTGGCACATTCGCATCAAACCACTTAAGCGCTGACATCAAAATACTGTACTGCAAATATAAAGGCGCGGTCTCTAAATCCACCACACTGATTTTATTATATTGCTTAAGTTCCCGCTCCAGCGCCGCTTCTAACATCTGTGGGCGTAACACCCGCTGGCAAATATCGGTTTCATAATCCGTAAATAATACCGCAATATCCCAATCACTTTCTGCATGTGCAGTTCCCTTCGCACGCGATCCATAAAGATAAATTGCATCTATGGCACTGTGTGCTTGAATACACTGAATTAGCTTATTATATTTGTTGATAAGTAGACTCCATATTCTAGCTAAGATATCGTGTGGGCACGGGATGAAGCCCCTTTGCCCATCCTACATTTTATTCATGTCCAATACCGTCAAAATCATCCTTAATGACAACATTCGGCGCATACCAACCTTGCTCAACGGCTTTTGCAAACGAACTGTGTTTCCAATCGGCAGGATTATTCACATAACCATGTTTAACAGGATTAAAATGAATATAATCCATATACCGTCGCCACTCATCCTCATTACGAATACAATGCTCCCAAAACCGACGCTGCCAAATTCCTTTTTCACGCTTCTTAATTTTAGAGGCGCTGGTATCTTCTCTAGGTAAACCCGATGAAAATTGTCGTTTAATAACCATCCAACGTTTTGAAAAATCTGCATCTCCTTCAGGCAATCGCCATAGGGTATGTAAATGGTCAGGCAACACAACAATCGCATCAATTTCAAATGGGTAACGCTCCTTACAGGTTTTAAAAGCAACACGTAAGCGATTAATATTTTCAATTAATAGTGGTTTACGATTTGCAGTCACCACCGTAAAAAAATACCTAGCACCTGGCTGGTAAAAGCGTCGATATTGCATATTTAACCTAAAATGTATTTGTTTGATTATCCATTATTTTCAACCCGCAAACCGTAGGATGGGCAAAGGAGGCACGACGTGCCCATCGTTTGGTTTAACCCTGATGGGCACGGGATAAAGCCCCTTTGCCCATCCTACAGGGTTGCTTTGGGGTCTTGCCAGTCTCTTACGTCTATTTTTCCTGTGACGGCGGCGGATATTAGGGCGGTTCGGCGTTCTTGCATTAATACAATTGCAGATTCTGAGCTACCTATTAATGACTTATATTTATCTAAAATATCTTCAACATAATTCAATATTTTATTTTGTTCACCTTCAGGTGGAACAGGTATTCTTATACGTCCTAACGTTTCCGTATTAAGATTATCCATTGTTGACCCCTTCGACTCTAAAGACAACTCTGAAATCACACCATTAGATGTAATTAATAAGTATGTATACTCTGGAACTAATTTATTATTTAACTTTGCTTTCAAACTACCAGTACCACAAAGCCAACCTTCCTCTTTTGTGGTAACAATTGCACAGCGACCAAGCTCACCTCGTCGAGCAAAGATAATTTCTCCTTCTGATAATTTATGGCGACTTAATCGTACCTGAGTTTCTTTATCTACTGTTACTTTAGAATCAGGAACTATTTCCCCAAAGCTCATATGAGCTGGATTGATTAAAGGGATTCCATCTATTACATAATCTTCTGAATGTAACTGACTTCCAAAAGGACCTGTTTGCATATTTAAAGTATAAAATTTCAATTGAGAAACCTCCCAATGTTCAGGTACTTCACCCAACCATTCCACCCCTGAATCGCGCATTGGGGCGTGGGGGTTTAAACCTTTGGTCACGGCATGGCTAATCACGGCTTGACGTTTTTCTTTTAGCAGCTCAATCAACTGTTGTTGTTTTTCGATCAGGGTATCGATTTTAGCGGTTTCGTGGTCTAGGAAATTGGCTATTTGTCCCGCCACCTCTCTGTCAGGAAATGTAAATGTTATATTATCAATCGCCTGCATACTCAAATTCTTCTGAGTATTTGAATTGCTTAACATATCACATTGAGCCTGTAACCAAGTCGACTGCAGGCTATAAAAAATAAACTGACCAAATTCTTGGCTCTTTGGTGTTATTACAGCTAACGGAGACCAAACATTAAATTCTTTATCTGTATCAACATATGCCACTTTACCCACTGAAGCAGCTTTACCCAAGAGAACATCACCTTTTTTAGGTAAACATTTTAAAGAAAACCTTTTATGGTCTTCTCTTGAGATATAACGACTTCCTGTAAAAACTAATTGATTATTTTGTATACTATCAACAGAAAAAAATGGCACTCCCTCATCAATAAACCTAGGCGTTTCATGCGGCCCGTCTTTAACCTTGCTTATAGTCATTAACTTTAATGGAAGTGCTTGCCAATCTAGTGGTATATCCCCAACCCACTCAACCCCAGAATCCTTATATTCTTCATAAACCTGATATTTCATCACTCACCTCTCAATTCATTTTTTATGGTTTCAATACTAGACAATTTAGATTGCAAGTATAAAAAATGGGCACGAAAAAGCCCTTTGCCCATCCTACAAGGTCTGGTAAATCCGCTTTAAAATTGAATGACTGCAGTCAAATCAACTTGCTCAGTCATACGCGGTGTCATGAATGCACCTCACTCAATAAAGCCATTATTTCCGCACTAACTTTATCTAAATCGGCATCTATTTCGGCTAAATCGCGTGGCGGTTGGTATTGATAGAAGTGGCGATTAAACGGAATTTCATAACCGACTATGCCAATCTCATCATCTTGACTATCTTTCTTGCTTGCCTCTATCCATGCATCGGGGACATGCGGCTGCACTTCTTTTAGAAAATAGGCTTCATTCAGGCTATTAACGCTTTGGCTAGGATCCAGTGCGACGTTTTCATTGTCACGCAAATCGCCATCGGCTTTGTATTCTATCGTTTGACCATTGACATCAAATAAGCCATAAAGTGGATTGGCGGGTGTTTTATGGATTTTCTTAATCACTTTCGCGGCGGCTGGGTTTTTCCAGCTGACTGCTGCGGTGATTTGTTTTTTCTCTTTAGTCTCTAACTTAATACCTGACTCTTTTAAGGCTGGCTCATAAGTATTCATATCATCATGCTGTGCTGTGCCAATGATCGCTTGTAGTTGTTTTGCCTTGAGTAATACTTGCTGTTGCGCTGTCCAAATTTTGCGATCAAGTAGGTCTTTTATCTGCTTTTCTTTAAGCTCACTAAAATGCGCTTTAATATGTTTACGTATCGCGGCTTCATGCGCTGTTAAAAATCCATACTCTTCTGCATTAGCCCAGCTTAATCCGTATTCAGCATACGCCCATTGCATCACTGCATTTAAGGGTTTGGGCGCGAAACACAAACTGTCTATCCGTTCATCACTGAATTGATAGGATTCACGTAAGGGGCGTTCTATGGTGATGCGGCGATAGCCAAATTCATGGCTATTGAAGATTTTACTGGCAAAGGTTTTAGGCGCTGCTGGTTTAGGATTGGCGGCTTGACGACCTCGGTTGCTCTTGGTTTCAGCGGGTTTATCCAGTGTTTGAGTCACGGCTGAAAAATCACCAAAACTACGCGTTATCATCGCAATATCGTTTTCATCCATGATATTACGTTTAGAGCCTAGGGACTTACGCATTTTACCGCAGAGGTTTACGCCATTAATCAATTGGACTTTGCCTTTGCGTTGTTCGGCTTTTTTATTGCTGAGTACCCAAATATAAGTCGCAATCCCTGTGTTGTAGAACATATCGGTGGGTAAGGCGACAATAGCTTCTAGTAAATCGGTCTCTAAAATATATCGGCGTATTTCAGATTCACCTGAACCTGCGCCTCCTGTAAAGAGTGGTGAACCATTTAAGATAATGCCTATACGCCCGCCACCTTCTGCGCTATCGCGTAATTTACTGATAAGATGCAGTAAGAATAATAAGGATCCATCGGATACACGGGGTAAGCCTGCGCCAAATCGTCCGTCAAAACCTTTGAGATTTTTTTCATCTTTGATGCTTGCTTCTATTTTTTTCCAGTCAACGCCAAAGGGTGGATTAGAGAGCATATAATCAAACTTATCGGCATACAGTTGGTCATTGGATAGCGTATTGCCTAGTTTGATATTATTGACTTCTTGCCCTTTAATCAGCATATCCGCTTTACAAATAGCGTAACTTTCAGGGTTGAGTTCTTGACCAAACGCACGAATGGTTGCTTGAGGATTTAGCTCATTGACATATTCCATACCTGCGGATAGAAAACCGCCTGTCCCTGCCGTAGGGTCGTAAATGGTGCGAATAATGCCTGCTTGGTTTAAGGCTTTATCATCTTCCATAAAAGCTAAAGAAGTGGTTAAGCGAATAATATCACGCGGGGTAAAATGCTCTCCAGCCGTTTCATTGGAGCTTTCAGCAAAACGACGAATCAGCTCTTCAAAGACTAAGCCCATTTCATGGTTAGAGACAGCCGTAGGGCTTAAATCTGTTTCTCTGACCTTTTGCACAACTTTATACAGTAAATCAGCATCATTAAGATGTTCAATAAACTCAGCAAAATTAAAGTATTCAAAGATTTCACGCGCATCTTTAGAAAAAGCTTGAATATAGGATTCTAAATTATCCTTTATACCGGTTGCCCCTAGCTTGGATAGATCCATTTTAGAGGTATTGAAGAAGGAGAGATTGTGAGTCGCGTGTAATAACATCTTTTCTTGCGCTTCTTCAGGCAAAAGCAAGGGCATCGCTTGTATTTTGATATGTTGTGCTAGTACTGATTCTTTACTGCCTGCTAATACGCCTTCAAGACGACGTAACAGTGTGAAAGGTAAAATAACGCGACCAGATAAAGGCGGCTAGGTTGTTAGGGGTTTTACTCATAGGAGGGTAAGTGATGTAGTACGTGAGCTTACAGGAAATAAGCTGTAACGCTCATTAAGTTAAGAGGTAATAATGTAACTTCTCATTATCTACGGGTAAATGCAGATAAAAGATCGTCATTCCCGAAGTCTTACCCAAGCTAGCGTGCTAGGATGACGGTTTTTTTCATAATCCTAACTGGAATATCCCGTTTTACTGGAAATTAGGATGTTTTTGAAATGACGACTTCCAAAGTGGTTGGGGTTTAAACGTAGCTCTGGCTAGCTTATCCAGCAAAGACTAGCTAACCCAGCATTTTCAACGCAACCGTATTAGTCGGTTAGCTTTGTTATTGCTATACAACAAAAAGCTACGGCGCTATTGATAAATCAATGCGCTTATTATAAAGTGGCAACTGATGTACTCGTCACAAATTAAGTTCTCCCTACCACGCAACACATT
>WTCM01000267.1 GCA_013138595.1 Methyloprofundus sp. | reverse complement strand
AGCAATGGAATTGGGACGGCGTTTAGATGAATTATTGCGCGCTCAAGGGCATAAGGAGCTAGCAGAGCAACTTATTGAAGCGTTGCCTGCTGCGATAGGGCCTGTGCCTAGTAATGGTATTTCTAATGATTTTGGTCACTGGGTTAATCAAAGCTTTGTTGATGGCTTAACGCTACGACATCGTTTAGACCTCAATAACCCGGCAAGTATGCAAGATATTATTGCCGATAAAAACCTACTGATTGCGGCACTAGAAATCTTAAAAGACTGGCAAAAATGGGCCTTAAATTTTATTACCGAACCCGCTGAAGAGCACGATGCGTGGACAGCCGAACGCTTAGAATATAGCTTTCATGCGCATGCAAAAGTAGGCAAAACAGCACTGCGCTTAGATGTGGAGAATTACAGTGGTGGGCATTTGGATTGGTCGAGTTTTTGCATAGGCGAGCAACAACGTAGTGCTAGCCCAGCAACAGAACGAAAAATTATACGAACTGTGATACCGAGTCAAGTGAGTTTTTTAGGCATGCCTAATCGACGTTTTTGGGAGTTTGAAGAGAGTCGAGTTGATTTTACCGCGATTGAATCCAGCCCCAGTGATCTTACCCAACTCGCCATGATTGGTTTTGCCGTTGCTTATTCAAATGATTGGTATGTGATTCCTGTCAATTTGCCTGTGGGTGCTTTAGTTCGTGTTGAATCAGTGGTAGTACAAGATACCTTTGGTATAGAAATCAATGTCCCTTCTGCGGCACGCGCAGATGCTCTCAGTCATGGATCGCAAGCTGAAACATGGGCCATGTTTAATTTATCAACAAATCAAGGAGACGTTTCAGATTGGTTCTTTTTACCGGCAAGTTTAACGCGTAGCTTAGAGTCTGAACCGCGTGAACGTGTCGCATTTTTGCGCGATGAAATGGCGAACCTTGCATGGGCAGTCGAAACACATTTAGAAGGTCCTGATGGTATCGCTATTCACAGTAATGATTTAGATATACCACGCGCCACGCAAAGCCCACTGCCGATAGATAATAGTATTGCCTATGACGGTGTGTTTAATGTGATGACGCGTATTCCAGAACATTGGCGACCTTTGCTTCCTGTCGGTGTTAATGGACAGGTGGCAAATATGCTACAGCTTTTTTCACCCACTTATAACGGTGTTGCAGATACCCAGCCCAAAAGTGCCTTATTAAATGCCATACAACCTTATCAAATTTTTAAAGAAGAGGTTTCTTTAGAAGGCACGGTGATACAGCGTCACTGGCAAACGACGCGCTGGTTCAATGGTGAAACTATCACGTGGTCAAGTCGCCGCCGTTCTGTAGGACGTGCGGGAGGTGCAAGTGGCTTACGCTTTGATAGCGTGGAACCGCTTGAGGATGTCTAATACCAATCCCAATAATTAATGACTTTAATGCCGTCACTCCCGAAGTTTTTTATCGGGAGTCTATGCTAAGCATAGATTCCTGCTAGAAGCATGCAGGAATGACGAGATTATATTTGAATATATTGGGATTGGTATAAACTCAGTGATAGTGACGCAGCTGATGAGTCTTTTTATCCGCTTTGCTGTAAAAATTTATCTAGCTGATTAGCAAACGCTTGGCGGTCACCTTGGTTTAATGCAGAAGGACCGCCTGTCTGTATGCCACTAGAACGCAAGGTATCCATAAAATCACGCATATTAAGACTTTCCTTAATATTTTGCTCGGTATACAGTTCGCCACGATGATTCAACGCGGTAGCGCCCTTTTCAATCACCTCAGCGGCTAAGGGAATATCTCCTGTAATCACTAAGTCACCTGCATTTACACGCTTCACTATTTCAGCATCGGCAACATCGAAACCCCGTCCTACTTGGGTGAATTTTATATAGCGTGACGGCGGTAGACGAATAAATTGATTGGCGATAAACATGGTTTGCACCTGTGTACGCTCTGCGGCTTTACATAAAATATCTTTTAGCACCACAGGACAGGCATCCGCATCGACCCATATATTCATAATAAATCCTTAAATTTAAGCAAAAAAAAGGGCGGTGTCTCTATTGAGACACCGCCCTTTTTATAGCTAGCGACTAGCGCTAGCCATGGCACTTTAAAAAATTAAAGCGCTACAATGTTCTCTGCTTGAGGACCTTTGTCGCCCTGTGTAACAGTAAACTCAACTCTTTGGCCTTCAGCTAGAGTTTTGAAACCCGAACCAGAAATTGCGCTGAAATGAGCGAAAACGTCAGGTCCTGACTCTTGCTCAATAAAACCAAAGCCTTTTGCTTCGTTAAACCATTTAACTGTACCAGTCGTAGTAGACATAATAATATCCTATTCATTGTGAGTAATTGTTGTCTGTTAAAAACAGACGGTTTGGCTGGAAGTGTTGCTATTACTTATAACAGGACGAGCTACTAAAGATAAACACGATAGATAAAACTGCGAAATGGTGTTACATAATATAAAACGTACTTTCAAGCTGGGTTGATTATATACAGCTGATACTGGTAGTCAACTTATTTTCTTGCTTATTTTAAGCGCTCATAAGTTGACTGCAAGTAAGTGCTGCCTCAGTCTAGCCCTATTTTTTAATTCATCAAAAAAAATCTAACAAATACTTTAAGGCTAACTACTTAATTTGTTAGAACAAATTTTCCAATACTAGAGCCTGTTTCAAGCTGCGCATGTAATTCAGCAATATTTTTAGCCGATAATTTGCCATGATTTTTCGTTAACGTTGTTCTAATCTCACCTGCATCAATCAACGTAGAGACCTTATTTAGCAGCCTGTGTTGCTGGGTCATATCCGCTGTTTTAAACAAAGAACGCGTAAACATCAATTCCCAAACAAATCCTGCGCTTTTCATTTTCAACAGATCTATATCATGGTTTTCGGTCGTTGCTACCACACTACAAATCATACCTTGTGGTGCAACTAGCTCAGTCATCACTTTAAAATACGCATCAGTATCATTAAGACAGAGTATATAGTCCGCCTCAACAAAATCAGTCGGCATTGTTTTCGGGTGGTCAATCACCTCATCCGCACCCATATCTAAACACCACTGTCGGCTTTCAGCTCTTGATGCAGTGGCGACCACTTGTAGTTTGGCAATTTTTTTAGCTAGCTGAATCGCAATAGAGCCGACTCCCCCCGCTGCACCAATAATCAGTAGTCGTTTGCCTGCGTCGGTCTCTGGATTGATTTTAAGACGATCAAATAAAGCTTCCCATGCGGTAATGCTGGTTAGAGGTAAAGCCGCCGCTGCATCAAAATCAAGCGAGCTGGGCATAAAGCCAACAATGCGTTCATCGACTAATTGATAGTCTGCATTACTGCCACTGCGCGTAATATCGCCTGCATAAAAAACCCGATCACCGATTTTAAATAAGCTGGTACTTTCCCCTACTGCTTCAACAATACCTGCGGCATCCCAACCTAATACTCTAGGCTCTGCTTTTGGATCATTGATTTGTTGGCGTATTTTATAATCAATCGGATTAACGGAAACTGCTTCTACTTTAACCAGTAAGTCATGCCCTTCCGCTTGCGGTTGCGGCTGTT
>WTCM01000245.1 GCA_013138595.1 Methyloprofundus sp. | reverse complement strand
TGTTATTTTGCTGCTTTTATTTGCTCACGTGCCATGCTGAAAGCATGTTCAAAGTGTAAATAAATCGGTTTATCAACTTCAACCATTTGTTTTAAAAGCTGACTTTGTACTTTGTATTTAATATTACCAATCGCTAAGGCTCCGATACCGACTGCGCCCGAAGTAGAGCCAGCAAGTGCTTTACCGTTATCAAAGGCATCTAAACCTGCAATACCCGCAGGCGGAACGGCATTGACATCAGCAGCCACTTTGAGCTGTGTCGCGCTTGCTATTAACTTAGTGCTTAATAGTTCAATCCCCGCCGCGCCTGTCGCTAATACCACATCAGCGCTTTTCATATAGTCTGCTTTATCAGGGTCTGAAGCAGCAATAATATTGATTTTACCTGCGCCAAACTCTTGATTACACATATCCGTAATACGTTGAGATCTTTCTAATTGGCGACCTATAATCACGGCTTTAGCCCCTGCTTGAGCGGCTAATACAGCAGCAATCTGCCCCACAGGTCCCGTTCCGCCTAAGATTAAGACTGTTTTATCTATCAGGTCGGTCGAAAACTTTGTAATTAATTCCTCTTCTACCACGGCAACCATCGCAGCAGCGGTTGTAAAGGCACCACTAGGATCTGCAAATACGGAGACTTGGAAAGGAGGAAGCATGGAGTCTTTAGCTATTTTCAGCATCTCCATAGCTTGATGAGTATCGCGCCCACCAATAAAAATACCTGTATTTTGTAAGCCTTTAGGACTACGTGAAAAAATAGCATCTTGCACTAGGCTACAGACTTCTTCTGGCTCTACATTGATATAAGGCACAGTCGATATCCAACCTGCATCAACTGCCATATTGACATCAAAAGGGCTGAGATTTTTCGCAGTAGTAAACATGTGCAAGATAAAGGGTTTAGACATGGTGCATTCCTTATTAATAGGGTTATATAGTATAATTTTTGCATCAGTATAAGGTAAATACTCGACTATTTACAGTCTATCCTTATATAGGATGTGTTGACGGCAGGAAATGCATCAAGCAAAAAGTATTAAAATGGTATGAACCTGTGTATTATGAGCGACCCCACGATTTTACCTTAATATTACTTTTGATGTCCTTATCCAAACCTACTCAGCGTCGCCTATCCTACGATGCACGCAATGCTCAATTAAATAAAATAGAGCTAAGCCAAAAAATCAATCAGTCACTTTTACAAACGAGTGAATACCAACAAGCCAAAACGGTCTTATGGTATTTACACTGCCGTTCCGAAGTGATGACTTATCAAACGGTACTTAGTGAACTTGCTAAGCAAGATAAAAGGATTGTGATTCCCTATTGCACTAAAGACACGCAAGGCAATAATCAATTAGGTTTATGGCATTTAGAAGACTTATCGGAGCTTGTGGCAGGCACTTGGAATATTTTAGAACCCCCGAAAGCACGCTGGGGTGAAGGTACTAAGGAAGTAAGCCCTAATGATATAGATTGTGTAGTCGTACCTGGCGTTGCTTTTGATAAGCAAGGGGGACGACTAGGGAATGGTGCAGGATATTATGATCGCTTATTTAGTCAACTAAGTCATGATTGCACATTATTAGCCCTGTGTTTTAATAGCCAATTACTAGAGCAAGTGTTCATGCAACAATATGATGTGTATATGCACCAAGTGATTACTGAGACGAGGCGTTATCGTACTTTATGATTCCAACCACATCTCCCGCCTTTATTATTAGGCAACACGCTTTGCAACACTCGCTGAATACCTTAAGTGAATTACGCGACAAGTCAGGCTGTCATGTTTTATATTCTATAAAAGCGCTACCCTTTTTGCCTGTTTTGGAGTACTTAAAGCCTGCGATTGATGGCTTTTCAGTGAGCTCATTATTTGAGGCTAAAATAGCCGCTGAGGTATTAAGCGATGCGCAAAGTATACATTTAACCACGCCAGGGATTCGTCCTGATGAAATAGCAGCATTAAATCAATTATGTACGCATATTAGTTTTAATTCTCTTCATCAACAGCAGAGCTTTCAGAAATTACCAAAAACTGATTTTTCAGCGGGTTTACGCATCAACCCAAAACTACCCTTTGCGGATGATAAGCGCTTTAACCCTTGTCGCTTACATTCTAAATTAGGGCTTAGTATTGATGAGATAAAACAAGATAGTTTACTAGGTATTTCAGGTTTACATATTCACACGGTTTTTTCACAAACCGATTACGCCCCTTTATTACAAACGATTGAAAAACTACAGCAGCGATTAGGCCAATACTTTAACGAATTAAGCTGGATTAATTTAGGCGGTGGTTATTTATTTAATCAAATAGACGATCATCAAAACTTTATCGACTTAGTGCTGCGTTTGCGTCAGCAGTATGGCTTGCAAGTGTATATAGAACCAGGCAAAGCTGTGGTGGGTGAAGCCTTGGATCTAGTCACGACTGTATTAGATTGCTTTGTCAGTGATGGCAAAGTGATCGCAGTATTAGATACCTCAATCAATCATAACCCTGAGGTCTTTGAATACCAGCGTCAGCCCGCTATTTTGCAGCATAAACCTCAAGGTAAACATAGTGCAATATTAGTTGGTTCTAGTTGTTTAGCGGGCGATGTGTTTGGAGAATATCAGTTTTCAGAGTCAATTAGCATTGGCGATAACATTCATTTCACCCAATTAGGGGCTTATACCTTAGTCAAAGCGAATCGCTTTAATGGTTATAATTTTCCTGATATATACTGGGCTGATAATGACCATTTACAACGCGTTAAACACTATGATTATCAAAACTATCAAGAGCACTGGACGGCATCGTGAAAAAATATAGCCTGATTATCCCTACCTTAAATGAATCTGAAAATCTGTCTGATTTTTTAATGCCTTTGCAAGCGTTAAGAGATCAGTGTGAAATTATTATCAGCGATGCAGGCAGCACCGATAATACCCAAGCCATTGCCCTGCCCCTAGTGGATATTTTTATCACGGCTGAAAAAGGACGCGCCAAACAAATGAATGCGGGAGCCGCTAAAGCCTCAAGCGATACCTTTATCTTTTTACATGCTGATACCTATTTGCCAGACTTTGCACTGCTCTTAATTCAGCACGGAATAGATCAAGGTAAATGCTGGGGGCGTTTTGATATTGAATTAGTGGGGGAACATAAAATGCTTAAAGTGATTGCGCAAATGATGAATTGGCGTTCACGCTTAACCAGCATTGCCACAGGCGACCAAGCCCTATTTATGACACGGCAAAGTTTTGCAAAGGTCGGTGGTTTTCCCGACATTGCTTTAATGGAAGATATAGCCATGAGTCAACAACTCAAAAAGCTAGCCGCGCCCTACTGCCTCTCAGCTAAAGTCAAAAGCTCTGCACGGCGTTGGGAGGCGTATGGCTTATGGAAAACCATCACCTTAATGTGGCGCATACGCTTAGCTTATTTTTTAGGGAAGTCCCCCGATGCTTTAGCTGAGATTTATCGGCGTGGTTGGTAAGCAGCAATCTAATTTAACTGTTAGTTTAATGCTACAATTCATACCACTTTAATTTTATGATTGTAATTTATATCAATGACAAAAAAAAATTCAGAAAATTTAATTTGGCTAGACTTGGAAATGACTGGCTTAGACCCTGATAATGACTTAATTATTGAAATTGCCACGGTGATTACCGATAAATATTTAAATGTCCTTGCCACAGGCCCTGTGATTGCTGTGCACCAAAGTGATGCAGCACTTGCTGCAATGGATGATTGGAATCAAGAGCATCACGGTAAATCGGGTTTGATTGAGCGTGTTAAAGCCTCTTCTTTTGATGATGCCAGCGCCATGCAAGAAACATTGGAATTCTTGCAACAGTGGGTACCTGCTGGGGATTCACCAATGTGTGGTAATAGTATCGGTCAAGACAGACGCTTTTTATATCGTTATATGCGCCCTTTAGAAGAGTATTTTCATTATCGCAATATTGATGTGTCTACTTTAAAGGAATTAGCGCGTCGTTGGTCTCCTGAGCTGCTCGATTCTTTTAAGAAAAAAGAAAGCCACCAAGCACTAGAAGATGTATTGGAATCTATTGCGGAACTCAAACATTACCGTGAGCATTTTATTCAAGCATAAGGCCGCCTCACTATGAACCCATTAATTGCAATCGCGCTGGGAGGTGCGAGTGGTGCAGTGTTACGTTTTTTAGTCTCTAGTGGTGTGTATCATTGGCTAGGACGTGGCTTTCCTTATGGCACATTAGCAGTCAATGTCTTAGGCTCTTTTTTAATCGGCTTATTGACCGAGGCGCTTATCTTACAGCGAGTCGCGATTAGTATGGAGTACAGATCGGCTATTTTAGTCGGTCTATTGGGGTCTTTTACCACCTTCTCTACCTTCTCTTTAGATACACTGTATTTAATAGAACAGGGAAATTTACAAAAAGCAGCTCTGAATGTACTGGTTAATGTAGGTGCCTGTATTCTTGCGGTATGGATTGGCTTGCTGGTGGGGCGTATGCTGTTCTCTCATTCAGGCGGCGTACTACGTTGGATGGATTGGGTCTTTCCTTATGCACTGGTTGCCGTTAATGCTTTGCTTGCCTTTTTAATTGGTCTCATTGCCGCCATACTGGCGCATAAATCATCCTTATCAGACGAACACCGTGCGGCGATCATTATTGTACTCGCGGGGACCTTTACCACCTTATCGAGCCTGTATGTCATTCTTTACTTAATTGAAGAAGGACATCAATTTGAAAGGGATTTAAATATGATGTTAGGCATTTTCCTAAGTAATGCTTTATTATGCTGCACCGCTATTTGGGGAGGATTGTTGCTAGGGAGACAATTCTAAAAAAGCAACGCACTTAGGAGCGAGAATTCAATAATCCTCGCTCCTTAAGATACCATCCCTTCAAGGGATGTTATCTTTTTGGCAGCGTCTCTAGCAAGATTTTACTTACTTCATCATCGCTTTATTCAATAAACTATCTAACTTTCTATTAGTTGACCTAGAAAGCTCTTCAGCAATATCTGCGGCACGGTTTGCAGCAGCCATTGCGGCTTCTGAATTAGCTTGTGCTGTTGCTGCAGACGCACCTGCACTCACGGCAACTTCCTCTGCTTTAGCATTAGCGGCATCCGCTTGATCAGAAATAGCGGCCATTTGAACTTCAAGAGCGCTAACATCTGCTCTCAATCTATTGAAATCTTCTTCTAAGGCATAATTTGTACACGCTGTTCCCATGCTTGCGACGACAAGAATAGCAGAGACTTTTAATAACTTAATCATTGATGTTTCCTTTAAAAATAAAAAATGAGACGATGTTCTGTTTGTAAACAATCACGCCAAACTCGTCCACTAGAGAGGTTTGATACATTTAGCCGCATATTATACCCAATCTTTTGATTAAGCTTAAAAAATCCTGCGCCATACTTTCGGGTATTATTGAATTTTTGCTCTTAAGTCGCTATAAGCACAAAAATTTAGATGACAATAATGGCAAACTGCTATGCTCTGTCGTGACCACTATCACTATTATTAAGGCACTACTATGAAAAAAACATTACTCGCCAGTCTTTTTTTATTACAAGGTTGCACACTAGCGGCTCAAACAGAGAGCTTAGGCAATCAGACACTATCAGGAACTCATTCTAGGAGCCAGGTTATGCGCCAAGCATTGCATGAAAACCAATGGTTATTAATCAGCTATTTTAATCAGCAAGAAATGCAGCCTGCTTCGCTTGATCACCCTGCCACTTTATTATTTTCAGCACGCAGAGTCTCAGGCAATGCAAGCTGTAATCAATACTTTGCAAGCTATCAGTTAGCGGGAGAAAATACTTTAAACTTCTCACAATCGGGTTCAACCATGATGGCTTGTCAGGGTGAATCTGGGATACAAGAGCAACACTATCTTAAAAATTTAAGTGACATTCAGTCATATAAAGTCCAAGGTAATCAATTGCACTTACTGGATTCAAATAAGCAAGAACGTCTTGTCTTTAAAGCGATGCCAAAATTAACACTACAAAGTAATGCATGGCAAGCAACAGGCATTAATAATGGGCGTGGCGGTGTGGTGAATAATGCGACCACCCAGCAAGCTTTTTTAGAATTTACCGCTGATAGCATACAAGGAAGCAGTGGTTGTAATAGCTTACGAGCAAATTACCAAGTAGAAGGCAAGCAATTAGACGTAGGACCTATTTTAAGCACAAAAAAACTTTGCCCACCTGAGCTGATGGCTCAAGAGCAGCAAATGACTCAGGCACTAGGCGAAGTAACTCATTATGAAATACGCCCGAATCAGCTGCGCTTATTAAATGCGCAAGGTGCCTTGATGATGAGCTTAAAACCTAGGTAGGTGAAAAATAAATTAATAATAACCAGAGTGTAATACCAATCCTAATATATTTATACCTGAACTCATAAGCCGTCATTCCTGCATGCTGTTAGCAGGAATCTATATGTACACATAGATTCCCGTTAAAGCTTGTACCCTGCTCGACTGGGTACACTGCGGGAATGACGGGGTAATAGTTTAAGAGTATTTACTTAGTGGGATTGGTATAACATCAATGACTAAGTTTTTAAGTATAAAAAAGGCCACACTAAAATCAGTGCAGCCTCTTAGGAATGAGAAATATCGTTAATGCAAACTAGAAGTTAACAATCATATCCATTGCAATAGCGATCTGGTCATGATCAACGCCACTGTTGAAGACATCTTCATCAGCCCAGTCATAGCGAATTTCTGGGCGTAGTTTAAACCATGTCACTGGTGAATAGTTAACCCCGATTGATGCCGCAAGGTAGTTAGCGCCTGTATTGCTGACTCGTGCATTGTCTTTATCATTAAACCACTCTGCACGTAAACCGACAGAGAGTTTGTCAGTAATATCGTAGGTGAAATACTGGTTGATACCAAACCAGTTGTCGCTTTCATTATTGGCATATTTCTGCGTACCAAAATCATGTTGTAGCAAATAATGAAAATCATCGGTGAAATCATGCGTTGCAACGATGCTGTACATTGTAGTGTTACCACTCTCGGTATCACTTTGGTTTCCACTGATCAACTGCACGGTGACGGAGCTTGCCTGACTATCACTGGTCCAGCTACCGCCCCCTAAAAAGCTCCATGCACCTGCATTTTCAGTCATGTTATCCCAACCCATGACAGCTCCACCATTAACGGAGAAGTTGTCATTGATATCATAGCTGAATAGCGCACCAGTATGGGTAAAGGGTTCTGCATATAGCATAGTATATGCATGTGAATAGAAGAAATTATCTGGAGCAGTCACAACCTCATTACCGATAGTGGTGTAGAAATGACCTAACTTAGCGGTGATACCGTTACCGATGGGAGCAAATACTTCTACATATAATTGCGGCATTGCAATATCGTAGTAACCACCGTTTTTATGGTTATTCCATTTAGAATCCCAGCCAGATGCCTGAGTGAATCGTGCATCTGTACCATACATAAAGTCCATGCGTCCCCCAATATCCCAGCTATCGCCTTCGGCATTAACGGCGCGTTCAATATAGAAATTTAGCTGGTTAAGAGTAAATTCATTAACACGGTCATTAAATAGTACGGGGGCATTGGTATTGCCATTGGAGTTCCCAGTGACACCACCCGAAGCCCAGAGACCTACTTCAAAACCAGTTTTCTGCATAAATGAAGTGTTATTGATGCTGAAATCACTTAGAGCCTCTATCATGCCTGGTTCACCAGCCGCTACTTGAAAGCTCGTCAAAAGAATAGCACTGCTAAGCAAGGTTCGCTTAAAAACTGATTTATTGTTCATAGTTAGTCCTGAATAATTAAATTAATAAAATGTGATCTATAGATCAATACCTGCGCTCAAGTTATCTCAATATAGTCATATTTTAAATCGAAAAAATTGGGCAAATTCACGCTAATGGGTGTGAATGTTGACGATGGCATTAATACTATCATAACCCTATTTATTAAGCATTTTTTATGCCCTTTTTAAAAGCTATTAATTCAACTATTTAAATAAAAAAGAAAGGATGTAAAGGCTATCTTTGTGTGACATTTTGGTGCTCTGCACATCATTGGTGCAAAGCCCCTGCCTTAAGGCATACTTTAATGATAGGAGAATGCTTTAAAACAGCGACTTAAATCTTGGCATGTTGTTTGCTTTTAATCTTGTAGTGAACTTTTTAAATATGTGGAGACTTAAATGAAATTAATTACGGCAATCGTTAAACCTTTTAAATTAGATGACGTACGTGAAGCATTATCTGACATAGGTTTAGCAGGAGTAACAGTCACTGAAGTAAAAGGCTTCGGTCGCCAAAAAGGACATACTGAGCTTTATCGTGGTGCAGAATATGTGGTTGATTTTTTACCTAAAGCAAAAATTGAAGCCGCTGTCTCTGATGAATTAGTCGATCAAGCCGTACAAGCGATTACGAATGCTGCTAATACAGGAAAAATTGGCGATGGTAAGATTTTCGTCACTAATTTAGAGCAAGTCATTCGTATTCGTACGGGTGAAACAGGTAATGAAGCGATTTAAAAAAATAATTATAAAATGAGGTAATAGTCATGGAACACATGGATAAGTTAGTGGAACTCAGTTATGCGCTGGATACATTTTATTTCTTAATCAGTGGTGCTTTTGTCATGTGGATGGCGGCAGGTTTTGCCATGCTAGAAGCAGGGCTGGTTAGGGCAAAAAACACCACAGAAATTTTAACCAAAAACGTCGCCTTATTTGCGATTGCATGTACTATGTATATGCTAGTCGGTTATAACTTTATGTACCCTGTTGAAGCGGTCAATAGTGTCTGGCCTGGTATGGGATTCCTATTAGGTGAAGAGCATACTGCATCTGCCGTTTTGAATAGTAAAGGTGAAACTTATTATTCAAAAATGGCTGACTTCTTTTTTCAAGTCGTATTTGTTGCCACAGCAATGTCTATCGTTTCAGGTGCGGTTGCTGAACGTATGAAATTATGGGCATTTTTAGCTTTTTCTGTAGTCATGACGGGGTTTATTTACCCCATTCAAGGTTACTGGAAATGGGGCGCAGGTTTTCTTGATCAGCTAGGCTTTTTAGATTTCGCGGGGTCTGGTGTGGTGCATCTTTGTGGTGCAACAGCAGCATTAGCAGGTGTACTATTATTAGGTGCACGTCAAGGAAAATATGGACCTAACGGTGAAATTCACCCAATCCCAGGTTGTAATATGCCCTTAGCGACATTAGGTATGTTTATCTTATGGATGGGTTGGTTTGGTTTTAACGGCGGATCTGAGCTAAAAATTTCTGATATAGGTGAAGCAAATGCCGTTGCTATGGTCTTTGTTAATACTAATGCAGCTGCTGCAGGTGGGGTGATTTCTGCTCTTTTAACAGCACACATCTTATTTGGTAAGGCTGATTTATCCATGTCTTTAAACGGTGCTTTAGCAGGCTTAGTGGCCATTACAGCTGAACCTTTAACACCTACGCCATTTTTAGCCTGTATTATTGGTGTAATTGCAGGGATTCTCGTGGTCTTCTCTATTATTGGTTTAGATAAACTAAAAATTGATGATCCAGTGGGTGCCATATCAGTGCATGGTGTGGTGGGGGTCTGGGGCTTATTGGCCGTCTGTATCTCTAACCCAGACGCGACAATGGTGGCTCAGTTAACTGGGATTGCCACGATATTTTCTTTTGTCTTCGTCACCAGCATCATTACTTGGTATGTTATTAAGCTTGTGATGGGAATACGTGTGACAGAGGAAGAAGAATATCAAGGAGTAGATTATTCCGAGTGTGGTATGGAAGCTTATCCTGAGTTTACTAACTCTGGAAAGTAGTCGTTATACATTAAAAGCTGAGGTCTTATACCCCAATTACTTGAAGATGCAGAAACTCAATTTTCCGTCACTCCCGCATGCTTTTAGCGGGAGTCTAGTGTTTTAGGATCCCCGCTAAAAGCATGCGGGGATGACGAGACATTGGCGAAGCACCTTCAAGTATTATGGGTATAACAAAATCTCAGTCTGATTATTTTGATACCTTGTATTTCTATCCTAGTGATTGAGTCTCTTTCTGCCCCGAACATTAAGAAACTTAACACTAGGAGCGAGTATTTAATAATACCAAAATAAGATAATCAATCAATTACAAGTTTAGGCGCAATATTTTTTAAATATTGCGCTTTTTTTTGCTTAAAAATCGGCAGCTACACATTTAAGCGGAGACAAGTAGCATGTAGAGTATGCACCGCATACCTCATTTTGGTAAAAGGTACGCAGTGCGATACCCTGCTTTAAGTTACTAGACTAAAATCTATACCCTCTAAATATTCACCCAGCCCCTTATTCACTAGCTCATCAAACTGGCTCATTGCTTCTTGCTCATTACATTGCACCCAACGGTTCACTATATTCCAGCGTAGTACATAAATCACCACGGCTTCAAAATCAAAATAATGATCGTGACCAATCATTTCATAATGCTGCCAACTTAAATTAAGTAATAATTTTTCTAGCTCTACACTTTGTTCCTGTTTAAAAAGTGTATTTGCCGTTCTGACCCAGTGATAGCGATGAACTAAAGAAAAATCATCGACTTGCCAATTTTTTTGGATAAAAGGCACAACCTGACCATAACCCCAGCGCTCATTTTTTTTAGGTGCAGATTTGCCTAATTGTCGCCGCCGAATCGCCGTCACAATAGTACGTAATTCCAAGCGCCATATAATCACTTTTTTTAAGATAGGATTATCAATCACGGCGATCAGGCGCTCAGCCTCGGTGACAATATCGGCATCCGATTTTTCATCAGACATTTTTGCCCAGTGCAGAATACTTTCTATTTCTTTAAGTTGCTGCTTATCTTGCTCATTTAATAAGCTTAAGCGTCGCTCTAAGCGTAAACGAGACACAGGTTTATTTTTTTGATCCCACAAGGACATAGGATGAGGCGGCAAGCTTGCCATTAACATCGTATATTCTGTCTTCTTACTCACTTTACGATACCTTGTAAGAGGGTTCTAAAGCGTGGCTGTAAATGCTCTAACAATAAAATGGACAAGGTTTCATCAGTAAAATCGACGACCATATCATCCTCTTTCAACCTCACTGAAATCCCCCCTTTAATATCATCAGCGACATCAATCGAAACCCCTTTGCGTAACATATCGGCTGCAATTGAGGCAGTAAAGTGCGTTAAACTACCCGCTTTTAATTCATCGGGGTTATTTTTAAGCTCATCTACACCCACTGCATTATTCGGCAAAAAGATACTAATATTATCCTTAGAGTCTAAATCCAATTGCTCACGAACTTTACCCGCTAATTGTAAAATAAGCCTTTCCAAAAAAATCTCTTGATCCATTTTCTGCCCAACCACGCGTTGCACTTCTTTACTAAAGCTACCTAGTAAAGTATCACGTAATTTCAATAAGGAATCTCTAGTGGCTAACTTAAGTGCATCTTCACCTGATTTTTGAAATGCATCACTTTGTTTTTTAGCTTGATCAACTAATTGCTTTGCTTCTAATTCCGCTTCTTCTATAATCCATTCAGCACGTTTTTGCGCATCTAATACAATATTTTCTGCCCTTTCCTGCCCTGCTTCTACCCCTTGCTTACGCAAGCGTTGAATTAAATCTTCCACACCTGATGAGGTGGCTTTTGCATGTGGGTCACTCATATTGATTATCCTTGATAAGGCGGTTTAATTTATATAGCGTAGTATATACAGGGTATTGAGTCGGTTAAAGGTTTATTATCAATACGCTTATTATTAAGCCGTGATAATAGACGCTATACTATGTAGTCTACAGATATTTTAAGAATTAAATTCATAACAATGCCCACTCAAAAATTTCGTGTCTTATTAATGACTAAGCTGCTTTTAATCATGCTTGCTTACCCGATACATGCATCAGCTGATAGTGCTTTAAAAACATTTTCCACTCTCAATAATGCTGGGCTACTACTGACAAATATTCAAGGACAGCCGCTTATTTCCAAACGTGCTGATCAAGCGTTTATCCCTGCATCCGCGACTAAACTGATCACTGCTTATTTAGCTTTAAAGCATTGGGGAGCAGATTATCATTTTCAAACAAAATTTTACTTTGATCGCTCAAATCAAACCTTATGGATTAAAGCCAGTGGCGACCCTTTTTTAGTCTCTGAAGAATTAACGCTAATTGCCCAACAATTAAAAACACTCGGTTTAACAGAGATTAAAACAATTGCTTTAGATGTGTCTTTATTTCAAAGCAAGCTACACACGCCAGGAGCTGAATCTTCCGATAACCCTTATGATGCAGTTCCTAGTGCTTTAGCAGCTAATTTTAATACCCTAAGCATTAAAAAAGTCGCAGGAAAAATATATTCGGCAGAAGCGCAAACTCCGTTAACTGCGTATGCTAAGAGTTTATCTCACCGTATTAAAAAGCGTGATTTTCGTATTAATACAGGGCAGTCTTCACACGATGCTGAAAGGTATTGCGCGGAATTATTAGCGGCTTTTTTACGTCAACAAGGTGTTCGTGTAGCCGATAAAATCGTGTGGGGAAAGCTTCCAGCATTGCCTGTTTTTTATACGCACAGCAATAGTAAAAATTTAGCGGAAGTTATTCGCCCTATGCTGAAATATTCCACTAACTTTATTGCTAATCAGCTGATTCTAGTACTTAGCGCCGAAAGCACGCAACGCCCTGCAAATTTTAAGGAAGTGCAAAATTATATGCAATCCACGTTAACAGAGCAATTTAATTGGCAACATTTGAGTTTAAAGGAAGGGGCTGGATTATCACGCGCAAACCAAATTTCGCCGCAGCAATTAGTACAATTATTAGAGGCCTTTAGACCGTGGAAGCATTTATTGCCCGAAATAGAAACGGGCGTTTATGCCAAATCAGGTACTCTAAAAAAAGTCAGTACCTTAGCGGGCTATATTGTGAACAATCAACAACAATGGCACGCCTTTGCTTTGATGATAAATCAAGCTGTACCGTATCGCTTTAGAAATCGTATTGCTAGGGAGTTAGCTAAGGAGCATGCTCCTAAGAATAACTAATAAAAACAATTTCCCCAGCCTGTACCTGTTGAAATAAATCAATCACATCTGAATTTTTCATACGAATACAGCCATGAGATTCAGGCTTGCCTTGCAGTAAATGATCTGGGCAACCGTGTATATAAATATACCGCCAAGTACTATCCACATCAGCATAACGATTAAACCGTGGCTCTAACCCCCCTAACCAAAGAATTCGGCTGAGTATCCAATCTCGCTTAGGGTATTGCTCAGCTAAGGCATGCGTATAAACTTCACCTGTCGCACGTCGCCCAATAAAAACACTGTTAATAGGCTGGTCCGCCCCAATCTTAGCGCGGACTTTATGCCAGCCTAAAGGTGTGCACTCAGAGCCCATCAGCTGCCCCACGCCATTTTTAGCGGTTGAAATGGGGTAGCTTTGCAACACTCGTCCTTCGTCTATCAAGTCCAATATTTGTGTTGAAATACAGACTTCTATATAGCGGCGTGGAAATTTACCAGCAAACATAGTGGCTTATTTTTTAAATAAAGCGATAGATTCAACATGCCCTGTTTGTGGAAACATATCCATCACACCTGCTTTCACTAAGGTATAACCTAGTTCATTCACTAAGATACCCGCATCTCTGGCAAGGGTTGATGGATTACAGGAAACATACATCACCATTTCAGCACCCCAGTTTTTTAGGTTATGCAATACATCTGATGCACCCGCGCGTGATGGATCTAGCATCACTTTATTGTACTTTTGTTTTGCCCAGTCTTGGTCGCTAACATCCTTGCTTAAATCAGCGGCATAAAATTCAACATTACTTAAATTATTTAAGCGTGCATTCTCTTTGGCATGATTCACTAAAGGTTGATCACCTTCTACCCCTACTACTAGCCCTGCTTTTGTCGCAATCGGCAAAGTAAAATTACCTAAGCCACAAAATAAATCTAAAACCTTATCATCGGCATTAAAATCCATTTCCTGCATCACTCTGCTAATCATTTTGCGATTGATTTCATAGTTTACTTGAGTAAACATCGCAGGCTTAAAGACAAATTCTATGCCTTGCTCAGGCAAAGAATATTTAAGAATCTTTTCTTCCTCACCTTCTATCGGCTTAATTGTATCAGGCCCTTTTGATTGCAAGCAGATAGACATATTATGCTCATGCCCAAAAGCGCGCATAATTTCTTTATCTTCATCGGTGGCTGGCTCTAAAACACGAAAAGCAAGTACACACTCTTCATCACCAATCGCGACTTCGATTTGTGGTATTTTATCTTTAATGCTCAATTCACCGATCATTGCCGATAGATCCATCAATTTTTCACCGACAATCGGGTGCATGACTTTACAGCTTTCAATTTCAGCTAAAAATTGATTACGTCGCTCTCTAAAGCCGACTAATACACGACCTTTTTTAGGCACATACTTAACGCCCATACGCGCTTTACGTCGATAACCCAAAAAAGGTCCTTTAATCGGTTCCCAGAATTCATCAACACTGACCTTACCTATACGTTGAAATTGTTCAACTAATAGACCTTGTTTAATATCAATTTGACGCTCATTTTTAACATGTTGAAAACTACAGCCACCACAGCGACCAAAATGCTCACAAGCGGGTTCGCCTCGGTCTTCTGACGCGCTTAATAAAGTTTCTACTCGACCTTCTGCAAAATCTTTACGGCTATCGGTATAAATAAATTCAACTTCTTCACCGGGTAAAGCCTCATCAATAAAAACCGCTTTACCGTCTACATGTGTGACTCCACGCCCATCATGGGTAAAAGATTCTATCGTTGCTTTAACAGGATCTTCAGGGAGTTTTTTCTTTCTATGGTATCTTCTACGTGCCATTGTTGTTTTTTAGTTTTTTAAAATTCAGTATTTTTCGCAAATAAACTGCGCTGCTAATGACCAAATCAGTTACCGTAAAAAGAACTGCTATTTTTGCGAATAGCAAAAATTGTAATGCTTTTTACGGTCAACTGGAATTTTGGATTATGTTGCATTTCTCACCACGCCCGATAAGGAGTTTCTGAATATGTAACTTTAAAGTTATCAAGCTCCCCTAGGCTCCCATAAGTTTTTTCTACAAACATCTCGACAGATTTTTTTGAAAGTTTTT
>WTCM01000067.1 GCA_013138595.1 Methyloprofundus sp. | reverse complement strand
TGGGTTTTATCTACCCCATTAAATTCATTACTTCTAAACAACTGCCCCATATTAAAATCGTATTCTGAGGTATCGAAATCAGGCAGATCGTCTTGATTCACATAAGGCACATATAAATAAAATAAGCGCGGTTCAATCGTATGCGTTAAAGCACCAAAATTCGAGGCAAAATCACGCTCAAAAAATAGCCCTGAATCTAAAGATACGATCGGCAAGGTTTTATTTAGGTAATTAGAACGTGAGCCATCATTTTCAGTTAACCAATAAGAGGTATGCTGTACGGCAACCTTAGGAATCACAAAACCTGATTGGTTAACAAAGGGAAAGCTGATTGCAGGCTCTATATTAAACCGCGAACCTTCAGGTTCACCATCTGCAAAATGGCGCTGAAAATACACAAACTCACTATTTAAAGCAAGCTCCAACGGTATATCGTAAGGCAATTGCTCAAACGCTTGAAACATATCCAAAGTCAATTGCGGTAAACGACGATAAGGCACATCTCTATCACTGGAATTAGGATCTATATTTTGATAATTTTCGACACGCGCATTAAAGGCCATCCAAGATAATTCATAATTCAGATTCGCATCACTGCCTAAATAACGGTTACGGTTACTCATCCCCAGCGTACCATCTAAATCTGAAAAATAAGACTTATCAGAGACATAGTTAGCATTTACATCAACATTAAGATTATCCATAATCTTTGTTTCATGCTGTAAACTCCCCCCCCAACGCATTTCATCAGTAAGCTTATCTTCTGGCATCATTTCAACACTGATCTGTCCTTCTGATCCTTCCCACATATAGCGGAAATCTGTGCCCATCATAAAACCCCGTTTACTCATATAACGCGGGGTTAAAGTTAAATCGTAATTAGGCGCGACATTCCAATAAAAAGGCATGCTAATATCGACACCACTACGATTTGATAAGCCAATAGTCGGTGTCAGCAAACCTGTTAAGCGTCGATTATCCACAGGAAAAGAGCCATAAGGAATATACATCACTGGCATATTCTTAAACTCTAACCAAGCATTTTTGATCGCTACCCGTCCCGTCTCATCATTTACTTTCATTTTAGACGCATGCACCATCCAATCCTGATTGCCTGGTTCACATGCTGTATAAGTCGCATCGTTATAACGACTAAAGGTTGCGCTATCACGATACACCGCCTTAGCACTCCCCCGTACAGGAGAAGCAGGAATAATAAAGGACACATCGCGTAATAAAGAGCTATCTTCCTGTAAATTGATACGTGCTGAATCACCATGAATTGCCACACCTGTATCACTGTATAAAATATCACCGTATAAATCGAGTACACCTGAATTCTGGTTATAATCCAGTTGATTTGCCATGACATGCTGATCAGCACGTTGTAAATCAATATTCCCTGTAAAGCTTACTAATTCAGAATCAAAAATTTCACTATGATTGGACAATACATCCATCGGCGATACTTCACGCTGGCGCTTATCAAAGGCAAACGCAGGGATAGCCCCTGTTTTTAAGGTGCAGATTCCCCAAGGGTCTTGTTGGAACTCGTTGCGTAAACGCTCAAAGACTTGTTCTTGTGCCGCATTATAAGTATCACTAAACCACCAACTTGTTCCTTTTTTAAAATTAGGCGCAGGTCCTGCTATTTTGACTGACTTAGAGGCGTTAGAACTCGTAGCACAAGGTGGCTGATTAACGGCATTTCCACATCCGAGGCTGGGCTCATTTGCAGCCGCAACATCCAATAAGAGTATTGATGTGCTAATCAAATAAAATGATAAACGTAACAGCATGAAATTAAAAGTCTGAGAAAAGTTTCAATAAAGCCCGCATAAACAAGCAAAATATCATAAAATAATGACCGACCATTTTACCTTACTTTTTCAAGTTCTCACTAAAAAGAAATGATAACGGCAACTGATAGCAGAGAAAAAGCCATTCTGCACTGGCTAAGCAACGATTTAAACCTAGAAATCACCCACTTTGAAAGTGCCTCTAGTGATGCCAGCTTTAGGCGTTATTTTAGAGTGCAATATGGGCAGCAAAATTATATCGTCATGGATGCGCCGCCTGAACAAGAAGATACAGCGCCTTTTATTAAAGTTGCTGAGCTATTTGCAGCCGCGCAAGTGAATGTGCCAGAGATTATTCAACAAAATACTGAGCAAGGTTTTTTATTATTACAAGATTTTGGTTCACAGTGTCTGTTAGATAGTCTTAATAATACGAATGACGACGCTTTAAGCGAAACCTTATATCAAGACGCACTGAATAGCCTGATTATTTTGCAAAGCAATGTAGATGCTCACAACAGCGAACTCCCTCATTATGATGCTGATTTATTAAACACAGAGCTGCATTTATTTAGTGATTGGTTTTTAGCACAGCAATGTGAATTTATCGTTGATAAAACCCAGAAAACACTGATAAACACTACTTTTCAGTTATTAATTGACTCAGCATTACAGCAAGCACAAGCCTGTGTACATCGTGACTACCACTCACGCAATTTAATGCATATTAGCGATAATAACCCCGGCATTATTGACTTTCAAGATGCGGTGATTGGACCGGTCACTTATGACGCCGTGTCTTTATTAAGAGATTGCTATATCAATCTGCCTGATACCATGATCGAACGCCGCTTACAGGTTTATTATGCGCAACTTAAACACGCTAAACTGACACACTGTGATTATGCACAATTTAAACGCGATTTTGATTTAATGGGCATACAACGCCATTTAAAGGCAATAGGCATCTTCTCCCGCTTAAATATTAGAGATGGAAAACCTAGCTATTTAGAAGATATTCCGCGCACTTTAGATTATGTTATCAACGTTAGCCAACAGTACCCAGAACTGAAGGATTTTCATGCATTTTTAACCCAATATATTTTACCGCTCACTCAAGATAAACTATGAAAGCAATGATTTTAGCCGCAGGACGTGGCGAAAGAATGCGCCCACTCACTGAGCATACGCCTAAACCCTTATTAAAAGCAGCAGGCAAACCACTCATTGAATATACAATAGAGGCACTTGTTGCCGCTGGTATTACTGAGATTGTGATTAATCTCGCTTATTTAGGTAAACAAATACAAGATTATTTAGGCGATGGATCACGCTTTCAAGCATACATCAGCTACTCTAATGAGGGCGAGCATGGCTTAGAAACTGCAGGTGGCATTAAAAAAGCCTTACCACTACTGGGCGACCAGCCTTTTTTAGTGGTTAATGCGGATATTAGTTGTGACTTTCCATTACACACACTGCTTAATCAAAACATTGATCTAGCGCATTTAGTCTTAGTACCCAATCCTAGCCATCATAGCGCAGGCGATTTCTCCTTCAATGCGGACGGAATCGCCGCTGTTGAAGGCAGCCCCAAATACACATACAGTGGTATAGGGCTTTATCATCCTGATTTATTTGCCAGTATTCCTGACGGTAAATCCGCACTTGCGCCCTTATTAAAACAAGCGATGCTAGCCCAGCGTATCAGCGCAGAATTACAGACAGGTTTTTGGATGGATATAGGCACACCTGAACGCTTAGCGCAATTAGAGCACTTATTACAAAACCCACACAGCTAATACTATGGAGTTTATTCAGCGCCCCAGCATCCTTGCCCCCCTGTCTATCAGTTTATTTTTTATTTTATGGTATGGGCTTGCCGTCTTTTTAAATTCAGACACCTTGCCCGACCCTATCACGGTGACTCATGTCTTAATTCATGAAATACAAACAGGTGACTTACCTTTTCATTTAGGCAAGACCTTATACCGCTTAGTGATTAGCTTTAGCATAGCCATGTGCTTAGGTTGTGCTATTGGCATTGTATTAGGGCGGCATAAAAACTTAGATTATTTCTTTGATAACTGGCTGGTGATTTTTCTCAATATCCCTGCCCTAGTCACCATTATTCTCTGCTACGTCTGGTTTGGGCTAAGTGAAACCGCCGCGATTTTAGCCGTGGTGATTAACAAACTACCGAATGTCACTATTACCATTCGCGAAGGCACACGTGCCTTAGATAAAGAATTATTAGAATTAGCAGAATGTTACCGCTTTGGCAAGCTCAAAACCTTGCGCCATGTGATCTGGCCACAACTACACCCCTTTGTCATGGCGGCAACACGTTCAGGTTTAGCCTTAATCTGGAAAATCGTACTGGTGGTTGAAATGTTAGGTCGCAGTGATGGTATGGGCTATCAATTACATTTATTTTTTCAACTCTTCGATGTAGCAAGCATACTCGCTTATACCATTGCTTTTATAGCGATTATCCAAGCCATTGAACTATTAATTCTAAAGCCATTAGATAAAAGAGCGCAAAGGTGGCGTAAATGAGTCAACTCAATATTAAAATACAGGATAAATCCTACCCTCAGGGCGCAAAAAAAGCCCCTAAACAAGTCATTAAAGACTTAAAAATTACATTAGGAAAAGATGAATTTGTATGCCTAGTCGGACCTTCAGGCTGTGGTAAAACCACCTTATTAAATATTCTCGCGGGTTTAGATAATCAATATACAGGGTCGGTCAAATTAACGCCCGAACAACTATCACCCAAAGTCGGCTACGTCTTTCAAAACCCCAGACTATTGCCATGGCGGACGGTCTTAGAAAACCTACAACTCGCCTCTAATGCAAAGCTTGAAACTTTAGATTTTTTACTCGAAAGCATGGGCTTAGGCGCAGAGAAAGAAAGCTTCCCCGAACACCTTTCCCTAGGCATGAGCCGCCGTATTTCTATTATCCGCGCCTTTGCAACGGATCCAGATCTACTATTAATGGATGAGCCCTTTGTCTCACTAGACCCGCCCACTGCTCGTCAAGTGAGACAATTACTCGTTGATTTATGGCGTAAACGCCCGCATAAAGTCCTGTATGTCACGCATGACTTACGTGAAGCTATTTCCTTAGCAGACCGCCTGATCTTCCTTGATAGCCAGCCAATGTCAGTGATTAGCGAAGTTGTGGTCAATATCCCTAGGGAACAACGTATGGATGAAGCAACAATAGAACAGTTTAAACAACAATTATTTGTTGATTATCCTGAAATAACTAAGTTATTATAGAAAACCCTAACCTATCTCAATATGGAGAATGAGCTTAAATGAAAACATCAATCACTATCGGACTACTTACTGCCGCGATCACCCTAGTCCCAAGCCTTAGCTTTGCACAAGGCGATAACAAATACCCTGCTAGTAGCTTTCAGCCTAAAATTGTTTTTCAAGATAAAGCCGCGATTAAATCAGCGTCTAGCTCTAAAAGTTCTTTCGGTGAAAAATCCTCTTATGATCCTAAATACCCAGCAGCAAATTTTGAGCCTAAAGTTATTTACCCTTAAAGCTAACAGAATACCCACCTCGTCAGAAGCATAAAAGCTGAGCGAGGTGAGTGCTCCTGCTTACTTACGAATGAGTAAGGGTTTAATAATATAAAGTTAAAATATCTGTAAAAAATTGATATAATATGCGTTCTATGTCCCCATTGCATAACTGGATAATGCAGTCCCCTCCTAAGGGATAGCTGGCGGTTCGAGTCCGTCTGGGGACGCCATATATTTAAAGGCTGTCAGGGTTTAATTAAATTACTTCACTCTCTGAGGTGTCACTGAACTGTCATTTGAAATAATTTTTAATTCCCCCAGTCAACATGACTAATAGGCAGTCTATTCAACTCATCCTTATAAAACCTCCATTTAGGCATAAATTTATTCATCAACAAAACAAAACGCCTATTATGACTACGCTCTAATAAATGCACCATTTCATGCACCACCACGTACTCCAATAATTCAGGCGGCTTTTTCGCTAATTCCAAATTTAACCAGATACGTTGAGCAATAGGGTTACACGTCCCCCATTTGGTTTTCATCTTTTTAACACCAAAGTCTTTAACGCTCACACCCATTAATTTTTCATACTTAGCGATTAATACAGGTATCTGCTGTTTAAGCTGAACTCGATACCAATCATTTAAAATCACCGCTCTTTTTTCTGTCTTAGTTTCAGGGCGAATATAAAGCATGATTGATTGATGATCTAACTCTATTTTAGGTGGGTGATTATGTTCAATCACCTTTAATAAATAACGTTCACCCCTAAAATAGTGGCTCTCTCGTTCAATATAATCCCTAGAGGCTTCTCTCGCTTGGGCTTGCAACTTTGCTTGCTGCTTTCTAATCCATGTCAATTTTGAAATAACAAACACCCGTAAAGTATCTAAAGGCATTTCATTAGGAGCTGATACTTTTACCTTTCCATTAGGCGGATACACACTCAAGTGTACATTTTTAATGTCTTTTTGAAGCACCTGAATGGTCAAATTCCCCAGCTGTAATTCACTGACCATTAATATTCCTGTTGTTGCTTGATAATTTCAAAAATACGTTCAACTTCATCAACATCCTTTAATACATCATAAACAGCTTGTTTTATGGTATTTTCTTTCGCCTGATTACCGCGCCAATAAGCAGGCTTACGCTCATTAACAACATTATCAAGCGTTACCGCTAAACTCTCATCCTTCCCAAGATTATGATACAAAGCACGTTTAGCAGTAGTATTTAGTGAACTTGGGGTATCATCCTTTTTTCCTTCCTGTACCTTTCGGACTAACGCATCCATTTTCTTTAGATAGTCAGCATACTTAATTGCTTGTTTCTTTCGCTGTTTAATCAACGCATCTAACAAGGTAGACATCTCTTTAAAATAAACAGGATCAAGAAAATGGCTTTTAATGATTTTACTACGTACATTATTTTCTATGGTTTCAGAAACAGCCTCATTATTGCCTTTTATACCCTCGGGTAAATTGTCGACTGCCTCATCAATACCGATGTTTACAATGACATCAAGTAAAGACATATCTTTAAAAGGTGAAACAACTTTTGCATCTGTCGCCTGAATATAATGGTCAATTAAATAACGCATATCGGCTTCATAGGCTTTTAAATCAATCACCTCTCCACTCGCCTTACGAATCACTTCACGCAATTTCAGATAAAACTCTAAACGGGCTTTGATATGTTTTTGCTCTGCTGCATTATAACCAGCGGCATCCATTTCATCCGTAATATTGGCATAAGCACGAATAAAAACCACCGTTGCTTTATATAATCCATGCCGTTTTACTTCCGTTTCTTTTAAATCATCCGCTATTTCCGAATTACCACAAAAATAACGCTGATAATCAAGATGGTCTTTAGGGGATTTTACAGGCTCACAAAGTAACTCAATAGCCTCTAATGCAGCCTCTAAACGTTCACGCCCCACCTTTAACCTATCTTTTAGCAATATATCGGAATCAGTCGCTTCATCCTCCGCATCATAATCTAGCTCTTCAGTATAAACAGTCAATGCGTGTTCTACATTTTTGAACAAATCTTTATAATCAACAATATAACCAAAGGTCTTATCATCACTGTCTAAGCGATTAACCCGACAAATTGCCTGAAATAAACCGTGATCCTGCATCGACTTATCAATATACAAATAAGAGCAACTCGGTGCATCAAAGCCTGTTAATAATTTATCCACTACGATTAACAACTTCATATTGGCAGGTTGTTCAATAAACGCTTTTTTTACATCATCCTCATAGGTTTCTGTTTTACTTTTATTGGGCTTTGCTGCCACATTCTTTAACA
>WTCM01000183.1 GCA_013138595.1 Methyloprofundus sp. | reverse complement strand
CTCGAGCCGCCTAGAATGCTGGGATCAGTGCCGTCTCCAACAGAAATCGAAACAGGCGTGCCATCACCAGTATTATCTAAAATTTGAGCTTGAGATGTTGAGAACAAGTCAATAGCAGCACTTTGTGCTCCTGGGCTTATGCCTAAGAGGACGGATGCGGTTAATAGTGGAAAAAACGCATGGCGTATTTTTCGACTAATCGGGGGGGTATTCATAATATCTACTCCAAAAAATTAAAGAAATATAAAGAACTTGATTATTAAGTCATCACAATGTGGATTAAAGGCAGGTCGCTTCTATAAAATTATGGGTAGCTTAACGACTTGTCCTTAGTCTTGTTGTATTTGTTAAGAGTGACCTACTTTAGTCTGTAGGTCACCGTTATCTTGTTATTTAAGCGTTTGCTTTGCGGCGTAAGCCAACTGCTGCTAACCCAGCGATCACTAATGCGATAGGTGCAGGTGCAGGAACGGGTGTACCTGAAGTTTCTAATAAGCTCATGGTGAAATCGGTTGCAGTTCCACCCACAACTGTTAAAGAGATTGCTTTCGCGCTAGAAAGGTCAGCTCCTGAAAAAAGAGAGAACGCTAAGCTGTGTGTATCAATAACGTCACTACCAGAAATAGAGGCAGAAGCTATTTGGTCTAGTGTATCAGTGACTGCAAGCGTTAATGTGATAGCACCTGTATCTATACTATCTATAGTAAAGTTGAATTGATTGTTGCTTAACCCGTCAGTTAAATCAATGCCGCCTAAGCCATTGCCGTTTGAATCCCAAGTAAGCATCCCAGTCGCTACGCTAGTGGCACCGCCAGAGCTAAGAGAGAATTGTTGACTGCCTGAGAGAGTCCTTGCGGTTACTTGTGTGAAGGCACCATCCCCTGAAGCCATTATTGTACGAGTTCCCCCAAGAGCATTTGATACTGTTTCTGTGAATGGTCCTGCTGTTTGGGGACCTGCTGCTGCTGGGGTAGTAGCTAACATGTCAATTTGACTAAAGTCATCAATAATAAGAGCTTGTGCTGTACCCGTTGTGAAAAGAGCTGCAAGTGCTAAACCTAAAATATTTTTGTTCATTTTTTTAAAGCCTTATTGTTAAGAGTATAAAATAAAAAATTATCACGGACCAACCGTGTATATGTGCGGCTCAGCTATCTTTAAAATATTTAAAGACCTGAAGCTTTCTGGCCCTATCTCACAATAGGTGTAGCGGGGGGTATGAGCGTGCTATTTATTTTGTGATATTGATCACAAAAAACTAAGGGTTATGCTGTTTAGGCAATGAATTTATGGTAGCTAAACTTATATTAAACTATAAAGCAATGTTTATGCCAATTTATAATATAAGTTTGTTGTTCAGTTATTTAGCTGTATTTTTTAAGGTTTCTGGCTGTTGTAAGTGTAAAAAAAGATGACACTATATGTAGCTGAGAAGGGGGGGGGTGTAAAAAATGCTGTCACGATAACATTAGGGGATATAAGTTAATTTCTTGAATATTATATTGTGCTCTCAATGAGGTTTAAGTTATTTATACTTTAAAACAATGCTTTATATTTTTTTAAGAGGGTAACTTGGGTATTTATACTCATGTAATGAGCAAAGGCAATTCAGTGTTTTTTTTTGTTAATATGTAAAAAAACGTGACACAGTTCACGAATTTTCTTGTCAGTTTGAGTGGGATAAACTGTTTTTGGGTGAGAATGCCATTAAATTAAGAGAAAATTTTTATTAAATAATGACTTATTCCGTCGCTTGGGCTGGGTTGGTCAGTGTTTGCTTAGCTAACGCCATGCAGCCTATAGCGTAATATATTGAGTATGAATAAAAAAACTAATCTAGTTTTCTACATTCGCTGAAAATCAGGGGAACGGAGCATAGCGAAGTGATGATTTTTAGCCCCTGATAAGCGCAGAGAAATTCGCTGACTCGACGTGTGCTAGCAGCACGCGAGAGAAGCAAGAATTGCATTCCGAAAAGCCGTCCAGCCATTTGAGATAGTCATGACGAAGCGGCTTTTGTGCGTAGTCGTGACGGACGCAGGGCGTTCAGGGTATCCCCTATTCGCTGCGAATGTGAACGAATGAAGGCGGCAGGAATCCCTGAGTTTCGTGAGGTAGCAATGGCGCGCCAGTTATATCTAATTTAAAGGTTATATTTTATTTCAATAATTCCACCACCTAAGCAACACTCGTCTTTATAAAAAACGACTGATTGCCCAGGAGTGATTGCTCTTTGTGCTTGCTCAAAAATAACTTTAACACGCCCATTTTCTAATGGGATTACTTGGCAAGCTTGATCAGCTTGTCGATAGCGTGTTTTAGCATGGCAGCTTATCGTTTCGTTAAAGGCTTTATTACTACACCAATCTAGTTGGCTAGCTTCTAATGTATTGTGTAACATTAAAGGGTGGTCGTGACCTTGTCCCACGATTAAGATATTATTTTTTAAATCTTTATCCAGTACATACCAAGGTTCGTCGGGCGCATTTTTAACACCACCAATGCCTAGCCCTTGACGCTGTCCATAAGTGTAATACATTAAACCAGAATGTTGGGCAATATACTGTCCCTCAGGGGTACGCATTTCACCTGGTTGGGTAGGTAAGTAGCGTTGTAGAAACTCTTTAAATTTACGCTCGCCGATAAAGCAAATGCCTGTACTATCTTTTTTTAGATGATTAGCAAAATGGTATTTTTCAGCGATTTGTCGAATTTCGGTCTTATGTAAATGACCAATAGGGAATAAGGTTTTTGAGAGTGCTTTCTGTCCTAGCGTATAGAGAAAATAGCTTTGTTCTTTGCTAGGGTCTAAGCCTTTAAGTAAATAAAACTCACCTGCATCCTCGGTAATACGTGCATAATGCCCTGTGGCAATATATTCAGCCCCTAAATCTTCCACGGCATAATTTAAAAAGGCTTTAAATTTAACATGCTTATTGCAAAGAATATCAGGGTTAGGTGTGCGCCCTGCTGCAAATTCAGCAAGAAAAACTTCAAATACGTCATCCCAGTATTCACTCGCAAAATTAACCGTTTTTAACTCAATACCGAGTGTATCGCAAACTTGTTGCGCATCCGCTAGATCTTGAATTGCCGTGCATTCATCGGTGCCGTCATCTTCATCCCAGTTTTTCATAAATACGCCAGTAATGTGATGACCTTGCTCTAATAACAAAGCTGCGGTTACAGAAGAATCCACGCCACCTGACATGCCAACAATAATATTTTTGCTCATTTTTCTAAATCTATAAAAGTTTTTAATAGAAAGCGTTGCTGCTGTTCGATAATGGCCGCGACGGTTACATGGGGTTTCCAAGTCATTGATTGTTTTGTGGTTTAAAAAAAAGCCGTGTGACTTCATTATTTTCAGCTATTATACTTTATTAATAATTGAAATTGAGCTTTTTGCCTCAATATTAATAGTCAGTTTAAATTATAAAAAGTGTCAATTCAGATGAATGATTTTAATACTTCCGCAGACCATGATGAGGCCGTTGCTGTTCAGGAGGCAAAGCCAAAACTAAAAAAGCCACCTTTATTTAAAGTGCTTTTATTGAATGATGATTTTACACCGATGGACTTTGTGATTGAGATCTTAATAGATTTTTTTTCCATGACCGAAGAATCAGCAACGCAAGTAATGTTGCGTGTGCATACTGAAGGTGTGGGGATCTGTGGTGTTTTTTCAAAAGATGTCGCAGAAACAAAAGTTGAGGTAGTGAATGATTATGCGCGGGAAAATCAGCACCCTTTATTATGTGCGATGGAAGAAGCTTAAAAAAGCGATAGGAGCTTTGTTATGTTAAGTAAAGATCTTGAAGTAACTTTAAATTTAGCGTTTGTTTCGGCACATGAAAAACGCCATGAATTTATTACTGTTGAGCATTTGTTGCTGGCCTTGCTAGATAATGATAATGCCGTTCAAGTTTTATCCGAGTGTGTCTGTGATATTCCTGTTTTACGCGGTGAATTGACCCAATTTATTGATGAAACGATTAGTTTATTATCCGATGGTGGTGCGCGTGAAACTCAGCCTACATTAGGTTTTCAGCGCGTGCTACAACGTGCTGTTTTTCATGCGCAAGCATCGGATAAGAAAGAAGTGGATGGGGCTAATTTATTAGTGGCCTTATTTAGTGAGCAGGATTCACATGCGACTTATCTGTTGAACAAGCAAGATATACATCGTTTGGATGTGGTGAATTACTTATCGCATGGCTTGTCTAAAGTAGAGCAGGATGTGCCTGAGCAAAAAGAGGGCGAGCCAGAAGTTGGGCAAGACGTTGCTGAAACTCCTTTAGAGAAATATACCAGTAATTTAAATCGTGAGGCATTAGCAGGTAAGATTGACCCGTTGATAGGGCGCGAGCTGGAATTAGAGCGCACCATCCAGGTCTTATGTAGACGGCGTAAAAATAACCCGCTCTTAGTCGGTGAAGCAGGCGTAGGAAAAACAGCGATTGCAGAAGGGCTTGCCAAGAAGATTGTAGAAGAAGATATTCCTGAAATTTTACAAGATTGTGTTATTTATTCCTTAGATTTGGGTGCTTTAGTTGCCGGGACTAAGTATCGAGGCGATTTTGAAAAGCGCTTAAAAGCCTTAATGAATCAAATTAAAGAAGATTCGCGTGCTATTTTGTTTATTGATGAAATTCATACCATTATTGGTGTAGGCTCTGCATCAGGTGGTGTGATGGATGCTTCCAATTTAATTAAGCCAGCTTTAGCATCGGGAGATTTGCGCTGTATTGGTTCAACAACTTATCAAGAGTATCGCGGCATTTTTGAAAAAGACCATGCCTTAGCGCGACGCTTTCAAAAAATAGATATTGTTGAGCCGACCATTGATGAGACTTTTTTAATTTTAAAAGGTCTGAAAAGTCGCTTTGAAGAGCATCACGAGCTTAAATATAGCTTAGAAAGCTTACGTGCGGCAGCTGAATTATCAGCACGACATATTACCGATCGGTTTTTACCAGACAAGGCAATTGATGTGATTGATGAGGCGGGTGCAAAACAGCGTATCGTGGAAAAAGACCAGCGCAATGAGCTGATTGATGTGCATGCGATTGAAGAAGTCGTGGCTAAAATTGCAAGAATCCCCCCTAAGTCAGTGTCTACCGATGACCAAGATAAGTTAAAAAATCTTGAGAAAAATCTAAAAATGCTGGTCTTTGGTCAAGATGAGGCTATTGCTGCTTTATCTTCGGCGATTGCATTATCGCGTGCAGGTTTGCGTGAAGCGACTAAGACTATAGGCTCATTTTTATTCGCAGGGCCTACGGGGGTCGGTAAAACAGAAGTAACTAAGCAATTAGCGAAGCTATTGGGTGTGGAGTTGATTCGCTTTGATATGTCTGAATATATGGAAAGTCATACTGTGTCACGGCTAATTGGTGCGCCTCCTGGTTATGTGGGCTACGACCAAGGGGGGTTATTGACTGAGCAGGTGAATAAACACCCTCATGCAGTATTACTTTTAGATGAGTTGGAAAAAGCGCATCCTGATGTGTTTAACTTGCTATTGCAAGTCATGGATCATGGGACTTTAACTGATAATAATGGGCGTAAAGCGGATTTTAGAAATATTATTTTAGTGATGACTACTAATGCAGGCGCGACTGAAGGCAGTCGTGCTTCAATAGGTTTTACCCATCAAGAGCATAGTACGGATAGTCTGCAAGTGATAGAAAAAGCCTTCTCACCTGAATTTAGAAACCGTTTAGATAGTATTATCCAGTTTAAGCCTTTAGATATTTCTATTGTAGGAAATGTCGTGGATAAATTTATTTTTGAGTTGGAGACATTGCTACAGGATAAAGATGTCACTTTCAGCTTGAGTGCAGAGGCAAGGCTCTGGTTGGCTGAAAATGGCTGTGACCCTAAGATGGGTGCAAGACCTATGGCGCGTCTGATTCAGGAGAAAATTAAAAAGCCATTGGCAAATGATTTACTCTTTGGCAAACTGAATCAGGGCGGACATGTGCATGTGGGCGTAGAAAATGAAGAGCTAGTCTTTACCATAGAAAGTAAAGAGTTAAGCGTAATTACTAGCGATCATTAATCGCCCAGCTTTAAGCCCCGTATAGGGGCTTAAGTGATTAACGCATACGGAAAGTAATACGTCCTTTGCTTAAATCATAAGGTGTCATTTCAACTTTAACTTTATCGCCTGTTAAAATACGAATGTAATGTTTGCGCATTTTTCCTGAAATATGTGCCGTAATCACGTGCCCATTTTCCAGTTCTACTCTAAACATTGTGTTAGGGAGGGTTTCGGTAATCGTACCGTCCATTTCAATCTGGTCTTCTTTTGCCATCTGTTTTTACTCTATATAAATATCTAAAAAATCCCACAATCATAGCAGATAAAAATTCTGAAAGACAGGGAATAAAATTTAAGCCATTAACTTTGGTATGAGAAATAAGTTAAGGTTTTATTGTTATGATAATAAATCTGTTACAGCGTATAGCGGGTTAGATTTTTGTTGCGTAGCAATAAAAACCTAACCCGACTTAGGTTCTAAATTAATCCTCAGATTTATCAGGCTTAGGCGTAGGTTTATCTACTGCAGGGGCTGGTGGATTCTTTTTCTCAGATTCCGCTTTTTTAGCTGTTGCAATAGTTTTTTCATAATTAGCGGCATAAGACTGTGTTTCAGTGTTTTTCGCATAA
>WTCM01000192.1 GCA_013138595.1 Methyloprofundus sp. | reverse complement strand
GTTTTAAACTCGCCATTTCTATCCCACCAGCGTTCTGCTTGTGATCCAAATTTATGAATTTCGTGTGCGTGTACGTTTTCGGCTGTTGCTGTCATGGTCGTTAGGAATCGTCTTGGTTTGGCTATAGTATACTAGAATACTAGGTTATTAGGAATGCGGATTTAATAAGTTATGTTAAACAGTGGGTTATGGTGTTCTTATTATTTTAAAATACATCACGGCAATTAAATTAAGCATTAAAATGTATTAAACAAAAAGAGACAATACATGCTGGATTAGGTTTGCAAGCGTAGCACAGCAAAACGAACCCAGCGTTTTGGACTCCCTACTTACAATATTTTCACAAGCTCAGCATAGAAATAAGAGTTAAATTCGGCTACTAACTTAATGCGGGACTACATAGTCATGTAGGTGCAGATTTATCTGCACTGTGCGGCTAAAGCCGCACCTACGAATAATGCAGCTATACTGTATGCCCCGTGTTAAACCTGTAGCCTTAAATTCAATAGCAAGAAAATGATTGATTAACAGTATAATATTAGTTTTCTTATTTTACAGGTTTTAACTCTATTGTGGGACGAATAGCAATATTTACAGATGACCCTGGTTGGCATGGCAAACAATTACGCCACGCTTTTGCCGCACGAGGCTATAGTGCTGAGTATGTATCACTGACTGAATGCCGTATTCAGTTACAAGCTGGGCTTTTACCTTTATATATCCCTAACTTTGAAAACAGTCTACCCGATGCCGTTTTTGTACGTGGCGTACCCGGTGGCTCTTTAGAAGAAGTGGTGTTGTATCTGGATATATTACATGCCTTAAAAATCATGGGCATTCCTGTTTATAATGATGGGCATGCGATAGAGCGCAGTGTTGATAAAGGTATGACTAGCTTTTTATTACAGCAACATCATGTCCCTACCCCAGCGACTTGGGTGCTCAGAGATAGACAACAAGCCATCGCCATTGCCGAAGCAGAGTTAAGGTCAGGACAGCAACTCATTAGCAAGCCTATTTTTGGCTCACAAGGCGAAGGCATACGCCGTATTGAAAAAATGAGTGATTTATTCTGGCTGACACATAGTCAAGGCGTTTATTATTTACAGCGATTTGTTGAATGTGCAGGTGAAGGCTATTCAGATTGGCGTGTTTTTGTGGTGCGCGGAAAAGTGATTGCCGCGATGCGTAGACGCGGTATTCACTGGTTAAACAATGTCGCAAGAGGGGCGAGTTGTGAGGCGGTGCAAGCTGATCCCAAGATGGAAGAAATTGCAATTAAGGCAAGCAATGCCTTACAAATGAATTATGCAGGCGTGGATATTATCTGCAGCCCAGAGGATGGCTATCAAGTGATTGAAGTGAATAGTATTCCTGCATGGAAAGGCTTAGAAAGTGTTTGTGATATAGCCGTGGCAGATATTTTAGTGGATGATTTATTGGCAGATGTTGTGCCGAGTGTGCAGGTGGTAGCCTGACGGCAATTAAGTTAAAGGAAAAATATAGGATATGTTGAGGCACGAAACGCATCTTTTAGACACTTGATGCGTTTCCTATCGTCAACACATCCTATATCAAAACTTACTTAACCATACATGTCTTGGGCGGGCTTTAGCGATGAGAAAACTTAATTTAAAACGATGGTGTTTTTTTAACATTATTGAAGCATAGCAAAATGATATACTCAAGACTTCTAATGTCCATAATAAGTGAGTCCCTACTATGCCAAATAAAAATATAATTTTAAGCTCCCTTTTTTGTATAGGAACCTTAAGCTCTCCTGCCTTACTTGCGAGTGCGACCACACTTAATGAGTGGGGTACAACGGCTAGCGTCGTTTCGGGAGACTGTATTGGAAATTCTTGTTCACCATTCGGCTTACTTTTAAGTGGGATGACACAAGAGCACACTGCAGGGGGTATTAATGAATTAAGCGCGGTGACAGGCGATGTTATTGTGGCGCAAGGCACGGGCAAAGCAAGTGCTACGGTAACAGCAGGCGCGTTAGCAACCCCAATTCTTAAAACTCAAGCCAGTTCAGCCAATGATGCTTGGCTAGGAGCCTCCGCTTTTGCTATTCAGGGTTATGAGTTTACAGGAAGCGTGGCAGAAACCATTAGTTTGGATATATTGTTTGATGGTACATTAACCAATCCAGATGCTGATACAGCGACAGGTTTTGGGGTAGGTATGTATCTTTTTACGGCTGAGCAAATAGGCTTTGCAGATTTAGCCGCAGATCCTTATCAAGTACTGGGGGCATTAGCCTTAACCGCTCAGTCCTCGCTACCCAGCACGCAAATTTATGAATTTGAAACAAGCACTGCTGGCTTTATAGAAGATACAGGTTTATTAAGTATTTTATTGAACCCAGGAGAGCAATTTTATCTTGCAGGAGGTGTTATTTCTGCAGCAGGGGGTACTGGAGCTATCGCAGATGCTTATAATACCTTAACAGTTGAGTTTTCCGCTGGCTCTGAAAACTTGTTAGCGGTTGCAAGTGCTGTGCCCGCTCCTTCCACGAGTTTATTATTGTTATCCGCTTTATTGGGCTGGGGCAGCTATAGAAAATATAAGTTAGCTTAAACGGATACATTCGCCCCATTCTCCCTATATTAAAGAGGATTGGGCTTTTTTTTGTCTTTTTCTCGACACTATAGCTTAGGCTGAGTATTATATTAAGGTTTGCTTGCTTCGAGGGATTCAAATGAAGCACAAAAAAGCAGTTTATCATTTATTAAAATTTATTCATTTAATTAAGAGGAACAAAATGAGCAGAAAAAATGCAATAAGCTTACTGATGTCAGTTGGGCTAATATCTGGCTGTACATCAGCTGTTGATACGCCCGTCAATATCGCAAATACAACAATTGATACTACGGCTAATCCGCTTAGCTCAACAGCAGTCAGTGTCACAAATATAGCACTGACGACTGAAGAAGAAGCTGAAAAAGCAGTTGCCATTCAAGCAATGAATGAAATGTCACACTATCTGCGTTCTTTAAAGTCATTTCAGGTGGTTGCAGATGTGAGTCATACTGAAACCATAGAGAGTGGACAAACCATATTACTGAGTAAAAAAGTAGAGATCAAAGCAGAGAGACCCTCTAAATTATGGGCAAAAACATCGACACATTATGAGCAAAAAGAGTTTTTCTTTGATGGGCAGACTTTTAGTTTATATACCCCTAACTTAGGTTATTACACTTCATTTAATGCCCCTGGCACGGTCAGCCAAGTGGTTCTTAATATCAAAAATAAGCATGATATTGATGTGCCTATTGTCGATTTATTTCTTTGGGGAACAGCGGCTGATGATTCTATTGAGGTCGATAGAGCGGTTATTGTCGGTGTGACTCAAGTGAATGGTATTAGTTGTAATCAATTTGCGTTTAGTGAGAAAAATATCGACTGGCAAATTTGTATCCGACGTGATGGTAAACCCTTACCGCTACGCTTTGCCATTTTTGAAAAAGGAACAGATGCCGGTTTGGGGCAGATGGCAATATTAAATTGGGATACAGCCCCTAATTTATTAGGACAAACTTATACATTTGTGCCTAAAGCGGGTGATGAAAAGATTGCTATTCGTAAAGTAGCTGAATCAAAATAAGGACTGAACTAATGACAACTAAACTATCAAAAACACTCATCCCCGTCTTATCCGTTGCCATGTTATTACTGATGGTGCCCGAACAGGCCGATGCAAGAAGAAATGGCAACCGTAATAAAAGCGTCAATCGTAATAAAAACGTCAATCGTAATACCAATATCAACCACAATAAAAATGTTAACCGTAATGTCAATGTTAACAGTAACCGCAACACTAACGTCAATGTTAATGTTAATCGGCATGGCGGTTATTATGGGGGGCGCCGCAACTATCACCCTGTTGCTACAGGTTTGGCAATAGGGGCTGCCGCCGCCGTGACATCAGCCATTATTGGCTCAATTATTTATACTTTGCCTACAGGCTGTACTACCGTTATTAGAGTCGGTATTTCTTACCGTCAATGTGGTAATACGTGGTATCAGCCTCAGTATGCAGGTAATGATGTGACTTATGTGGTGATTAACCAGCCTTATTAAAGAGTGATACCACTCTGCACGTAAGCGAGACGGGGTATTCACCCCGTCTTTAGGTTTAAGCTAATTCACCAAAGCAAGTACCCGCGCAATCACTTCATCTATACTCAAATCAGACGAATCTAAATAAAGCGCATCATCGGCGGGAATTAAAGGCGAATTTTTACGCTCACTATCGCGACGATCACGTAACTCAATGTCTTGCGTAATTTTTTCAAGATCCGCTTCCATACCCTTTTCTTGTAATTGTTTAAAGCGTCTCAACCCTCTTTCTTCGGCACTCGCGGTTAAAAATACTTTAAAATCTGCCTCAGCAAACACCACTGTGCCCATATCACGCCCGTCTGCAACCAAACCTGGCGCTTGTTGAAAGTTTTGCTGTTTTCTTAATAAAACCGCACGTACTTCAGGGTGAGCAGCAATCTGTGAGGCAACGGCACCCACCTCTTCGGTGGGTAATTGCGCAGTAATATCCACACCTTCTAATCTCACGATCAGCGTATCACCACACTCAAAACTTAAATCCATTTTATTAGCATAATGCGCGACCACATCGCCATGTTCTAAAATGCATTGTTTATTTAAAGCATGAATCGCTACCGCGCGATAAATCGCGCCACTGTCCAAATAATTCCAGCCAAGTTTTTTAGCAACGGCACGGCTTACCGTGCCTTTGCCAGCACCACTAGGCCCATCAATGGTTAAAACAGGAATGCTCATTTTAAGCCTCTTGCGCGCTAATATTTAAACCTAAATCTGCCGTGATTGTGGCAAAATTAGGGAATGAGGTATTCACATTTTCACAGTCTTTAATCACGATCGTATCCGTCGCACGTAAAGCGGCAATCGAAAAAGACATGGCTATACGGTGGTCGCCATGCGAAACCACTTCACCACCACCAATGCTACCGCCATTAATAATCATACCGTCATCAGTCGGTTGTGCATCCACGCCTAATATTTGTAAACCATCCGCCATCACTTGAATACGGTCACTTTCTTTAACACGTAATTCTTTCGCGCCTGTTAACACGGTTTTTCCTTCAGCACATGCAGCGGCAACAAATATGACAGGGAATTCATCAATCGCTAAGGCTACAAATTCTTCAGGAATATTAATCCCTTTGAGTTGTGCACTGCGTACACGTATATCGGCAACAGGCTCGCCACCTACTACTTTTTCATTGGATAATTCTATATTCGCACCCATTAAGCGTAATATATCAATCACGCCTGTACGGGTTGGGTTAATACCCACATGCTTTAAGGTTAAATCAGAGTTAGGCGCAATAGACGCACCGACTAAGAAAAAAGCAGAGGATGAAATATCACTCGGTACATCAATATCCGTGCCTTTTAACGCGCCTAGCCGTGAAATAGTGACTAAATTATCGTCTTGCTTAATGGGGTGAGAAAAACCCGCTAACATGCGCTCTGTATGATCGCGTGTGGGTGCTGGCTCAGTCACAGAAGTTTCGCCCTCGGCATATAAACCTGCTAATAATAAACACGATTTAACCTGCGCGCTGGCAATCGGCATATCATAATGAATACCTTTTAAATTCTTTTGCCCTCTAATGGTTAAAGGAGCCGTGCCTTTTTCAGTGCTTTCAATCACCGCGCCCATGGTGCTTAAAGGATCGGTAACACGACGCATAGGGCGGCCTGATAAAGATTCATCGCCCGTTAAAGTGGCATCAAAATCTTGTCCAGCAAGTAAGCCACATAATAAGCGCATTGAAGTCCCAGAGTTACCTAAATAAATAGGCTCTTTAGGGGCTTTTAAACCATCTAAACCGACACCATGAATAGTCACTTTGCCATTATCAGGCCCTTCAATCTCTACACCCATCGCTTGAAAAGCGCGTAAAGTTGCTAAGGCATCATCGCCTTCTAAAAAACCACTGACATGGGTCACGCCTTCGGCAAGTGAACCTAGCATAATAGAACGGTGAGAAATGGATTTATCGCCAGGTAAACGAATTTCGCCTTGTAAGTGGCCGCCGGGGTTAACTGTAAAAGTAATGGATGGATTAGTCATGGTATTATTAAGGGCTAAAAAACGCTGTCGTGTATTACGTGCGTCAGTAAAAGTTTGATGTAATTGCTGGGCGTTATTTTGCACCAACATCTGTTTAATGTCTTCTAATTCCGTACTTAATT
>WTCM01000248.1 GCA_013138595.1 Methyloprofundus sp. | reverse complement strand
CAATGGCCTACTATACATTTTATTTTGTCTTCTACCGCGCCCATGAGCCGCGATCTTGCACAACAAATTGAATGCCACTTACAAGCCCCTGTGTTTGAATTATTAGGCAGTACCGAAACCTTGTCCTTTGCCTCACGTCAGGCTACTCATTGCGAATATTGGCAGCCTTATGCGGGGATTAAACTCAGCCTAAAAGACACAAGTTTTTATTTATCAGGTGGACATGTTTTTACTGAGCTGCGCTTAGATGACCAGTTTGAAATTAGCCCTAATGGCTCATTTAAACTACTTGGTCGCGCTAGTGATTTAATAAAAATTGCAGGCAAACGTGCTTCCTTAAATGAACTAAATCAACACCTAAGCCAAATAGAAGGAGTCGATGATGGGGTCTTTTTTGCCAGTAAAAATGAACGTCTCTCTGCTATTGTTGTGTCTAGCTTAAGCAAGCAACAGATTATTAATGCCTTAAAAGCTAATATAGATGAGGTTTTTTTACCGCGTAGCCTTTATACTGTGTCCTCTTTACCCAGAAATACACTGGGGAAATTGATTAAATTAGAGCTTGAACAACTGATACAAACGCAACAAAATGCAAGAAAATAAACAACAGCACTGTATTGCGGAAAACCACCCGAGTTTAGCGGGACATTTCCCTGATAACCCGATTGTCCCAGGCGTTTTAATACTGCATCACGTACAGCAGCAATTACTAAACTGGCTGCCCAACATACAGATTAAAACCTTAAGTCAGGCAAAGTTTTTACACCCTCTTACCCCTAATGAACATTTTGTGATTTTATTGCAACAAGTCTCCGCCACTAAAATAAAATTTACGTGTATGAAAGAGAGCCAACTTTTAGTCTCAGGTTTATTTATTGTTGACGCTCAACAAGCAGGTGCTCATGTCTGAAGATTGGCAAGATAGTAAGGAGTTCAGCACGCCTTTAGCACTTAAAACGATACGTTGGATTGCATTACACTTAGGCCGCCCTGTCGCGCGCTCCTTTCTTTACCCGATTACCGCGTATTATTTTATTTTTGCTAAATCACAACGTCATGCCTCGCATGAATATTTATCCCGCGTATTTAAACGCCCAGCAACTCACTTAGAAACAATTAAGCATATCCATGCTTTTGCATCGACTATTTTAGATCGCGTGTATTTGCTAACAGGCAAATTTGACACCTTAGATATAACCTTTCCTGAGGTCAATATTCCGCGTACTTTTAGTCAACATGGCAAAGGCTGCTTATTATTAGGTAGCCATATCGGTAGCTTTGAAGTCTTACGCAGTTACGCCGTCAGCAACTACCCACTGCCGATTAAAATACTCATGTATGAAGAGCAAGCACCAATGATGGTGAAAATGCTCAATGCCTTAAATAGTGATGTTGCCGATACTTTAATTTCCTTAAATGGTTCACCTAGTGGGTTATTAAAAGTCAAAGATGCCGTGGATGCAGGTGCCACTGTTGGTTTATTAGGCGATCGTTTATTAGGTAAGAACTTAGATAAAACCGTTAAGTGTACTTTATTAGGAAAAACAGCGACTTTACCCACCGCTCCCATTTTAATGGCGGCAGCCTTAAAAGTGCCTGTCGTGGTTTTCTTTGGGCTGTATTTAGGTGGCAATCGCTATAAGATTCACTTTGACTTATTGGATGAAGAAATTATTCTGAACCGTAAAACACGTCAAGAAGACATTCAGGCATATGTGCAACAATACGCCGATTTACTCGAAAAACAGATAATTGCCCATCCTTATAATTGGTTTAACTTTTATGACTATTGGCAAGAGAATGAATAAAACGGAATTTGCACACTTAATTCCTCATGCAGGCTTAATGAGTTTAATCGACCAAGTAGAGTCATGGAGTGATAAGCAAATTTATTGCACCACGCGGTCACATTTAGCAAAAGATAATCCGCTACGTTTAAATGACCGTTTATCAGTGATGCATTTAATTGAATATGGCGCGCAATCGATGGCGATACACGGCGGGTTGCTGTCAGGAAAATCTTCCCCAGGTTATTTAGCCGCAATACGCGGGGCTCATTTTCATATACAAAATTTGGATGGTGTACAAGGTGTGTTACATATTAAAGCAGAAGCCGAGCTAAAAATAGAAAATGGCGCGGTTTATAGCTTTCATATTTTTGATGAGCAGGATCACTTATTGCTGGATGCTAGGGCGACGGTGATTCATACTTAAAGATACCGTCCCTACAAGGGATGTTATCTTTAACGTAGCTTGGAATAGCGATAGTGTTTTCCGAGATTTTAGCGTAAACGGTGGAAAACGCTATGAGGCTGTAAAAGTATGATCAAACTGGAGTCCAAAACGCGTTTTGGGCAGATTTTCATTCAGTTTTGTAGTAGGGTATCGCATCGCGTACCTTTGCAAATGCTAAGGTACGCGATGCGATACCCTACATATTTTCACAGCCTCCTACGCTATTCCACCCCACAAAATACAACAAACCATGAAAAGAGCATTAATTACAGGCGGTAGCGGTGACATCGGTGCGGCACTTTGTTATAAATTAGCCGCGAATAATATCCATGTGATTGTGCATAGCCATCACAATTACGCCAAAGCCAGCCAGATTGTGGAAAATATTCAACAACAAGGCGGTTCAGCAGAGACGGTTAGCTTTGATGTCTGTGATGCAGACGCGACAGAGCAAGCACTCGCTACTCTATCGGCAGCTGGAACCATACAAATTATTATTAATAATGCAGGCATACATCAAGATGCGCCACTCGCAGGGATGAGTCGTGAAAAATGGCATCAAGTGATCGATGTCTCATTGCATGGTTTTTACAATGTCACTCAGCCCTTATTGATGCCTATGATGCAAACACGTTGGGGGCGGATTATTAATATGTCTTCGGTCGCCGCTGTGATGGGTAACCGTGGACAGACTAATTATGCGGCGGCAAAAGCGGCTTTACATGGTGCGACTAAATCGTTAGCGCAAGAACTCGCCTCGCGTAAAGTCACTGTGAATGCCATTGCTCCAGGGATTATTGCAGGACAGATGACCGACAATAGCTTTGATAAGCAAATGATTAAAAATATCGTGCCTATGCAACGCGCAGGCACACCTGAAGAAGTCGCCTCACTTGCTTATTTCCTTTGCTCTGATGAAGCCAGTTATATTTCAGGGCAGATTATTAATATTAATGGCGCGATGGCATAAGCATGGATAAAACAATCTACGATGTGCTTATTATCGGTGGCGGGCCTGCTGGCACAACCGCAGCGAGTTTACTTGCAGATAAAGGGCGCAGTGTTTGTCTTTTAGAAAAAGCCCACCACCCGCGCTTTCATATTGGTGAGTCCTTATTACCTATGAATCTGCCTATTTTAGAAAAATTAGGCGTGTTGGAACAAGTAGAGGCAATAGGGATTAAAAAATATGCCGCTGAATTTAACTCGCTAGAAACGGAACTAGCTCAAGATGTTTTTTATTTTGCTAAAGCCACCGCAAGTAAACATGACTTTGCCTATGAAGTCAGACGTGCTGAGTTTGATGAAATCTTATTTAAAAATTGTCAGAAAAAAGGGGTGGCAGCTTTAGAAGGCATGACGGTTAAGCAGGTGGATTTAGAAGCTGAAATCAAAATAATCAGCGTGCTAAATGAACAAACCCAGACAGAAAATTACTACGCCCGTTATGTGATTGATGCCTCTGGGCGGGACACCTTTTTAGCGCAAAAACTGAATAGTAAAAAACGCAATCGCCAACATAATATGGCAGCGATTTACGGGCATTTCCAAGGCGTAGAACATAGAACAG
>WTCM01000043.1 GCA_013138595.1 Methyloprofundus sp. | reverse complement strand
TCCTTCGCTTCCATAGAGGCTAAGTGTAACTGTAAATTAACTTCATCACGTTGAGCACTTAGTTTTTCCAATAATTGATCAAATTCCTGTTTCATTTATCTAACTCCAAAAATAAGTATATGAACTTGTATTTATATACTTTTTTTAATTCGTGTCAATAATTTTTGCAAAATCATCACAAACTAAGAAAGTGTTTAAATTGTGTTACCCGTTAGGGGCAAGCACAAGGGATTGTCCCTATGGTCATATTTTCTTAGTCTACAGCTGTCAAACCTTTCTGGCTAGTAAAATAGGCTGCAATATCTTTGATGTCATCAGCCGATAAGCCTTGTACCATAGATTGCATCAGCGCATTTTTACGCTTACCTGATTGATATTCCTGCATCGCTCTTTCCATATAGTTTGCATGCTGCCCAGATAATACCGGGTTGCTTGCTCCCTCATTAGTATCACCATTATGACAAGCCATACAAGAGGCCGCTAACTCTTTACCTTTTTTGGCATCACCACCATTGGCAATGGCTTTTGCAGAGCCGCCCGTTGCAGTCGCTAAATAAGCAGCAATATCTTCTATCGTCTGCTCAGAAAAATCATAGGTATTTGCCATCATTGTACGATGCGGACGATTCGATGTTTTATAAGCGGTTAAGGCCGCGGCAGTATAAGCTGCAACCTGCCCACCTACTTTTGGCACATAATAGGTCGGATAAACATTACTAGCACCAGGCGAAGTATGGCAACCTCTGCAAGTCTCAAAAGCATTTTTTCCTGCTTCAATATTTGCTGCCTGCGCAGTCAGCTGAATGCTTGATAGTGAGGCGAAACCCAAAGCCAATGCTATTGCTTTCTTATTCATAGTATAACTACTTCCTAATGTTAAAAATACAACTATTCTACTTAAAACAGCCGCTTATTAATAGTATATTTCAAAAATCCATTGCTGCAGAAAAGGCTACAAATCCTCCGCAGATTGCTCCGGCGAGATATTAAACTCAGCAAATAGCTTCAAAAGAAACTCTTTTTCATCACGCTGAACCCGATCACGGATACCGTAGGGATATTTAGTAACACAGGCAGCTGAAATATCCAGGCAATATTCCAATATATCCATTTTACGCTGCTCAGCAACGCCCTTGTCCTGAGTAACAATATTATGTAACTCTGTGAGTAATTTTTGCGGCGGTTTATTGTGCGCAAAACGATCCAGAAAATCGTTGGCATCCTCAACAGTAAGAATCTGAGTACCGGCTGCCTGATCTATATATGCAATATGCTCAAGTACAAACTGATACAGAATTTTTAGTTCCCCCTTCTGGTTTTTCCCGTCCATCCACATTACTTCGATTAAAGGGATCAGGTCCAGAAAATAAAAGTCGACAGGTTTTAGATCAAACTCCCGAGCTAGCTGTTCAAATAGTAACTGTCTATCCATTATTGTACCTCTATGTATATGGTTGACTATATCACCATTATACTTGCTCAAGAACACAGAGGCTGGGCAAATTTACGATAATCTCACCCGTGGATCAACCAGAGTATAAGAAATATCGGTAAGCAATAAACCTATAATATAGAGCACCGAGCCTAAAAATACCATTGCCCGAACAATGGCAAAATCCTGGCTGTTAATGGCATCAATGGTATAACTCCCTAAACCAGGGATACTAAAGAATGATTCGGTAATCAGGCTGCCCATAAATAATAAAGGCAAAACCACGACAACACCCGTCAGAATAGGAATCAGCGCATTTTTTAAAACATGCTTAAATAGCACCTGCGTTTCGCTTAGCCCTTTGGCGCGCGCCGTGCGTACATAATCCTGTTCAATTTCTTCTAAAAACAAAGTGCGATACCATCGCGCCCCCGCCCCCACACCAGCAACAACGCTGATTAACACGGGCAAAATAAGAAACTTAAAAGCGTTGATCCCGGTGTCATAGCCAGAAATGGGAATCAGCATCAATAGTTTTCCGACTATAAATTGCCCGCCAATGATATAAAATAAAGATGAGATCGACATAATGATAATGCATAGCACGATGGTACTGAGCTCCAGATAGCTTTGCCGAAACAGAACCATCATTAACGCAACGCTAATATTCACCAATAAACCGACCGCTAGAGAGGGTAAAGCAAGTGCCAAACTCGGCCACATACGTTGTTTTATATCGGCACCTATATTTCTACCGCTATCTGATTTGCCAAAATCAAAGGCAAAAAGACGCAAGGATTTCTGAAAAAAAATGGTCTCTTTAATTTTATCTGTTCCTAAAGCCTGCTGATTAATCAGCAGGGGCAAGTGATAGCCATGCTGTTGTTTCCAGTTATCAATCGCCTGCTCTGTAACATGCTTCTGGCCTAACTGCATTCTCGCCATATCATCGGGGCTATTGACGATAAAAAATAACACAAAGGTGAGCACGTTAACGCCTAACAACAAGGGGAAGGCATATAAAAAACGCCGCAAAATATAATTTAACATTACTTAATCGTCTCCTTGGCACGACGCTGAAAACTGCGCACGGCAGGCAGGGCTAAGATGATCAGCAGTAAAATCGCCAGTATAATCGGCCATAAGATAGGCTGGTTCCATTGTCGGCGCAATATTTTACGTTGTTGCGGGTCTATACGTAGGTATTTGAGCTTATTGTTGGCCATTAGATTAGGCTTTAAATTATGATACCAGCTGTGATAGAGAGAGACACTTTTCGGGTGCACACCAAAGACCCACGGTGCATCATAGCGCAGAATTTCCTGCATTTTATGGCTAATCGCCAGTCGTTCCGGGCTGTTTTCCATATTACTCATTTGTTGGTATAGGCGATCAAATTCTTTATTCTGATAGTTGACCGCATTTTCTCCACCATGCAACACCTTGCTATTGGGACCATACAAAAGGAAAAAGAAGTTCTCAGGGTCAGGGTAATCTGCATTCCAGCCCCACATAAAGATTTGCGCATTACCGCTTTGCATTTTCTGCTGAAACCGATTGTATTCCGTCGCACGTATCACTATCTGTATGCCCAGCTTGGAAAATTGCTTACGAAACCAGTTTAAACGCGAACGACTATCGGGGCCACTTGCAGCGGTATCTAAAAATAAAATAAGTGCCTCGCCGGTTTTTTTATCTACGCCATCCGCGTAGCCTGCTTGCTGCATTAATTCCCGGGCAATAGCAATCGCTTTACGCTGTGGCTTGTTGCCATCCCATTGATAGACATAGGGGTTAACGCCCTGCTCACCCGCTGTATAACCAAAAATTTCAGGTGGAATAACCCCCTGTGCCGCCACACCACGGCCATTCATAAAAATGGAAATATACTCTTCATAATCAATGGCAATGGAAATAGCGCGGCGTAATTTTCTCGCTCTTCCGCTATCACCACCGACGATTGGGTCCAGCATATTAAAGCCGATAAAGGAAATAGAACTGGTGACTGCGGTTTGTAATTGTATGCCTTTATCCTGCATAGCCTGAGTAAGCCCCAGTTCTCCATCGCCGGTAAACTGTACCGCCTGATCAAAGCTATCCGAGGCAACCCCCGAAGCATCATAGTAGCCTTGCAGAAACTTATTCCAATAAGGGATGTTTTCTTTTTCCAGCTTGTACACCGCTTTATCGATAAAGGGAAGTTGCTTGCCTGCATCTTTTAACAAACCTTTAGCTTTATCATCAGGCTCACCTTCCTGTGGATAAAATGCCGCATGATAATTAGGATTTTTGAGCATGACCATGCGTAGGTTAGGATTATTTTCCTCTAGCATATAGGCACCTGTTCCTAGTGGCTGCCAATCCAGGGTGATGTTTTTATCTATAAGCCCTTGCTGACTATAAAAAGCATCCGCTTCCCAAGGCATCGGTGCAAAAAATGGCATTGCCAGCCAATAGATAAACTGTGGATATTTGCCTTTAATACGAATTTTATAACGGTATTTATCAACCACTTCTACCCCGTTAATTTCGACACTGTTTAAAGCCGTACGCGGCAGTTTTTTTATTTTTTTAGCATAATCACCCAAGCCCACAATATACTGTTTCATCAACTCAGCAATAGGTGAGGAAATTTGTGGATGTACCAGGCGTTTAATCTGATGTACGTAGTCAGCCGCTGTTAGCTCACGCGTGCCGGTTTGACTAAAATCACCTAACTGAGTAATTTTAGCCAGTTCTGTCGCTGTGAGTTGATGATATAAATAGTGTCCCTGTCCACTTTTAGCCAAAGCTGGGTGCGGTTGAAATTTAATCTGTGGTTTTATTTCGATAATATAGTCGGAATAAGCAATATTTTCAGCAGCTGCATCCTGCGCTAATACCTTTTCCGAACTATCTAAATAGATGATCTCAGGCATTTGCGTCGCTGTTAAAGGTTCCAGATCGTAAGGGCGCTTTAAAAAATGATACTGAAATGGGGGCTCATATATCTGACCGATAAAGACATACTCATTCGAGCTATAAGACTTTGCAGGATCTAAATGTCGTGGGCGCTCTGAAAAAGAGGAATATAAAACAGACTGATTTTCTGTTAATAAATCCGGATAAGGATTATTCAGTACCTGCTCGTTACAGGCAGACAAGCTGAGATAGCTGAGGATAAAAAAGAAGGTTTTAAATATGCAAGCCATGGAGGTATTTTTGTAAAAGAATTTCCTCATTCCTGCAGGTGGAAGAGGCACTATCATTGTGTGGAATAATCTAGCTATTTTACCGAATACTGCTCCATCAGCTCAGTTTGAGCCCGAAAAACATCTCCTTCAGGCACAGCCTGTACATAATTACCATCACTTTGCATAATCCAGGCCTGGGAGTTATCTTTTAAATAACAGTCCAGATCATTTAATACCCGTGCTTTCAATTGTTTATTTTCGATGGGAAAACCTGTCTCGACACGTCTAAACATATTACGACTCATCATATCTGCACTGGCAGCATAAACTTCCTGATTACCTCCATTTCCAAACATATAAACACGCGTATGCTCCAGATAGCGACCAATAATTGAGCGCACCTCTATATTTTCGGAAATACCTTTAATACCTGGCCTCAATGAACAAATGCCACGCACGATAAGTTTAACTTCCACACCTGCCTGAGAAGCCCGGTATAAAGCCTGTATCAATTTCTCTTCAACCACTGAATTAACTTTAAAAATAATTTTTGCAGTTTCGCCTTTTTTAGCAATATCAATTTCCCGCTCTATCTTTGCCA
>WTCM01000114.1 GCA_013138595.1 Methyloprofundus sp. | reverse complement strand
TCTTTATGCATAAAATCTAATAAAACTTGCTCATGGTTACCGCGCAAAAAAACGGATTTAAAACCTATTAAAGGTTTTTGCAGAAAAATATCAATAACGGCTTTACTATTAGACCCTCGATCAATATAGTCACCCAAATAAATAATGACCTTATCCCCCATATAACCATCTGAATCCAAATAAATTTTATGATGAATACGCTCTAACAAATCATCTCGCCCATGTATATCTCCCACACAATACACGCGTACATTCTCTGGCACACGCCAAGGCTTATCTGCTTTTTTCTGAAAAATCTTTGCTAACAATTCTTTCAAGACCACTCTCGCTATTTTTGCTGTTGATACCAATATTCAAATGATAATAACCGAATAACCCTTATTTTCATTTATAATATTAACCAGTGTCAAATAAACACACTTTTCGCTGCTATACGCCACAGCTGATCAGATGAATAAAGATAATAAAAAATGAAAATACTGAACGTTTATTTTAAAAATATCAACTCACTTGCAGGTGAGAGTCGCATTGATTTTGATAAATCCCCAATTGCTGATGCGAGTGTCTTTGCCATTACAGGGCCTAATGGTTCAGGTAAAACCAGTATTTTAGATGCCATTACTCTAGCACTCTACGGTGAAACTTTTCGTTTTGATAAACCCGCAGAAAATGTGATGACACGTCATACAGCGGGCTGTTTTGCACAAGTTGAATTTTTAGTGAGTGGCGAAAAATACCGCTCTATTTGGCAAGTTAAACGTCAAAATGAAACGGCAGATGGCGCAGTGATGGCGCCTCAAATGCAACTCACTCGGCTTGATGAGGCGGAACAAGTCATTGCAAGCGAAGCGCATAAGGTACTAAGCCAAAATACCGATTTAATCGGCATGGATTTTCGCCGTTTTACACGCTCCATTATGCTGGCACAAGGTGATTTTTCAGCCTTTTTAAATGCCTTAGATGCTGAACGTTTAGATATTTTAGAGCGCATTATTAGCGTTAGCCCCAATATTGGCGATACTGAAAGTGGTATTTATGCAGATTATAAACAACAGCTTGCACAAAAAATACAAACGGCAGAACAGCAATTAGCACAGCTTACAACTAAGCTGGCAGAAAGCCCTTTGTTAACGGATATACAACAAGAAACAGCAGAATTAGATCTTGCCGATCAACAATTGTCTTTTGCTGAATTTAAACAAGAAAAGACAGCTTTATTACAGCAACAAGCGAATTTAAAGGATTTACAACAACTTGAGCAACAAATTGAACGGCAAGAGCGCAAACAAAACAAAGATCAACAACAGCTGGTCAAAGTTCAAAATGACTTAGAGATTATTCAGCAGTCAGGAGAAGCTTTTACATTTGAAGCGGATTTACAAAAAGCGGCAGAAACCAAGACAGCACTGACAAAACACACAGCACAGCAGAAAACTTGCCAACAAGAATTTCATAAAATTAAAGCGAAACTGCTAGCGCAAAAAGCAGATGAAAGCTATCTGGCAAGCTTAGCTATACAGGATAGCAACAAGCAACAACAAAAAATTAATGAACTACAAACTAAGCTTGCTCACGTTAAAACTGAGATGCAATCTGAAAGCGCTTTAATTAACGCCTTTGAAGTTCAACTGCCTGAAAAACAACAATCACTATCAGTGATTGATACTTGGTTAAGCAGTCATAAAGATGACCACGGCTTAATTGAAAATATGCCCGAACTGGGCCGCTTAAAAAACCTAAGAAGCCAAAGTGTAGAGATACAAAAAAACCTTAAAGGCTATCAAAAAGCACATAAAAACAGCTCATCCGCTTTTACGAAAAATCAAAAACATTTAAGTGTGAGTACAAAGGGAATAGCCGAAGATACAACAGCCTTAAAAAAATTACAAGCTGAACTAGCATTCATCGCTGATGGTCATACACTTGAAGAAGTCATTGATTTACATGATGAGCAAAGAGTGCGCGTGGCTGATTTTGTTGAGTTATTAAGTTTAGCAAAAGTACATAAGCAATTAGTTAAAAGAGGTCTGTCTAAACGCTATGAGCATTTAGATAAAGCACAGCTAGATGCCCAATCAGCTGCAAAAAACAAACAAATAGACGATGCGCAAAATATCCTAGATACCTTGGAAAAATCGCTGTATAGAGAACAGCTTACCATCAAGCTAACCGAGGATAGGCATAAACTGGAAGATAACTATGCCTGTTCCTTATGTGGTTCTTTAGAGCATCCTTATGCGAAAAACTTACCCACCTTAAATGATTCTCAAAAAGCCTTAAAAGACCAGTCTTTGATTGTTAGAGCATTCCAATCAGAAGCTAAAAAAATTAATATTCAAGTAGAGAACTATGCTAAATTTGCAGATAAAAACATTAAGCATACGGAAAGTATCAACCGCATCCAAGCGGAGTGGCTTAGCTTATGCTCACGGCTTAATGCGGTAAAAAGCAACTTGGATATTACTAGCTATCGCGCCATGCGCAACTTGATCAAGCAAGCAAAAAAAGAAAATAATGACATCAATGTACTTATCCAACGTTATCGTGGAAAAAATAAAGATATTGCTAAATTAGAAGTGGGCTTGACTAAAAAGCAAGCGACTTTAGATAAATTGCAAGCTAAACATGAGGCATTTAATGAAAGTGGTCAAGGCCAGCCTCAAGAAATGCAAGAGCTGGAAGCTGAGTTAGCAAGCAATATGCAAACCGAAAGTAGCTTAAGCCAATCTATTAGTGCGCAACTCACAGAATTAGGCGAAAACCTCCCTAGTGCGGGGCGTGAAGATAAATTATATGATGTGTTAAGCAAGCGTAGACAAGATTTTCAAACTTATAGCTTACGCCAAAACACCTTAAAAACAGAGCTAGAGCAGCTTAATGAAAAAGTTAGCTCGAGTAGTCAGCTCTTACAAGAACACGGCCAGCAACAGCAGCAAATAGACAATTTAATCAGTGAGCAACAACTGTCACAACTCTATTTTAGTCAATTAGAGAAACAGCAACAGCTAATAGAAATTGAACAGCAAAATACTCAACTATCAGCAAAAAGCAAGCAAATCAACACTCGCTTAGAGCAACAATTACAGCAATCTAGTTATGACTCTTTAAATAAAGTCCAAGCCGCCATAGATTTAGCACAGCATAAGGATCAAATTAGCGCCTTACAAGCAAGTCTACAGCAACAATTAGAAGCTTACCCTACACAGGTGGCACAACTTGAAAAACAACTCGCAGCAGAGCGCATACATACGGCTGACGATACATTAGAAGGGGTGGTAATACAGTTGAGAGAGAAAAAGGTGCAAATGGATATTGTCTCTCAAGAACTGGCAAGCTTAGAAAAGACTTTAGCGGGGCAGCAACAACTACGCACAAGTAATGCAAAACTATTACTAGGCATTGAGCAACAACAAGTGATTGTGCAGCAGCTAAGTTCAGAACAGCAAAAAATAGCACAGGAACCTGAGCTTGCTTTTAGACGACGCGTACAAGAAAGAGTGGCCAATAGACTGCTAAAGTCTACCAATCGTTTTCTAGATAAAATTAACGGGCGCTACCATATTAGTAGTACGCCTAGTGAAATGGGCTTAGCTCTGGAAGTCGTGGATAATAAACAAGGGGAAAGCAGACGTTCACTTAAATCACTCTCAGGTGGCGAATCGTTTGTACTAAGTTTGGCACTGGCTTTAGGGCTGTCTGAAATTGCGAATAATGGTAGAGCGGTGGATTCTTTGTTTATCGATGAAGGCTTTGGTAATTTAGATGCCGAAACGCTATATACCGTGGTCAGTACATTAGAAAGTTTAAAAGCTCAGGGCAAAACAGTGGGGATTATTTCGCATATTGAAGGAATTAAACAAAGTATTAAAACGCAGATTGAATTAGTCAAACAACCGAATGGTATGAGTAAAATATTGGTACAGGAAGAACCAGTAGCAGAGGCTTTGTAGTGGTGAATCCGAAACCATTAAGTTAAGGCGCTTTTCAAATAAAATCAATAGACTAAGTGTAAGATGGGTAGAGCGTCTTTTTATGAAACCCATCATTTATATGTATTGTGATGGGTTTCACTGCGTGCCTAAAAAACATGCCGTCCGTTCTACCCATCCTTGTATATTAATCATATCTTTAAAGATTTGATTCCACATAGCTATGTGTCTTTTAATGCGATTGCTAGCTTGACAATTATATTTTCACAGCTCCCTCAAGTACAATACAATCAACGAATTAACTCAGAGAAACTGTTATGAAATTTTTAGATGTAAAAACTGATTATGCGTTTAAAAAGGTTTTCGGTAGTGAACAGAGCCATGATATTTTGATTAGTTTTTTAAATGCGGTCATTCATTTTAATGATGATTTAAAAATAAAAACGCTGGAAATAGTCGACCCTTATAATATCCCTATGATTAAGGGCATGAAAGATAGCTTTGTGGATGTGAAGGCGCGGCTGGAGGATGATAGTCTGGTCATTATTGAAATGCAGGTATTAAATCATCAAGGCTTTGAAAAACGGGTGCTTTACAATGCGGCGAAAAACTATTCAGTGCAGTTGAATCAAAGCGATGATTATCACTTATTAAACCCTGTGATTGCGCTCAATATCGTCGATTTTAATATGTTTGAAGACAGCGATAAAGTCATTAGTCATTTCAAACTCATAGAAAAAGAAGCCTTTATTCACTACAGTGATGATATTGAGCTGATCTTTATAGAGTTGCCTAAATTTACTAAAGCACTGGATGAATTACAAAACCTGCAAGACAAGTGGCTTTATTTTATTCAGAATGCTGGGCACCTGCAATTTATCCCTGAGCAGATTGACCCAGAAATAAAACGGGCGCTGGATATTGTTAATGAAGCTAATCTTTCCATTGAAGAGCTGGAATTGCAGCATAAGCGGAAAGAGTTTATTTTTATTCAGAAATCGTCTATTGAACTAGCAAGAGAACGTGGGGTTGAGCAGGGACTGGAAGCTGGAATTGAACAAGGAATTGAACAAGGAATTGAACAAGGAATTGAACAGGGAATTGAACAGGGAATTGAACGGGGAACAGAAAACACCCTGAAAAGAATCGTTATTAATGCCCACCGTTCAGGCGTTTCCTTACAATCCATCAGTGGTATTACTGGCTTGGGTGAAAAAGATATCAACTCAATCATTGGCAAGTAGCCACACTTGCCAGTCGTTTTTCCTTCGCAACAACGCTCAATCTAATTAAACTTAGTCACTTAGATACTAAGCAGCGGAAATTCAACAATACTCGCTTGTATGATTAATTTACACTTAAAGCAAGTGGTAAAATTATCATCTGAGTTCGAAGAGAAGCCCGTCATTTTATACGCATTGTGATGGGGTTCACTACGCGCCTAAAAAGACAGGAACTCCGTTCTACCCATTCCACAATATTTTTCAATACTTTGATTTTATTTATTAATTTAATAGTAACAAACTAGAAATCAGTAATAAATACCCCTTGATAATTAGTTTCAACGCTTAAATAATCATCCCAAGGAAGCACTGGGTAGACCACAGGCTGTGTCGGTAGTGCACAAAAGACAAGATCAGTGACACCGACCATAGAACGAAAAATAGTATTCATCATACCCAAAGCTAACCCCCCCGTCATCCCATACAAAAAATTACTTTCGTTACTCACAATAATAATATTTTTAGGAATTTCTGTAATACTCGCACCAAAATTTGCGACACCTCGTATTGCTTTGTTAGCGACTTTATGACCATAAGATGCTTCTCGTGGCGCATCATAAAGCGTTTCTGAATAATAGTTACCTGAACTTGTATTTTCTGTATGAGCAGTAGTGGCACTTGCATTTTCAGGATACGCTTCTCTCGGTGTGGTCGAGCCAGTATGAGAGCCCACTGGATATGTACTTGCAGGTGGAGTCACAATAGGATAACTAGGTGAAACATATTCCTCTGCGACACCCAGCGAAGAAAAGCATAGGAGAGAACTAGCCACTAGGTTTAATAATTGTATTTTGAATGTCATCAGATAACCTTAAGGTATTAAATATGAAATTGGTACTGATTTTAAGTATAGCAGAACTTTTTAAGTTCTCAGGAAGCACTAAGCAAATAGTGCTCACAGAATTTCAAAATGATACGGATCAGCCAAAAACAGCTCAAAATATCCTCGATGATTATCTGTTAGTCTTGCCATATCATGTTAGCATAGTGCAGCTAAAGAATAAGAACCCAACAAGCCCCGCGCGCCCCTAAAGCTCAAACAATTCGCGATAACCACGCTGCGAAGCATATTATTAAGGTAATTTATGGCTGAATATTACGACCCAGAAACCTATCCTAAGCAATGGAACTATTTACAAATTGGTACACTGGTTGATGAGTATATTATAGAACGAGAAATAGGTCATGGGGGTTTTAGCTCTGTTTACT
>WTCM01000203.1 GCA_013138595.1 Methyloprofundus sp. | reverse complement strand
ATTGAACAAGGGATTGAACAAGGGATTGAACAGGGGATTGAGGAAGGTATTGAACAAGGCATTGAGAAAGGAACAGAAAACACCCTAAAAAGAATCGTTATGAATGCCTATCATTCAGGCGTTTCCTTGCAATCAATCAGTGATATTACAAGTCTAAGTGAAAAAGACATCAACTCAATTATTGGCAAGTAGCCACGCTTGCAAGTCATGTCTTCATTCCTAAAGTAGGTTTATGGTTGCGTGAAAAAAACGCAACTACTTTTTCCAGATACATGCCCAAAACATATTTTGGCCTCCTTCATTTAAAGTACTTTTACACTCATTTATTCCTTGTTACATTAGACCTCCCCTGTTTTCAATTCACCACCGTACACTTTTTATTTCCTTACAATAAAGCCTTAGCTGATAAAATGGCGCAATCTATCTGTAGGGTATGCATCGTAACTCTCATTCTGGAGAAAGGCTACGCAGTGCGATACCCTACGACAGCCCTATGTTAAGTGGCTAGCCATAAAATGAGATAAAATGAATATTGGAAGTGCTTTTCCTTCTTTCTAAATTTATAGATGCTTGCCTTTAATCATTAACCAATAAACCCACTCAAAAAATACCTGTCACTCACAACTCAGATAAATACGCTATGCCCGCTCATATAAAAAAACAACGTCTGCTATCCTTGGTGATTCCTTGTTATAACGAAGAACCAGTGATAGATGAAACTATCAAACGCCTTAAGGCATTTAGTGCAGAACTGAAGCACATTAATATTGAGCTAGTTTTTGTCGATGATGGCAGCCATGATCGCACCGCTGAGATTATTAAATCTTATATGGCTAGCGATACACGCATCAAATTACTGGTTTTTTCACGTAATTTTGGGCATCAAATTGCTGTCACTGCGGGGGTTGATGCTACAGCAGGGGATGCCGTGGTCTTAATTGATGCAGATTTACAAGACCCGCCTGAACTAATCCACCAAATGCTAGAAAAATGGGATGAAGGGTATCAGGTAGTTTACGGTACACGCACTAAGCGTTTAGGTGAATCACTGTTTAAACGTGTGACTGCACGGCTGTTTTATCGCTTATTAAATCGCCTTTCTGATGTGGATATTCCCTTAGATACAGGCGACTTTAGATTAATGAGCCGTACTGTGGTGAATACCTTAATTGCCATGCCAGAACGTGATCGCTTTGTACGCGGCATGGTCAGCTGGGTGGGCTTTAAACAAATAGGCATTCCTTATACACGCGCGGAACGATTTGCAGGTGAAAGCAAATATCCGTTAAGAAAAATGTTTAGTTTTGCCACAGGCGGTATTCTTTCTTTTTCTACCAAACCGCTGCAAATGGCGGTTAACTTTGGGATGATCTGCTCTTCCTTAGCCTTAACGGGAATTTTATATGTTTTGGCCTTGCGTATTTTTACCAATATTTGGGTAGAAGGTTGGACAGCAATTATGATCTCTATTCTCTTCTTAGGCGGTGTACAGTTGATTTCTATCGGCATACTGGGTGAATATATCGGGCGTATCTACAACGAAGTTAAACAAAGACCGCTGTATGTCGTACAAGAGTCTTTAGGCTTTAAAGTGGATCAAACGATAAAAAAACAATGAAGATCAAACAAATTCTTAAATTGCTGGTCGGCATACTGATCGCGGCTTTATTTATGTGGCTGATGCTACGTCACATCAACCTAGAAGAGCTTAAACACTCCTTTTCTAACACTAATAGCTTCTGGGTTCTTGCTGCAATTATGGCTTTTTTTATCGGCTACGCATGTCGCATAGAACGTTGGCATATAATGCTTAAACAAGACAATCCCTCATTAACTTGGGGGAATTGCTCAGGACCTTTATTGGGCAGTTTTGCCGCGAATAATATTTTGCCGTTTAGAGCGGGCGATTTATTACGCAGCTTTGCCTTTAATCAGCAACTAGGGGTAAGTTCAGGTGTGGTCATTGCCACCTTATTTGTAGAACGCTTATTAGATTTACTGATGGTTTTAGTTATTTTGGGTATCGCATTAGCCTTATTTGCTTTAGATGTCAGTAGTTTTGTTGGGGTAGGCAGCGCGACACTCATTGCTCTCGCTCTCGCCATTATGCTGGTACTGCTCTTTCCTCAGTTGTTTAGGCCACTCGCTCTTGCAATGGCAAAATTAATCGCACGACTCAGCCCTAATTTTGGTAAAAAATTACAGGATGAAATTCATAAAAGCTTAGCCACACTCAGTCATTTATCCAAAAAAGGCACAATGTTGCGTTTATTAATTTGGTCTAGTGCTGCATGGATTGCAGAAGGCAGTGTTTTCTGGTGTGCGGCTTTAGCCTTAAGATCATTAACCGCGCCAGAAGCGGCTTGGCTAGCCTTACCTATCGGCACTTTAGCCACACTGATTCCCAGCACACCGGGTTATATAGGCACTTTTGATTACTTTATTGTGCAGGCAATGCAAGCTTTAGATAACCCGATTAATCCAGCAATCGCTTATGCTTTATTAGTACATGCCTTACTGTGGCTGCCACCGACCTTATTAGGCGGCAGCTACTTACTCCTGAATTCAATTAAAAATAAAAACCATACGACACAAAAATGAGCCTTACACATACCACAGAAATAAGTATTATCGGTGCAGGATTCACAGGGCTCTCAGCCGCTTATGAACTGCTTAAAAATGGCGTTTCAGTCACTGTTTTAGAAGCGGAAGATGAAATTGCAGGACTTGCGGGTGCATTTGATGTCGGCGGTGAAAAATTAGACCGTTTTTACCATCATTGGTTTACCAATGATGCCGAAGTCATGCAGTTAATTGATGAATTAGGCTTAAATGACCGCGTAACCAGTAATCTAACCAATACGGGGGTTTACTATGCGAATAACTTTTTCAAATTATCTACTCCTTGGGATCTCTTAAACTTCACGCCCTTATCTTTTCCCGATAGAATTCGTTTAGGCTTGTTAGCTTTACGTGCAAGACGTGTTAAAAACTGGCGCGAACTGGAAGATAAAACGGCTGAAGAGTGGCTGAAAGAATTAGGTGGTGAAAATGTCTACCGTATTATTTGGGAGCCTTTACTCAAAGGTAAATTCGGCCCTTATGCTGAACAAGTCTCAGCCGTTTGGTTTTGGAATAAACTTAAATTACGCGGAGGGAGTCGTGATAAAGATGGCGGTGAAAGGCTTGCCTATTTCAAAGGCGGTTTTGTCGGCTTAACGGATGCGCTTGCAGAAAAAATAATTGCTTTAGGCGGACGTATAGAAACCAATAATGCGGTGACTAAAATAAGTCCTCAAGGCGAGCAGTGGCTGACAACAACCGCAAAGGGTGTGGTCACCTCTAAGCGCGTGATTGCGACGACGGCACTGCCCTTAATTGCCAAAATGGTCGAAAATTGGGCGAGTGATGACTATATAAAAAGCTTACAGCGTATCCATTATATTGGTAATGTCTGCTTGGTTTTAGAGCTAGATCGCGCTTTATCTGAAACCTATTGGCTAAATGTTAATGACCCTAGCTTTCCTTTTGTGGGTGTGATTGAACATACTAACTTTGAAACAGCAGACACTTATGGAGGAAGGCATATTGTTTACCTTTCTAAATATCTCCCCACTACAGATACACTCTATTCCATGAGCGCTGATGAACTCTTAGAGTATGCACTGCCTTATCTGCAAAAGATGTTCCCAAAAATGCAGCGTGATTGGATTTTAGCGCAGCATTTATGGCGTGCTGCTTGGTCGCAGCCCATTGTAGAGAAACATTACAGTCAGTTGATTCCTGCTGAAAATGGTCCTAAAGCAGGTTTTCATATTTGTTCTATGGCGCAGATTTACCCAGAAGATCGTGGCACTAATTATGCGATTCGAGAGGGGCGTGCCATAGCGCGTAGAATACTGAAAACTTAATGTAAGGAAAGCACTATTATTCAGACTAATAAATTTTGAGGTCATCACACTATGCTAAATATCCTCGTTATCTGCACAGGCAATTCATGTCGTAGCATTATCGGTGAAGCAGTCTTTAATCATTTAGGGCAAGGTCGTATTAGCGCTTATTCTGCGGGTAGTCATCCAAAAGGGCGCATTAACCCAGAAGCCTTGGATTTATTGCAACGCCATGACATCAATACCACGGGGCTTACTAGTAAATCTTGGGATAGCTTAAGTACACACGCTTTCAATATTGTTATTACTGTTTGTGATAGAGCGCAGCAAGAAAGCTGCCCGAGTTATTTAAGCAAGGCAATCAAAATACATTGGCCTACCTTAGAGCCCAGCCATGTCGCTGGGGGTGATAAAGAAAGGCACGCGGCATTTGAGGCGACTTATAAGATATTTGCCCAACGTATTGAACATTTACTGGCGCTATCACTGGATCCAATAAACCCTGAGACTCTTAGCGCATTAAGCGCAATTGAATAAGAAAAATCGCTGGTTTTTTAGTACAATAAAAATGTTTGTAGTATTTTTATTAATTCTCCCTCTAATTTAAGGAAACTAAATGAGTATCAAACTTTCTCAGCGACTCAGTGCCGTCAAACCCTCACCGACTTTAGCTGTCACAGCGCGTGCAGCAGAAATGCGCGCAGCAGGTAAGGATATTATTGGTCTAGGCACGGGCGAACCTGATTTTGATACGCCTGAGCATATTAAAGCAGCGGCTATAGCAGCGATCAATAATGGCTTTACAAAATATACCGCAGTCGATGGTACGGTGAGTTTAAAACAAGCGATTATTGATAAGTTTGATAAAGATAACGGCTTTAAATATACACTTAAACAAGTCCTGGTTTCTTCAGGGGGTAAGCAAAGTTTTTATAATTTAGCACAAGCTTTATTAAATAAAGGCGATGAAGTCATTATTCCTGCCCCTTATTGGGTGTCTTACCCTGATATGGTGTTATTAGCTGAAGCCATTCCTGTGATTGTCGAAGCATCACAAGCACAAAACTTTAAAATCACCGCTGAGCAACTGCGTGCGGCGATTACTGATAAAACACGTTTATTTGTCATTAACAGCCCGTCTAATCCAACGGGCAGTGCTTATTCTTTTGCGGAATTAAAAGCCTTAGCGGAAGTTTTATTAGAATTTCCTAATATTATTATTGCTACCGATGATATGTACGAGCATATCCTTTGGGACAAAGGCTTTGTTAATATTCTTAATACCTGCCCTGAGCTGTATGACCGCACTATGGTCTTAAACGGCGTGTCTAAAGCTTATGCGATGACAGGTTGGCGTATTGGTTATGCCGCAGGCCCTGAAGAAGTCATTGCAGGCATGCGTAAAGTACAATCACAAAGTACCTCTAACCCGTGTTCTATTGCTCAGGTTGCTGCTGAAGAGGCCCTACGCGGTGATCAAGGCTGTATTGATACCATGATGGTGGAATTTAAAAAACGCCATGATTATGTGGTTGCAGAGCTTAATCAAATCGCAGGGTTTGAATGTTTAACCACAGACGGTACTTTTTATGTCTTCCCTAATGTCGAAAAAGTCTATGCGCAGTTAGAGGGTATTAATAATGATTTAGAATTTGCTGAATACCTAATTGAAAAAGCAGGCGTTGCTTTAATTCCTGGTACGGCATTTGGTTGCCCAGGACATATTAGAATCTCTATTGCGACGAGTATGGAAAATTTACAAGCAGCAATTCAACGCATTAAACAGGCGATTTAAAAACTTGAGTATGTGTAGGTTGGGGTGAAGCATGCCCCCTAACCTACCTATTAAGCGGGATGGGGTATTCACCTCGTCCGTAACGTTTGATTTTTTACAACATTCTATGCTTTATTTTGAAACGTTAGAAACGGGGCGAATGCCTCGTCTCGCTCTTAGCAAGTATATGCAAAAAACGATAGGGCAGTTAATGATATTAATAACATAGTTTACTGCTTTTGGTACTCTCCGTACTTCACTATTGTGCCGCATCGACAACAGGAGCCGCTCTATTAACGGCTGTTATTTCTAATGTCACTCTGCGATTTAAAGAACGATCAACGCTAGTGATACCTTCTGCAACCAATAACTCATCAACCCCACGCCCTTTCGCTGTCACACGTACGGGATCTATGCCACTACGTACAAAATAATCACGTATCACCCTTGCGCGCTGTTCAGAAAGACGCTGGTTAATCACTGCATCCCCTTTTGCATCAGAATGACCATAAACTAATATAGTACTATGGTAGTACTCTTGTAAGACAGGCGTAATCTGATTCAAAATATTATGTACATTCCAGTTCAGTTTTGCTGAATTAACACCAAAAGTGATATTACCCGGAATATTCAGAATTAATTTGTCCCCTTCTATTCTTGACTCCACACCTTTATCTAATAATTTATTACGAAAGATAGCATGTTGCTCAAATAAATATTGCTCTGGATCCATTCCAGCAGTTGCGCCAAAAGTAAGCTCCCCAGGAGACTGAGTCATTCTTTTCTTTGCATCATCGCTTGTTGTCTGACAAGCACTTAAAAATGTTGTTAATATAAAAACCGTCAATAATCGTGTCATTGTTATGTATTTAAAGGCTTAGAAAAAAGGCTAATGATAACAAAATTAACCATAAAATTGCTTATACTTATTTTATTAATAACGCGTATCATATTCACAGCGACGCACCAAAGAAGTGCACCACACCTATTTCCATGCTCTATACCCCAATAAATAACCTTATATATCAAATAATTACAACTTAATATATAAGCTTTTTTATTTTAATAGAGATTGAAAAGGCTAATAAATTAAGTTTTTTTTTCATAACTATAGTAATATCTACCTTTCAACAGTCAGACACGACATAGTGCTAACAACTATAAATTTTGGAGAAGCTTTAAATGTCAGTAGAAAACGTTCTAAAAATGATACAAGAAAACGACATCAAATTTGTTGATTTTCGTTTTTGTGATACTCGCGGTAAAGAACAACATGTTACCTTCCCTGCACATTCAATTGACGAAGATACTTTTGAAGAAGGCAATATGTTTGATGGCTCTTCAGTTGCTGGCTGGAAAGGTATCAATGAATCTGACATGATTTTAATGCCAGACCCTAGTAGTGCTAAAATCGACCCTTTCTTTGATGACAACACCTTAATTTTACGTTGTGACATCATTGAGCCTAAAGATATGCAAGGCTACGAACGTGATCCACGTTCAATCGCTAAACGCGCAGAAGCTTACCTGCAATCGACAGGTATTGCAGATACCGCTTTCTTTGGTCCAGAAAATGAATTTTTCGTTTTTGACGATGTACGCTGGAACACAGACATGGGTAGCTGTAGCTACAAAATTGATTCTGAAGAAGCAGGCTGGAACTCTGAAAAAGTCTACGAAGATGGTAACATCGGTCACCGTCCAGGCGTAAAAGGCGGTTACTTTCCAGTACCTCCTGTTGATTCACTACAAGACATGCGCTCGGCAATGT
>WTCM01000177.1 GCA_013138595.1 Methyloprofundus sp. | reverse complement strand
GACACTTAATCCCTATCTGCTTCATTACAAAACAGCCTTCGCTTAATTCTACGTAACTACTCAGCGTATTTTATGGATTGAACAAAGTCACAAAGCAAACTCAGGCAACTTTCCCTCAAATACAAGGCTCATTGCTTGAGTAGCACTCATGCCTTGTTTACGGCAAGTTGCTAAATACCCTCTAACACGACAAAATATTTTAGCTCCCTCCATACTACGAAAACACCCCGATATTTTTTGATGAACCTTGGTCATCCGAATCGCATTTTCAGCTGCATTATTGGTAAAGGGAACCTGCTCATTTGTCAGAAAGCGCAACACATCCTCTTCAAAATTAAGAAGCCTTTCTAGTAAATTTCTCGCCTTACTGCGTGGAACTCGCTCACGCTTTGCTTTGTCTGGCTTATCGGGCGGAGGACATTCAATTTCTGCTTTGGCTAATAACGTTCGATACTGATTTTTCCAAGATTCTGCTTCCACATCAGGTAATACGCCTCCTGCGTTATTGACGGCATTATTCATTTTTTCAAGCAGTTGCTTCATTTCTAGCCCCCAGGCATGTTTGTCTTGCTCCCAGACTCGGTTTAATTCTCTCAGGTGGTGCGCATTGCAAAGGGCGTGCTGGCAGTCATATTTATAATAGGGTTTCCAATGATCATGACATAGAATACCGTGATAGCGCGGAAGTATGCCTATTTCATTCATCGCTTCTGTGCCTCGCTTGGTATGCGGAAAGAAGTGGATCCACTGATCATTCGATGCGCTGTGTAAGCAGTGTCTTTTTCCATTAATATTGATGCCCGTTTCATCAGCATGAAGACAAGCGACAGCAGCCAATCTACCTTGGCTGATTTTCTCAAAGCCTGCCAATTGCTCGTAGGCTTGTTGATTGAAGTTATAGATTGAGCCTTCACTCAGCGGCATTTGTAATTGATCGGCGAAATATTCTTGTATACGATTATAGGGCAGTAGTTGATATTGAGAAAGGTAGACGATATGGGCTTTGACTCCATCCCCATATTGCACAGCTTTCTTTACCTTGTCTGGAAAGGGAGCAATAAAGGATTGCCCTTTTTCGTTGATTAATCGTTGCGCCCGATACTCGATAACCCTTCGTGAAATATCCAAATCGAACACTTGGCGTATTTCAAATCCATTATCGGTATACTTTCCTTTAGGGAGAGTTCTACGATCAACCGTTATGACTTCAATTTCATCAGGATCGGCTACTTTTTTAAGTGTTGTGCCTATATGTCCTGCTTGTCCACCTGTTGGTTTATTAGATTTTTGACGCGTTCCTTTAAGTCGGTTGGGATCGCTTGCGGGCGGCTTACTACTATTTTTGCTATTCAGTGTGACCCGATTTAAGAGGACTGTGATTAATAATAAAACAACTTCTAGTGCTGACTTTAGTCCTGGTGATATATTGCGTTCGATTTCAAGCAAGTGCTTGGCATGAGCAATTGCCGTATCAACATCGGTAGAATCTATAGTCAAGAGAGGAGTCGCTTTTAGTGTCAAAGTTGGGTTATTATCTCATAGTTTTTTATGAATTTTCTTCGGTGGGTGTAAAATTACGCTGAGTAGTTACCAAAATTAATGACTTATAAGCAAGCTATTGCTTAGCTTGATGCGTATGGGTCATTCACCTCTAGCATCAACGGCTCTGATTCTGCGGAAATTTCATTCTTTTGATTAAAGGCCTTAACCACGACACGGTGCTTGCCATGATCTAAGGTAAAATCACGTTGATAGCCCTGCTGCCCAGCAGGCAAACGTGGTGCATACGCGCGCGTACCATTCGCCGCCACTAGCTTACCATCCACCCAATATTCTATCTTACCGATACCGTCACCTAAATCTTCTAGGCTGAATTGTAAATTAAAATGCCGACTCTTTAACTGCCGTGTAGTACCGCCAAGTAAATGAATATTTGGAGCCAGCCCAGCATTTAAAATACTGTTAATATCCCCTGATTTTTTCAATGCCTGCGCGGCTAACTGAGGATAGTCATCATCCAAGGCACGTGCCACTAAATCAGCGCGATCAAACACCCTGCTTAATTGACTTGCCGCAACAAATTTAGCCGCCTTATCCGCCCCTTGATTCAAATGAAAGCCCATTAAACTTTCTGCCGCTTGACTAGAAGTCGCATAAAAGCCATCGGGAGCCCAAGCAATCCAGCGTGGATTAGCTTGATCTGTGATTGCTTCGGGATGTAAATACAAAGCAAGACGTTCTTTACCATCGCTCGTTTGATACCAACGTATTGTGCCGCCTCCCAAAGCTGCCACTACATACCGCCTATTGGCACTGATATTGACAGCCCATGCAATAGACACAGTTTGCTCCCATTGCTGTTTACCTAGATGATTATAAAAACGTAATTGCCACTCTGTGCCTAACACAAAGGCAGGCAGCTTATCTTTGATGGGGCGAGCAATAGCTAGGCTACGTGACCTTTCATAACTTCTTAAACTTAATGCTGAGCCATTTAGCTGTGGCTGATATTGGGCTTCCCATTGCTGAACATCTAATTCAGTGTTTTTTAACAAGGGAGCATAGAGTGTTTGTTGACTCTCTGCAGTTAAACCAAGTTGTTTTAAATCCCACAGTGCTGTTTTTCTTTCGACTTGCCCTAAGGTATTTTCATACCGATAATGAAAGTGAACTGTATCGGCAGACTCACTAAGCTTAAAATCACGTAGAGCAGTATAGCCGCTATAATCTAATTTCCCAGCCCCTTGCTTCCATACTTTCTGCCCTTGCTTATCTAATCGCCCAGCAGGATCAGCACTGGCAAATAAAAGCCCACCATCCGCTAAGGGGAGTATATCCATCACTGTAGTCTGTGCTGCCGCATAAGCTTGCTCACCTGTCCAATCGGCTGTCGCCCATGTGATAATAGGGTTTCCCTGACCATTATCATAACGCCCAGCAGCATACAGTTGCTTACCATTTTTTGACCATGCGACGGCATTTAGACTTCCTTGAGTAAACAGCTCAGTCTTAGGTGAAGCTAACGGGCTTAAGTCTTTAGCCGATACTAAGCTGACTGCTGTGCTATCATCAAACCCGACTGCAATACGACTATTATCAGGTGAAAATCTAGCGAAAAAAGGTTCACTTCCCCCTGCTACTTTTTTCTCTACTACTTTTTTAAACTGTGTGTTATATAAGCGCAAATAACCATCATCACTAGTGCTGATACTGCGCCCCTGTGCGTCAAAATCTATGCTATAACTAGATTGGGTATAATTACTACCCCTAGCAAGTTCTTGATACTCGCCTTTAATAATAGCTGTTGTACTATAAAAGCGCACTCCCTCACCCGCCCCCAGTGCGACAGCGAGCACCAAACCATCTGCGGAATAGCTAAGATGAAAAATAACCTTGGGTAAGCCCCGAATCCGCCCTTGCATTTTTCCTGTAGAGCGATTAAAAAGATAAATACTGTGAGTTTTATCCCATTGATAGCCCGTCCAACCTGCCACGGCAATTTGCTCGGTAGCGGGAGAGATTGCCACTGCATATAACTTACCCTCACCCCCTAGTCCAATAGGTGGGCGTAGTGTTTGTAATAATTGCCCTGTTGCCACATCCCAAACACGCGCTGTTTTATCATCACTAGCAGTGACTACAAAACGTTCGGCTTTATCTATTGCCATACGCCAAATCACAGCGGTATGTAATGCAGGATCTATGCGTAAGATGGGCGTGCTTGAGGGAGTATCTGCTATAGCGATTTAAGGCACTGAGTAAGAAAACAATCGCGAGCAGCTGGGATTTTAGCCGTGATGTCAAAAACGCACACATTAATGCCCCCTGAATGTATCTGTTTGCAAGACTGGGATTATACCTAAAATAGCGGTTTATAGTAAGCAGCGGGTATGGCATATTATACCAATCCCACCCAGTAAATACTCTTAAACTATCACCCCGTCATTCCTGCAGTCTTTTAGCAGGAATCTACGTTGAAGCATGGATCCCCGCTAAAAGACTGCGGGGATGACGACCTTTTATCTGCATTTACCCGTGGATAATGAGAAGTTACGTAACCCAGACGATAATGTAACGCCTTGTATGTTATAAATATATCTCCTAACTCTATTTTTATTAAAAAATAATACCAATGAATAGTCTATTATTTTCAATTGATAATTTTATTTATGAGCTGATTCAGTTTGTCGATCAAATGACAACGACAGAATTTATCAATTATTTCTGGGCCTTTATTTTTTTTGATCTGATTCGTTATGTCTTAACTAACGGCTTATTATTGTTTTACTATATTCCTAAAAAAATCTTATCTAGCGATTCCAGAGCTCAGGCAAGAAGGGCACTTTACAAAGAATTACCGCTAGTTTCTGTCTTAGTACCTGGTAAGAATGAAGGTAAGCATATTCCACGTTTAGCGGAGTCATTAACGGAACAAAATTATAGCAACTATGAACTGATTATTGTCGATGATGGCTCTGATGACGATACGGAAATTATTTGTCGGCAGTTAGAAAAAGATAAAAAAATTGCTAAATTTATTCGCAATGATGAGCGGGGCGGTAAAGCCTCAGCGGCCAATACTGCACTATCCTTTTCCAAGGGTAAATATATCGTGCATATTGATGCCGATTCACATTTAGCAAGTGACACCATAGAAACTATTTTATTAGCTTTTTATACCGATAAAAATATAGGCGCAGTCGGAGGGGATGTGCGTGTTGCTAATATCTTTGATTCGCTAGCAACGCGTTTACAAGCGATTGAATATGCTAAATCTATCTCTACAGGAAGAACCATTTCCTCATTGCTTGGCGTGCTCAGAATTATTTCTGGGGCACACGGGGCATTTCGGCGCGATATTTTAGAGCGTTTAGGGGGCTGGGATGTAGGACCGGGTTTAGATGGGGATATTACTTTAAAAATTCGTAAACTTGGCTATCGTGTGGTGCATGAACCTGATGCGATTTGCTATACCAATACCCCTGTTAAGTTTTCTAAACTAGCTAGACAGCGTTTTCGTTGGGATCGCTCTATGGTGCGCTTTAGAATGCGCAAGCATTTGGATATTTTATTGCCCTCCAAAGGCTTTAATTTATTAAACTTTGTCGCGGTAGCTGATAATGTCTTTTTTAACGTAGTGTTAAATTTTAAATGGTGGTTTTATATTATTCATATCTTTATTCTTTCAGCTAATGCAGTCAGTGATATATTAGTTTATATTATTGCCATCAATTATTTCTTTTATGTGATGGCGAATATTATTGACTATATAACCGTTTGCTTGTTGTATGGTAGACGTTTAGATAAAAGCTATTTTATTTTATTTATGTATTTACCGCTGATACCTTTTTATACAGGAATTTTTCTCAGAGCGGTAAGAACCTATGCTTATTTAATGGAGCTTATTTTTAAGGTATCTTTTAATGATAAATGGAACCCTTGGAAGGTCTCTAAAATAGCGAAAGAGGAGGGGCTGTAACTCAGCGCTCAGCTGATGAATGTCACTTAAAATACAGTTATTAACTTAAGATGGAAGCTATGCCCCCGCCTCAAGTTCATAGCCCTGACTTACTGATGTGTCCTGTTTAGTGTAGCCACTTCACTTAGCAGGGGTAATCAATTGTGTTCTTGATCCTCTGTTTATGTTTGTTTTAGATTATGGCATTGCAGGAGCCGCGATAGCCACAGGCATTAGTTGGTTACTAACCATTGCTTTTATTTTTTATTATTTGTTTTTTAAATATCATATTGCCTCCTTTAAAGGCATCTCCTTACACACAAGTATCATAATAACCTAAAATCAATAAGTTATAGAATTGTATGTTTTTTATACAATTGCCTACAGCCCCTTATTTTACTGACTTCTCCATTTTGGGG
>WTCM01000207.1 GCA_013138595.1 Methyloprofundus sp. | reverse complement strand
TAGGTTTAAGCTTTTCTAGTGTTGTACTCGCACAAGCTAACTTACCTTTTCCCAAAACACCCTCGGCAAGTAAAGTAGGTATAAGCCTGCAAGAATCAGAACATCACTGGCGACAAGCAGCGAATCATTTACCTAAAGATGCCCCAAATATTATTATCTTTTTAACCGATGATACAGGTTTTGGTAATACTTCAACCTTTGGTGGTCCCATTAATACCCCGACGCTGACGCAACTGGCAAAAGAAGGGATTAAATATAATGCTTTTCATACCACGGCAATCTGTTCACCGACACGCGCGTCTTTGTTAACAGGTCGAAATCATCACCGTGTGGGTTATGGACAAATTTCTGAATTTGCTTCTGACTGGGATGGTTATATTGGGAGTATCCCCAGAGAAACGGCTACTTTGCCTCAGGTGTTAGGCGCTTATGGCTACACATCCGCAGCCTTTGGTAAATGGCATAATACTCCCACAACCGATATAACGCCTTCAGGGCCTTTTGACCAATGGCCAACAGGTTTAGGCTTTAACTATTTCTATGGTTTTCTTGCGGGCGAAGCAGCCCAATATGAACCCATGTTATTTGAAAATACCTTAGCGGTTGATTATCCAAAAACTAAAGATTATCACCTAACCGAAGATTTGGCTGATCATGCGATTACCTTTATGCGTAATCAAAGAATGAGTCATCCTGATAAACCTTTTATGATTTATTTTGCACCAGGTGCGGTGCATGGCCCTCATCAAGTGGCAAAAAAATGGGCAGATAAATATAAGGGGAAATTTGATAAGGGCTGGGAAGTACTACGTCAAGAAACCTTTAAACGTCAAAAGGCAATGGGCGTTATTCCAGCCAATGCGAAGCTGACCGATATGAACCCTAGTATGCAAAAATGGGCGGATATTCCTAACAATCAACGTGAATTTCAAACTCGTTTGATGGAAGTGTTTGCAGGCTTTTTAGAGCATACGGATCGACAATATGGCAGAATTATTGATGAGCTAGATAAGCTAGGCATTAAAGATAATACCTTAGTCATTTATATTAATGGTGATAATGGCTCTTCAGCGGAAGGCATTAATGGCTCTCTTTCTGAGTTATTATCACAAAATAATATGCCCACCACTGTGAACGAACAAATCAGTGTCTTAAATAACGAATATGGCGGCTTAGAGGCATTAGGCGGCCCTTTATTAGAATCTATGTATCATCATGGTTGGGCTTGGAGTGGCTCAACACCCTTTAAAAACACTAAATTAGTCGCGTCTCATTTTGGGGGTACACGTAACCCAATGGTTATTTCATGGCCAGCTAAAATTAAACCTGATACGAAACCGCGTTCACAGTTTCATCATGTGAATGATATTGCGGTCACTATTTATGACATTCTTGATATTACCCCGCCTGATTTTTATAACGGCGTTGCTCAAGATCAGCTAGACGGTGTTTCTTTGGCATATACCTTTAATGATGCCGAGGCTAAAGGACAAAAAAGCACGCAATATTTTGAAGTGATGGGCAGCCGTGGGCTTTATAAGGATGGCTGGTTTGCAGGCACTTTTGGGCCGAGAACCCCTTGGAATCCAATGGAATCAAAAATTGCTGACTGGAATCCAAATAACGATATTTGGGAGCTTTATAATCTGACGGAAGATTTTTCACAGGCAAATGACTTAGCCAAGAAAAACCCTGAAAAATTGCAAGAAATGAAAAATGCTTTCTTGGTAGAAGCCGCGCATAATAAAGTGTTTCCGATTGGTGGCTCTTTATATATGGTGGCTTATCATCCAGAGGAAATAAAATCATCAACATTGACTGAATGGCACATGTATGAAGGAATGACACGCATCCATGAAGCCTCTGCCCCAAAATTTCAAAGTGGTTTTTCAACTCATTCTAATATTGAAGTGGATATTCCTGAAAATGCTAGTGGTGTTCTTTATGCGGTAGGGGGAATTTCTGCGGGATTTACGGTTTATATGGATAAAGGCGTGCTTAAAGCAGAGTACAATGCCATGACCATGAACCGTTACAAAGTGAGTTCTGGTAAAAAAATCCCAACGGGTAAAGTAAAAATTGAGGTGATTGTTAAAGCACAAGCGAAAAAACCACTCGCGCCTTCGCTTATTACCTTAAAAGTGAATGGTAAAGTGGTGGGTAAAGTCATGGCTGAAACAACGGTTCCTGCTATTTTTACTGCATCAGAAACTTTTGATGTGGGTATGGATCTTGGCTCTGCGGTCGCGCTGGATTATCATGAACAAGTGCCGTTTAAATTTACTGGAAAAATTGAAAAGTTAACCATTAAATATATTGATTAAACCTTTTTTAATCAAAAAAACGTTATACCGTAGGCTGGGTTACGTTTGCCGTGCTACGCTTGCAAATCTAACCCAGCCTACCCATCACTAACATTAAGTTAAGCTTTTGATATAGGATGTGCTGAGGCACGAAGCGCATCAAGTGCCTAAAAGATGCGCTTCGTGCCTCAGCACATCCTATGTTTTTTCCTTAACTTAATTGCCGTGAGCCTACCCCCCCCCTTTTCTCATCATAATATGGTCACTCAATGAAAAAAACTCCTCTCAAGATTGCTCTCTTATTTTTAATTAGCTATTGCTCTTACTTGACAGTACAAGCTGAAACAGAAGCAACAACAGGTGTTGCCCCTACAGAAATAAGCAAAGAAGCCGCTAGTCAAAAAAATTCTGATCACGCTAAAGCCAAAGAATTGTTAGCAAATATTGATCAACTATCAAAACAATCGATAAATCTTAAAAAGAAATTCAAAAAAGTCCCTGCGATTGACTTACTCTTAATTATTAGCCTAGTCGCTGAAACAGAAAAAGAATTGCGCGATGAATTAGATGCTGTTATTGTCATTCAGCAAAAAATGGAGGCTAACGCCCCTGACACTCAACAGTTATTACAAGAAATTCAAACTATTTCAAACCTACAGGCGGCTATATTAAAAGAGGAGTCTGCCAACCTAGAAAAAATAATTAATCAATTACGTAAGGAAGATAGCCAAGACAATAAAACTAAATTTGCCATTAAACGTGCCAAACAAGCAAAATATGAACTCTTAACCGCTTGGCAACAAAATATTGAACGTCAGAAAATACTAGGCATGGATGTCACTCAAAGTAGTGAAGACTTAGGGAGTACGGTGCAATATATTGCTATTTCTCAAACAGGGCGAATTCGACTGATTTTAGATACCATGAATGAGATTAATTCTTATATGGAAACGGCAACCGAGGATGAAAAAAAGAACTTAGAAAAGCAGCTAGGGCAATTAGAATGGAAAAAAGCATCGGAAGCCGAAAACCTTGAAAAAATGATTGCCATTATGCAAGAGCTGGAAATGAATACCACTAAGTTTGGGCAAGCTTTAGTGCTTGCCACAGGCAAGATTCTTAATGAACAAGTGGAAGCAAAAGCCGTTATTGGCTTATTTAAACAGTTAATTGGCAATGCCACTATTTGGTTTAAAACTAATTTACCGATTATTGTTTTTCGTATTTTAGCGTTTATAGGCATTATCTTATTATTTAGAATCATTGCGGGCTTTATTCGTGGCTTGATTAATAAGGCAACTTCAGCTAAGGCTGAAACGTCGCAATTATTACATAATTTTTTAGGCTCTATTGTGCATAAAATTATTATGTTATTGGGGATTATTATTGCCTTATCCCAATTAGGTATAGAAATAGGCCCTTTATTAGCAGGGATGGGAGTGATGGGTTTCGTGGTGGGGTTTGCCCTGCAAGATGCTTTATCCAATTTTGCATCAGGTTTGATGATTTTAATCTACCGCCCTTTTGATATTGATGATTTTGTCGATGTCGCAGGCATTTCGGGTAAAGTTAAACAAATGAATTTAGTGTCTACCACGATTTTGACCTTTGACCGTAAGCGCATGATTATCCCTAATAATAAAATTTGGGGCGATATTATTACTAATGTGTCAGCCGAAAGCATTCGCCGTGTCGATTTAGTGTTTGGAATCGGTTATAACGATAGCATGGCTCATGCAGAGCAAGTCTTGAAAAGCATTATTGATGCGGATGACAGGATTTTAAAAGAACCAGAGACAACCATCAAAGTGAATACTTTAGGCGCGTCATCGGTAGATTTTATTGTACGCCCTTGGGTCAAGAGCTCAGATTATTGGGGGGTTTATTGGGATATTACCCGTATCGTTAAAGAACGCTTTGATGCAGAAGGGATTTCTTTTCCTTATCCACAGAGTGATATTCATGTGATTCAGGAGCATAAGCCGTCATAGTAAGCGATGGCTATACATTTCATACGGGACAAGCGATAGACTCTCGTTTCCATGCTCCGCGTGGAAATGCTTGGGTCGATGCGTTGCATTGTGGAACGCAGAGTACTAGAATGAGATTGCATTTTATTAGCCCCGTGAGTCGCCTAAATGATGATTGAGTCCCCGACACTTCCCCTGATTAGAGCCTCTTTCTTAGAGGCTTTTTATCGCCAAGCAAAAGTGATAGGCTCGCCTGTCGAAAGTATCTTGCAGTCCTTGCATTTACCTGCACAGTTGCCTAATGATCTAAACTTATTACTGCCTGAAATACCTTGTTGGAAATTTGTACAAGCGATTTCTCAGCGTGAGGGACATCGCTATTATGGTTTAGAGACAACCAACAATAATCCGTGGACACAACTTATCAGTATGCAGCCTTTATTTAAAGACTGCTGTAACCTCTATAGCTTGTTAAAACGGCTTATTTATTTTTCCCCTGTACAAAGTAACACCAGTCGTTTTAAACTTAAACAAGAGGGAGGTTTTATATGGTTTATCAGTGCCTCGCCTTGTTTATTACCTGATGCAGATCATAGCCAAGTAATAGGCAGCACGCTATTAGGTATGATTCAATTAATTCAAACAGCCGCAGGCACTCATTGGCGACCCGAAGAAATTCATTTACCTACCCCGCACTCACGTGATCTCGCTAATTCTGCATTACTTAACCCTAGTCGAATTTTATTTTCTCAGACTGAACTAAAAATTTTACTGCCACGGATGTTACTGGCTTTGCCGCTGACTTATTTTACCGATAAGCATCAAACTGAAGCACAAAATATAGAAGATTACCCTAATATCGCCAATTCCTTGACTGAGCAATTAGCAGCCTCAGTGATTCCTTACCTTGGCAGTGGAGCACTGAATAAAAAACTGATGGCAGATATGCTAGGCACAAGTCCGCGTACCTTACAGCGTCGTTTAGAAAAGCAATCGTCTAGTTACTCCAGCATTATTGACCAAGCGCGATTTACTCATGCCCAAAGCCTTTTAAAAACCTCAGATCATTCTTTAATTGATATTAGTTTAATGCTGGGGTATCAAAATGCCTCTAGCTTTAGTCGATCTTTTCGACGCTGGACAGGCGTATCGCCTAGTGAGTTTCAGGGTTTATTATAAAAAAATCTGTTGAATATCCGCCTATACAAAAGTCACAAATTTGTGAAACATGTTTAATGTAAAAAGATAAATTATACTAAACCCCAAGACATAAGAAATCAATTCAACACAAGGAATCATTATGCAAATACAGGATTATAAAAAACGCATATTAATCGCCGTTAGTGGCTTATCGCCACAAATCTTAACTGAAACCCTATATGAGAGATGTTGCCAAATAAGTAACTTATTGATTTTAAATGACTTTTAAGTCATTGATTTTTATTGTATCTTGTTGATTTATAATGATAAAACAGGTGTTGTACATTTTATTTGGCAACATCTCTATGGTTTAGCGGTTGCCTCTACCCCCCCCCTATATTCCAACAGAAATACACTTATAGGACTTTCGCAAATTGAGCATTTGGGTGTATTTTATACCCCATGATAACAAAACAAAAATACATAGAATATCTGGCTACCGACTTAAGACGGGACAGCTTATAAACTCTCGCTCCCCACTCCCCAACGACTTATCACTGGCATTAAGTTAACATGAAAATAGGATGTGCTGAGGCACGAAGCGCATCTTTCGCTACCTTGATGCGCTTCGTACCTCAGCACATCCTATGTTGTACTTTAACTAACTTAGGGGGGTCATAACTTAGGGGG
>WTCM01000118.1 GCA_013138595.1 Methyloprofundus sp. | reverse complement strand
CTTTTACTTAATAAGCTTTTTAATTGTCGTTTTTCTTGACTACTAAAACGCCATTGCTCACTGATTTCTGCATAATAACAGACTTCAATAAGCGGAATTTCGCTAGCAATCTGAATGAGTTGCTGTCTATATTGATCAAGCATTGGCAATGCATCATTAATCCACGCACTGATTTGCACTGCTGTAACCTGCGTACTAGGGTTTTGTTGATTATCTGAAATCAGCTTAATACTGTGAATTAATTCACTGGAGCTAAAGCGTGCTGCCGTTTCATAAAATGCAGAGGCTTCCATTTCATATAAACAATCCGCTGCATAGTTTAATTCTGCGCGTGATACTGTTGTGACAGGGTGAGTTGCCCAAGGGGGTGTCGTCAATAACTGCGGATAATAATGCCGCCCTGTACCCTTGTCGCTAATTTTTTCTGCGACAAACGCTGTTCCCAGCTCAAAATCTTTATGCCCTGCAACCCCTATATTTAAAACCACGGCTAAACGAACGCTGGGGTATAGAGCAAAAGTATAAGCGACTCCCGCCGCCATTGCAGCCTTACCTAAGCCTGTGACCGTTAAGGTAATACCTGCATTGCGATACACCGTAAAGGCTGTGACTGATAACTCTTTTTTGAGTTTAAAGTAAGCAATTAAGGGCTTTGCCTCACAGGGTAAGGCGGTAAATAGATAGCAGTGCGGCTGGGAGTCTGGCATTGACTAAATAAAACCGTGCTTAGTGACTGCAACCGAAATAATATAGCCAAAACTTGCTAAGGCAAGTACAAAAGCAATCCAGCGCTTTGCGCCACTGCTGCGCATTGCCATCACACCAAAGCCGACATAGGCAAATAAGACCACAACTTTAGTCATAATCCAGCCCGTTTCTCCAGCCATCCAATTGCCCTGCAAAACTAAGGTGATACCACTGAGTAACAGTATAGTATCAATCACATGAGGTGCAATTTTTGCTATTTTTCCACGTAATAGGTCTGGCTTAAATTGCACCAACATCATGCGTGAAACGAAACTGCCAACTGACAGTAAAATAAACAGCATGTGTATCATTTTAATCATTATATTCTCACTATTTAGCTTATATATTTATCGCCCAAAACGTGTTTTGGACTCCCATAAAGTTGGGTTGCCAAAAAAATGGCAACCCAAGCGACGATATGTATTTCTTATTAAGGAACGTGCGCGTTCCTACGCCTATCACTCTTTACTTCATTTTATTATACAACCAATTAAAGCTGTCTTTTAATATGGAAAAAAGCTTAGGGAAAAGTTCTGTTCTGAGTCTCTTGCCAATATAAGCCAAGCTATTTAAACTAAAACCACTCACCACTTTAATCGCACGCTGGCAAGGCGAGCCTGGCTCACAGAACCAAGGATTATTAATAAACCACATTTCTTTCATCGAAATGATCCACATAAAAGCAAATGAAGCCCCCATACCTGCACCTGCTATCATAATCAATGAGGCAAACATCGGTGATAGCTTAGTCAGCCACCAGGATAAAATATCCACAATCAAAAAGGCATACGGCATCCCAATCGCAATACTTTTATATTTACTAGATGCGGTGGTTGAGAAGCTAAAGATTAGCCCGACGAACATAAAGATAAAACTGATTCCAAATAAATGAATATGCGAGACACGGGTCAAGGAACTAAAGGTCGCCCCTTCGTCTTCATGGGTCAATTCTTTAATATTTTCAAACTCTGCAAAATCAGGAATACCCGACGCGCCTGAGTTATGACACATTTCACACTTTTTCTCGAAAATTTTATTAATTTTTAAATTAGTAAATTCCGTTTCATCAGCACCATCACGCACCCATTGCATGATTTTAAACGTCTCTTGCTCACTCGCCTTACCTTTCATTGAGCCATTCAGTTTTTTCTCTAACACTGTTCCTGAACGGTTACCATAATAACTATAAACAATATCATCAATAGATAAGCCTAATTTCCCATCTGCCATACCGTGTGTAAATAGGATTTGGATTAAAGCAAACAGGTAGCCGATAGCGACTGTGGTGAGATAACCCGTAAATAATATTTTAACAGGCGTATCAAGTTCGCTCAGCGTAATTTTTAAATCTTTCATGGTAAAAAAGGGGGGCGTTGAATATTAGAAAATGCTATTTTAGCTTATATCTAAAATTAAACCGCTAAATTTATTGTTTTATTAGTGTTTATTTTTTATGATACATACCCAAATACAGACGCATTGCGTACTGAATAAAAACACTAGCAAAAATAGGTATAACAATAATGATGACAATGGATGATAGAGACGGCAAAATATGGATGGATGGCAAGTGGGTCGAATGGCGCGATGCAAAAGTACATGTCTTAACTCATACATTGCATTATGGTGCGGGTGTCTTTGAGGGCTTAAGAGCTTATCACACCAGTACTGGGCCTGCTATTTTCAAGCTAAAAGAGCATACTGATCGCTTATTCCGTTCGGCACATATTCTGAATATGAAAATTCCTTTTTCTAAAGAGGAACTAAACCAAGCTCACTTAGATGCTATTAGTAACAATAACTTAGATAGTGCTTATATCCGCTCTATGTGCTTTTATGGCTCAGAAGGCATGGGCTTACGTGCCGATAACCTAAAAGTACACGTGATGATTGCAGCTTGGGAATGGGGCGCTTATTTAGGTGATGAAAGCATGGAAAAAGGGATTCGTATTAGAACCTCTTCTTACACGCGTAACCATGTCAACAGCACCATGTGTAAAGCGAAAGCGAATGGTAACTATATTAACTCTATCTTAGCGTTACAAGAAGCGTTAAGCGCGGGTTATGACGAAGCGTTATTATTAGACCACGAAGGTTTTGTCGCAGAAGGCAGTGGTGAAAATATATTTCTCGTGCGTAATGGCGTGTTATATACACCCGAAACGACTTCTGCTTTAGAAGGAATTACCCGTGAAACGATCTTAACGATTGCACATGAGCAAGGCTTAAAGGTCGTGGAAAAACGCATTACTCGTGATGAAGTTTATGTGGCTGACGAGGCATTTTTCACAGGCTCAGCAGCCGAAGTGACACCGATTCGTGAATATGATGACCGTCAAATAGGTTCTGGTAAACGCGGACCGATTACAGAAAAAATCCAAGCACTATATTTTGATTATGTACATGGGCGCAGAGAAGACCACGGTGAGTGGTTGGCGCATGTGAAATAACCTTTTGAGCACCGATAATTAAGCTCAGAGACGGCGTAAACACCCCACGGCAATTAATTGATATAGGATGTGTTGACGATAGGAAACGCATCAAGTACTTATAAAGATGCGTTTCGTACCTCAACACATCCTATTTTCCCTTAACTTAATTGCCATGGGTGGATAAGTTCGTAACGCTTAATAATACTTCGTTCCTCTCACTTCCTATAGCAACCCCCTAAACAAACAATACTCCCAGGAAACTACTAATACGCAATCTTCCACGCAATACCACTGAAGCCGAACTTAAGGCTCTTTTTGTCACTTTTGGCGATGTACAGTCCTGCTCCCTAGTCTTAGACAAAGATACGGGCATTTCTAAAGGCTTTGGCTTTGTTGAAATGCCAAAAATGGGTGCAGCTAAGGCTGCCATGAAAAAACTGAATGGTACGGCTGTCGGTAGCAGCAAAATTCGAGTTAAAAAAGCAGAACAAAAAGAAAATAGCAGCAAAGCAGACACTAGCTCGCCTGATGAATAAATTGCACAACCAAGACCCGCTACACGGCATTACCTTAAAAACAATCGTGACTCAATTAGTCGAGAAATACGGTTGGGAAACGATGGCTAGCCGTATTAAGATTAACTGCTTTGCTAAAGATCCCAGCATTAATTCAACACTTAAGTTTCTCCGCAAAACACCGTGGGCGCGAAAAAAAGTTGAGGAACTTTATTTAAGTACCTCATGGGCAGAAGCGAAAGAAAACCCTTATAAAAAATCTAAACCTTAACACTAGCCGAGCATTACCAATGCTTATTATGTGCTATTATTAATGTTTTTAATCAGCCCTTAATCAATGCAGATGAGTGTCAAAATTTACCACAACCCACGATGCAGTAAATCACGTCAAACCTTGCAGTTACTAGAAGATAACGGCGCTCAAGTAGATATTATTGAATACTTAAAAACGCCGCCAACAGCAGCGGAACTAGACGCTATTCTAAATCTATTAGCATTACAGCCTCGTGAACTGATGCGCACTAAAGAAGCTGAATATAAAGCCACAGGTATGGATAACCCTGATTTAGATCGGGATGCTTTAATTGCAGGCATGATTGCCACGCCTAAATTAATTGAACGCCCGATTGTCTTAGCTAACGGAAAAGCCGCTGTAGGTCGCCCGCCCGAAAGCGTGTTAAGCATTTTATAAAACATCATTTTTAATCGATTTTTACACAGGTCACCCTCAGCATGGTCAATATTCTAGTTTTATATTACAGTCGTAATGGCGCGACTAAAGCAATGGCGCAACATATTGCTCGCGGTATAGAGTCGGTGTCTGATGCTGAATGCACCTTGCGTACTGTGGCAAACATCTCCACTGTTTGCGAACAAACAGCCGAAGAAATCCCTGAGTCTGGGCACTTGTACGCGACCCTAGAAGATTTAAAACAATGTGATGGCTTAGCATTAGGCAGCCCCACTCATTTTGGTAATATGGCAGCGCCTCTCAAGCATTTCTTAGATAACACCACAGAAGCTTGGTTTAGCGGTTCTCTCACTCATAAACCCGCCGCTGTCTTTACCGCGACGGGGAGTATGCATGGCGGTCAAGAAAGCACCTTACTCTCAATGATGTTGCCCTTATTTCATCATGGCATGATATTATTAGGCATCCCCAGTAGCGAAGATGCTTTAAGAGAAACACAAACAGGCGGCACGCCGTATGGTGCTAGTCATGTTTCTCATACGCAACATTCATTAAGCAAAGATGAAAAAACACTTTGCTTTGCATTAGGCGCACGCCTAGCTCGCACCGCAGAAAAACTAAAAACACCATGAATGCACGTCATTATTATGTCATTGCCTTTACCGCTTATCTGGGCTTATTTAGCCTGATAATGCTTTGGAATACCGTCATATCTCCCCCTGAAAAACTACCGATCGCTTTGGTATTAATTATGACCGTCAGCCCTTTATTATTTACCTTTAGAGGTTTTTTAAAAGGTAATTTAAAAAGTTGCTCATGGATGGCTTATCTAAGTATGCCGTATTTTATTCACGGCAGTGTTGAAGCATACTCTCGTACAGAGCGTTTACTCCCCTCTTTAGAGGTGTTTTTTAGCTTTGCTCTTTTCTTAGGCTGTACTCTTTTTGTACGTCACTCAGCAAGAAACCGTTAATTATGGCAGAACAAATCCCAATCCAATTTGACCTTAAAGTTGAACAGTCTTTTGCTAGCTTTTATACCGCCAAGCATGAAGAAGTCGTGAGACACTTAACCCGCACTGCAAATGGCACAGGGGAGCAGCAGATTTTCCTATGGGGCGATAAAGGCTTAGGGAAAACGCATTTACTACAAGCTTGTTGCCAACATGCTCAGTATTTAAATCGTTCCGTTTTTTATCTTGAGCTAAAAGCAGGTAAGTTACCACCCAGCAGTGTCTTAGATGGTATTGAGGACTCAGATATTGTGTGTATTGATAATATTGAATACTGTGCAGGTAATTGTGAATGGGAACTTGCTTTATTTAACTTTTACAACCTTAGTCGCGCAAATAACCACCAATTAGTGATCTCAGCCCACGGTCCTGCCAACGAGATCCCGCTACAGCTGGCAGACCTTAAAACGCGTATGAGCTGGGGTTTAAGCTTAAAATTACACGAACTTTCTGATAGTGAACAAATTGCGGCATTTACTTGTAAAGCCAAATACTTAGGATTTGAAATATCACCGCAAGTAGGGCAGTTTTTGAATAAACATTATGCGAGTGACCTGCGTGCTTTATGGGGGTTATTACCCAAACTAGAGCAGTCAACCTTAATTGCAAAACGTAAACTCACCCTGCCCTTTCTTAAACAAATATTATCTGAAGAGTAATCGCTTAAACACTGTGATGGGTTTCACTGCGTGCCTAAAAAGACATGCCGTCCGCTCTACCCATCCTACAGTGTGCTTTTCGTTTCAAGGCTCTGATTTTATTTCTCTTTTCATTAACTTAATGGCGGCATCCCCAAGCTACGCCTAATACTTGCACAGCCTCTTTAGCCTTACGGGAACTAAGCTTATTGATGACCGCCCTCATTAATCATTGCTTTTTCAGCGACCAAAATCATAATTCCGCCCGCAAAAAGCACCAAATCTGGAATAATTGAGCCATCGGCTTGAACAGTTGCCATCATCCCTAAAAGCATAATCACTAAGCCTATGATAGAAATAAGCCCTCTGCGACCTTTAGAATTTTCGTTTGTATTACTTTCCATATTGATTCCTAATTTGAATAATAAACTAAGTTTAAAGGAATAATTAAGCTCAGTCTAAAGAAATTATTATTGCTCACAATCTACAACTCTCCAGCGACAACGTATAATAGGCACACATCACTTTGCAGGCATACCTTCATGCGTCAAAAAATTAAAAGATATTTATTAACTTTTTTCGGGCTACTATTCTGCCTCTTAGGTCTTATTGGCGCAGTACTGCCTATTTTACCCACCACCCCCTTCTTAATCCTTGCGCTTGCTTGCTTCTCTAAAAGCTCGCCCCGTTTTCACAGCATGCTATTACATAATCGCTGGCTAGGCCCTACTCTACAGCAGTGGGAAGAAAGCCGTAGCATTACCCGTAGCGCAAAAATTAAGGCAATGTTACTGGTCGTTGCCACCTTTACATTATCTATCAGTATCTTGCATGATAGGCCACCACTGCAACTTGGTTTATTAAGCCTTGGCAGCATATTGTTACTCTTTATGTGGCGACTTAAAGAAGCAAAGCCTGTGCCTATCAACAGTCATAACAAATAGTATTCAATCACGTAAAGACCTTGCATTCTATGGTTTATAAGCATAATATTATTTCTAACAAGATTGGCATAAAAACGTAACTTCTTATTATTTACGGGCAAATAATAAAAAAGCTCGTCATTCCCGAAATCTTTTAATAGGGAATCTATGCTGAGCATAGGTTCCTGCTAACAACACGCAGGAATGACGGGTTTTTGTATTGCTCTAGGCAAGTGAATAATGAGAAGTTACAAAAAAACAACTCATATTCGCAGACTCAAAACAAGGAATTTATTATGACGACTGTAACAGACCCCGTGATCGACCAATGGTATAAAGATGTCGAAAATTCACTATCCTTTAAAGTGGTCGCTATTGAAGAAAGCGATGATAGCATTGAGGTGCAATACCTTAATGGTGATATAAGTGAATATGATAACGATACTTGGTATAACTCAACCTTTGATTTTATTGAAGCCCCCGAGGACTGGAGCGCTCCTTTTGGCGAGATTAGCTCTGATGATTTAGGCTATTCTGATCGAGGAGGTTCTACTATAGATGATACGCCTCTCAAAGACTATCAAGATTAGGAAGCGCTAGGCATGAAAATGAGCTCTCAGGAATTCTTAAATTGGGATTCCAAACGCATCACCCTACTTGCTATGTCAGGCGCAGGCAAAACCACCTTGGCAAATAAGTTACCCCGAGATAAATGGTTTCATTATTCGGGCGACTACCGCATAGGTACGAAGTACCTTGGCGAACCCATCTTAGATAATATTAAGCAACAAGCGATGGAAGTGCCTTTTCTACGTGATTTATTACTGACTGATTCTATTTATATTTGTAATAACGTCACCGTGGATAATCTCGCCCCTGTATCCAGCTTTTTAGGCAAAATAGGCGATCGCCGCTTAGGTGGTCTCGCCTTAGATGAATTTAAACGCCGACAGGCTTTACATCATCAAGCTGAAGTTGCAGCAATGTTTGATGTCGGTGATTTTATTGCTAAAGCTGAGAATATTTACGCCTATAAAAATTTCATCAATGACGCAGGGGGAAGCGTTTGCGAGCTAGATAATCAAGATGTTTTAGACTACCTTGCCCAGCAAACGCTCATTATCTATATCAAAACCTCGCCCGAACTGAATCAAACGATTATCAATCGCTCTAAATCTTCACCTAAACCTCTTTATTATCGAGAGGAGTTTCTGGATGAACAATTAGCGCAATTTATGCAAGATAATAATTACAGCGATAGCAGCCTTATTCCGCCTGATGAATTTGTGAGCTGGGTATTCCCTGAGTTATTTCAATCTCGCTTACCACGTTACCAAAGTATTGCTGATCAATATGGCTATACCTTGAATGCCAATGAGGTTGCCCAAGTCACTGACGAAAACGACTTCATCCAACTGATTGCAGCCGCAATCGCGCAACAATCCTCTTAAAACAACATGCCTTTAGTTGCCCACACCCAACTCCCCACCTTTCAGCGTTTACGCGAAGAGGGAGAGGATATTCTAAACTCTGACCGCGCAAGCCATCAGCATATTCGTGAATTACATATCGGCTTTCTAAATATTATGCCTGATGCCGCCTTAGAGGCGACCGAACGCCAATTCTTTCGCTTAATCGGTGCATGCAATCAAATTGCCCAGTTTCATATACACCCTTTTACCATTGACGGGCTACCGAGAGGGGCAAAAGCACAAGCGCATATAGACCAATATTACGAAACCTTTGAGCAACTCAAACTAGACGGCTTGGATGCCTTGATTATTAGTGGTGCAAACGTCACCCATCCTCAGCTGCAAGATGAAGACTTCTGGCTGCCTTTAACAGAAGTGTTTAGTTGGGCAAAACAAAATGTCACCTCTATTTTATGCTCTTGCCTTGCGACTCATGCCTTAATTCAGTATTGCTATGACATAGAAAGAACACCTTTACCCGAAAAGCGTTGGGGGGTTTTTTCACATACCGTGATGGATCGTAAACACCCTTTAACGGCAGAGATCAATACTCGATTTGATGTGCCACACTCGCGTTTTAATGAAGTTTTTGCTGCAGATTTACAACAAAAAGGCATTAAAGTACTCGTGGCAAGTGCTGAGGCAGGCATACATCTTGCCGTTAGCCCAGATGGCTTACGTATTGTCTTTTTTCAAGGACACCCTGAATATGATGATATTAGCTTACTGAAAGAATATAAACGCGAAGTCATGCGTTATATTAACCGCGAAATCGAACAATACC
>WTCM01000231.1 GCA_013138595.1 Methyloprofundus sp. | reverse complement strand
GGTTTTTATTTTTATCTGTGAATACCTATTACGGGGCTGGCTGTATTCGGATATACATAGCTTAATTATTAAACATTATGAAAATAGCGAATATTTAGATATTCCCTTTCGCTTACCCAAAGTCTTTGCACAAGTACTACGCAGTAAGCTCAGCTATATTTTTTCAGCCAGTGCCATTATTGATATTTTAGCGATTTTACCTGGCTATAGACCGCTACGTATTTTACGAATTTTTCTTATTTTCCGCTTATTTAAATTACTGCGTTACTCACAAAGTACGCAAATGTTTATCGGCGTACTTAAAAGTAAACGCTTTGAACTCACTACGCTGGGTTTTTTAATGGGCTTTTTAACCTTTACCGCTAGTATGGCGATTTATATGTTTGAAAATAAAAATGCAGGGGGACAAATAAGCGACCTTTATGATGCCTTTTATTGGGCGATTGTGACTATTTCTACGGTAGGTTATGGCGATATTGCCCCCGTCACAACAGGCGGACGCTTAGTCACCACTGCGCTGATTATTTCAGGCTTAGGCATACTGGCTTTTTTCACCTCAATTATAGTCGCGGCTTTCAATGAAAAAATGAGCGAATTTCAAAGTGACCGCTTAAATACCAATATAGAAAAATGTACCAACTCCACCATACTGTGTGGCTTCGGGCGAGTAGGACAAGAAATTGCCCGACAATTGCATGCCAATAAATTACATTTTGTGATTATCGATCAAAGTGAACAGCATATTGCCTTAGCCCAAAAAAAAGGCTATCTAGCCATCCAAGAGGATGCCAGTAAAAATGCCGTACTGGAACAAGCAGGCATTAATCATGGTGCTAAAACCGTGCTGTGTACCACGGGCGATGATGTCACTAATGTGTATATCACCTTAACCAGCCGCTATTTAAACGCTGATATTCATATTATTTCCCGTGCTAATAATGAAGATAATGTTAAAAAACTGTATCAAGCTGGGGCTAACTATATCGTGCAACCTTTTACAGCTGCGGGTTTACTCGCTGCCGAATATGTGGGACATCCCGTTGCTTTTGAAGCGATTCATGGCATTTTACATGAAAATAAAGATGTCAAAATAGAAGCCTTAACAGTGACAGATAACTGTTTTCTGGAGGGACTCTCACTTGAAGACGCAGAATTTAATCAATATAAAGCGCGCTTAATTGGTATTGTCAGCGATCACCCCAGCCATACTAAACGTAGAAACCGCTATAAATTACGTCATCAACATTTTTACTTTAATCCTGAGAGCAGTTTCATACTCAATTCAGGTGATATTTTGGTATTATTAGGCAGGCAACTTAGTATAGAGCATTTGCAAGACTTAATAGAAACCAGCCGCTTAAGGAAAAAAACCGCATGGAGAATCAGTTAATTGCTATTTTTGGCTATAATAGCACCTCATTTGAATTGATTGCTCAATTGAGTGAAAAACAAAGCCCGTTTATTATTGTCGATAATAATCCTGAGCATATAGAGCATGCAGAGCAACAAAATTTACCCGCAAAACTACTGGATTACCGCCATGATGAGGGCTTGATTGAGTTAGGCATAGGCTCGACCATCAGTACGCTGTTTTGTTTTTTAGAGCACGATTCAGAAAATGTCTTCTTAACCCTTTCCGCACGCGCCCTAGATAAACAGAATCAGCTACAAATCATTTCTATTGTTAAGCGCCCTGGCTCAGCAGAAAAGCTATTAGCCGCAGGCGCTAATAAAATTATCGACCCTTATGAGATATGCAGCAACAAAGTCTACCAATTACTCACCAAGCCGAGTATTACTTGGGTATTAGATCAAGCTGTCTTTGGTCGCGCAGACTTACATACCGCTGAAATCACCATTCCCGACCCGTCCATTTTAGACAAAACACTGATCAGCCAACTGCTCTTAAGTGAGCAATATAATTTATTTTTAATTGGAGTGGTCGATAAAGAACTAGGAGACAAGTTATACTTCTCTCTAGGCGAACAAGATCATACACTGGATGTAGGCGATATTTTAGTGATCTTAGGGGCTAATCGAGATATTACAAAATTTAAAAAAGAAATTGGAGTAAATGAATGATAAATTTTAATGCCAGAACTTGGTTTTTTCTGGGCTTTTGGGCATGTTTTGGTATGTTAGCGGTAGGCGCTTATTTCCAAATCGTTGAAGAAATGGAGCCCTGCCCTCTCTGTATCTCACAGCGTATTGCGATTTTACTGACAGGCATCGTTTTTCTAATTGCAGCGATTCATAACCCCTTACAAAAAGGCATACGAATCTATGCCATTCTGGGAGCTATATGTGCACTGGCAGGTTCGGCTATTTCTGCGCGCCATGTCTGGTTACAAAACTTACCCCCCGAAGAAGTCCCAGAATGCAGCCCAGGTTTAGAGTATATTTTTGAAAATTTCCCTTTAGCTGAAACCGTCAAATTAATGCTGAATGGCACGGGTGAATGTGCGGATGTTTTATGGTCTCTTTTTGGTTTAAGTATCCCCGGTTGGACGTTTATCGCGTTTATCGGCTTAGCTGGGCTGAGTTTATTTCAAATTATTAATAAAAAGCAATATCAGATTCGATAGCACTCAAAAATACTCATAGAAGCAGCTTACCCCTGATGCTGAGAAAATTCTAGGCGACAGCATTGACCAAAGACTGAGTGGGTAATATTTTTGATTAAAAGCTAAGCGATAAAAGTGTAACCTAGTATTTTTGGATGAATTAAAATTCTGGGTTACATTTGCCGTAAATTCAAAATCTAACGTCCTGGCCCAAAAAAATATAAGCATAAACGACTCAAACTCAGAGTGCTTAAATACCGTTCCATACAACAACATTCAAACACTTACGCACAAACTCAGAGCGTTCTTCATAAATAATCATAAAACCTCCATCGCAATCTTCTTGACAAGTTCAATACTTTGATTTTAAATAACAATATTAAGCTGTCGTTTTTTTATACAATTTGATTCAAGCATACAAAAATCAAGCCTTCGAATCACTTTTACCTTCTTTATACACAGAGTTATCCACAGCCTTTGTGCATCACTTTAAAATTGATTAAAGGCGAGAAAGGCTTAAAACAATTCCCCCACATTATTAAACAAATTAAATTTTATTTTTATCTAGCGTATTTTTTTTTAATAAGCAATGATAAAATCCCTGTATTAGTAAGTTATTATTGATTAATCCATGTCCAGCGACCCGCAAAAAACTTCAGCAAACTTTCCCGCTTTTGAATTTAAAAGTGGCGTAATAACGGTTCCCGTACTCAATGTCTTAAGTACCGATATCAATGTTATTAGCCATCAATTACGTGAGAAAATTAATCAAGCACCTGAGTTTTTTAAAAACTCTTCTTTGCTGATTGACCTACAGGCACTTGATGATCAGGAGTTAAACTTAGCGGCACTAGTGGATACGATTCGTAATGCTGAAATGGTACCGATTGGTATTCGTGGTGCGACAGCTGAACAAAAACATGCCGCAAAAGACTTAATGCTACCAGTGATGTCTGCTCAGCGTTCAACGCCAGCAGCCCCCGTCGAACCAGCAGCTAAAACCATCACAGCGCCTGTCGTCAATGATGAAAGTGCTAGCGATAAAGCCACAACGTCTATCGTCGGTAATACTGTCATTCGTCAACCCGTACGCTCAGGGCAGCGTATTTATGTAAAAGGTGACTTAACGATTATTGCACAAGTCAGTGCAGGTGCAGAAATTATGGCAGAAGGCAGTATTCATGTTTATGGCACTTTAAGAGGACGCGCACTAGCAGGCGTGCAAGGCGATGAAGGGGCGGGGATTTTTTGTTCCGATTTACAAGCTGAGTTAGTGTCAATTGCAGGTAACTACCGCATCAGTGAAGATATTGACGATGCCGTACGCCATGCTCCCGTGCATATTTATTTAGACAAACAAGCATTACTTATCAACAAAATTTAGGAGATACACCATTGGCTAGAATTATTGTCGTCACATCTGGAAAAGGCGGCGTGGGCAAAACCACAACCAGTGCTGCAATTGCCATGGGGCTTGCTAAAAAAGGCTTTAAAACAGCTGTTATTGATTTTGATGTCGGTTTACGTAACCTTGATCTTATTATGGGCTGTGAACGCCGTGTTGTGTATGACTTTGTCAATGTGATCAATGGCGAAGCAACACTCAACCAAGCACTCATTAAAGATAAGCGTTGTAACCAGCTTTTCATCTTACCTGCTTCGCAAACACGAGATAAAGATGCTTTAACTAAAGAAGGCGTGGGTAAAATATTGAAAGAGCTATCCAAAACATTTAAATATATTATTTGTGACTCACCCGCAGGTATTGAGCGGGGGGCGAATTTAGCGATGTATTTTGCCGATGATGCTTTTGTGGTGACTAACCCAGAAGTTGCTTCTGTTCGTGACTCTGACCGCATGCTAGGAATATTATCTAGCAAATCACAACGCGCAGAAAATAACGACGAAGCTATTAAGGAATACCTTTTACTGTCGCGCTATAACCCTAAGCGCGTTAAACTAGGCGAAATGTTAAGTGTAGACGATGTGCAGGATATTTTATCTTTACATTTACTCGGTGTGATCCCCGAATCTCAGTCTGTCTTAACCGCCTCTAATTCAGGTATCCCTGTTATTCTGGATGAAAACAGTGATGCAGGCCAAGCATATACGGATATTGTGAACCGCTATTTAGGTGAAGAGGTTCCGCATAGATTTATTGACGAAAATAAAAAAGGTCTGCTTGGACGACTGTTTGGGAGTTAAACATGAGTTTACTTGATTACTTTAAGAGCACTAAGCCTAACTCGGCTAAAGTTGCTAAAGAACGCTTACAAATTCTTGTCGCCCATGAAAGACGCTCGCGCCATCAACCGTCTTATTTACCTGAGCTACAAAAAGAGCTATTAGCAGTGATACAAAAATACATCAAAGTCGATCAAGATGCAATCTCGGTCAACTTTGATAGTGACGATGAACAGGAAACTTTAGAGCTTAATATTATTCTTCCTGACGAACCACAAACTTAATTTTTATTTATTTTTTATTTACAAGGCAAAACTATGAGTGAAGCAATTGGCAATTTAGCAGGAACAGTCTGGAAGTGTTTAGATGAAAACGGACCGATGAGCGCAACTAAAATTATTACTTTAACCAAACTCAACAAAACGGAAGTGCAACGAGCAATCGGTTGGTTAGCATGTGAAGATAAGTTGGATTTTGAAATGAATGGGCGTACAGAGACTATTTCTTTGCGTTAGATTCAATCATGCGTGTATTGGGTTGTAATTTCTGAACAATCTTATTTATTTGTTCTAATCAGTGTAGAACATTGGTGAAATAATTTTATATCTAGAGTAATTTAAGAAGGTGCTTCATGCAAAAACAAAAACCAAGAAGAGTTATAACTCAACCTTATGATTACTCTGTACAGGATTTAGTTAATAAAATTAAAGATGGAGATATTGATATATCCCCTGACTATCAAAGAAACTATGTTTGGGGAATAAATGATGAGTCCGAGAATAAAAGATCTAGACTAATTGAGTCACTTTTACTTAATATTCCTATCCCTGTTATTTATTTTGCAGAGCAAGAAGAAACTCTTACTTATGAAGTGATAGATGGACAACAACGATTAAGAACATTTCAAGATTTTTTAAATGATGACTTTAGACTTGAAAAATTAGAAATTAGGACAGACGTGAATGACAAGCTTTATTCGGAGCTTGACCAAAAAGATAAAGATGAAATAAGAAAAAGATCAATAAGAGCAATAGTGATTCTTAATGATTCTGATGAAGAAGTAAAATATGAGGTTTTTGAACGTTTAAATTTAGGGAGTATTCAACTAACTCCTCAAGAAATTAGGAATAATACCCTTAGAGGGTCATTTAATAATCTTTTAAAAGAATTAGCAAGTGATGAAAAATTTAGATCTCTTATTAAACTGAGGCTAAAAAGTGACCAAAATAATATGGCCCATGAAGAATTAGTACTACGTTTTTTTGCTTATCATAACAGTGGATTAAAACGAGTTAATCAGTTGAGTTATTTTTTAACTAAATACATGAAAGATAATAGAAATATTGGTGATGAAGAAATTTTAGAACTTAAAAATTTATTTCATAATACGATTAAAAAAATTACACTTTTTCTTGGGGACAAAGCTTTTTCAATATTTAAATCTAATACTAACAAATGGAATACAACATCAAATAGATTGGTATTTGAAGCAGAAATGTTAGCATTTGCACAAGTTGATGAAAGTGACATAGATATAACCCCAGAAGAATTTGTGGCAAAATTAAAAAATATCATGGTAATAAATGATGAAAACTTTAAAAAATCATTTGATAAATCAGGGGGGAGAAAAATTCAAGAAAGAGTTGATATGATAGCTGATTTACTGGCGAACTAATGA
>WTCM01000229.1 GCA_013138595.1 Methyloprofundus sp. | reverse complement strand
TTATCACTATAGACGTTCGCACAGATGATCCTGCACAAGCAGAAGCTCCTATTGCAAATAACGACCATGTATCTGTCGTCATAAATACCTTCCCATCTGCAACAGGTGATGTCCTGACCAATGACCGTTTCGGTAGCAGCATAAACTTTAATGGTTCATCAGCGGGAAAATACGGCTTTCTTAATGCGCCAGGTACATCAGGTGTTTTTACCTATACGCTTTTTGAGAGTACAACTAATGCTGATTTACCCACTACAGGCATAGATACAGAAACTTACTCGTATACATTAACAAGCGCTAATGGGGCAACAGATACCGCTAATTTAACCATTGATGTGAATGCTGACCCCGCATTTTCAGGAGGGGCTGAGTCACCTATCGCTAGAGATGACAATGTAACGATCACTCCTAACTTACTTGATGGCGATGGCAACGTTATCCCAGCCACTATTAATAATAACGTCATCACTAATGACAGTAATGGTGACTATGTCGTACTCTCTAGCTCGCCAAGTAGTCTTTATGGAACGATCACATTAGAAGCAAATGGCGACTATACTTATAAGGTGTATGAAACAGCCACTAGCATTACTAATTTAAAAGCAGGGGAAGTGGTTACCGATACCTTTAGCTATACTTACTTTGCTAATTCTGGTGAAAGTGCTAACGCACAAATTATCATACAAATTATTGGTAACCCTATTGATGCCAATGGCGATACTATTTTTGAAAACCCTGATGATCAGCCTTATGATAATGTAGATGTTGAATTTAATAACTCGCCTCAACAAGCAACACCGCTTAACTCCTCTAGAAATATCTTAGGTCACTTATATGATACACTTGATACTGATTGGTACTTTCTTCCTAGTGAAGGGGATGAAATTATTACCTTAGAAGTCTGCCCTAAAGGCACTAGCTGCTTTGGTAAAAAAAGCTGGGTGCTTTATGTCTTTGCTCTTGATCAAGATGCGGATGGCAATATAACAGGCATTGTTAATCGTAATATAGGTCTAAGACGCTGGTTAGATGAAACGGCGGGAACAGTTGACTTAAGTGGTGCAACTATTCTTACTCCTGAATTTGACACCATTAGTCACATGTATGCTGCTTATAGAAAAGGTAATTTTGAAGGCCAATTAATAGGTATTGTTGATCCATGTTTTGATACATTAAATAGTGTTGATATTGGCGTTAAAGCTGACACTAACACTAACGCTGGCGATGGAGACCCTAAAAACTATGTATTCGCGATCTCATCAGTATTAAGAGGTAATGGGGAGTCTGAAGACTGTGGTGATGGAACTATTATTTTAACGCGACCAGGTACTCCCGTTTCTGGTCACGACGCGGATAATGATGATGGTTCACCAGGGGCTATTAAATCTTATGCTGTTACCGAAGAATATATAACTGTTTTTCCATTTAGTGACGACCAATATGCGATCAAAATCACTGGCACAGGGCTAGAACCACTGCTTTCAGAGAGAGCAGCAGCCAGTTCGGCAACATTTGATTCAAGCACTGGAACGCTAAGTATTCCTAGGGTTCGTGTCAATGAGGAGTCTTATACGGCAACACTAGACCTACAGACACCTCAGGCTCGTAGCGAAAATAGTCCTCTTAAATTTGTTTTATCAGAACTGGGTACATCAGATTTAGATAGCGTACTAAAAACTTATCGCGCGACCTATAATGCAGAAACTCAGCAAGTTTTAATTCCACGAGTGACTGATACTGCTAGCGGTCTCGCTTATTCTGTTGTATTAAGTTTCCAAGATAATGATAACGGGGCTTGGTTTGAAGTTGTTAGTATTAAGGAAATAAAATAAGCTGAGTCCGAGACAAGAAGCGTGAAGGGAGCAATATCCTGAAGCTATATATAGTGTGCAGTTTGGGCTAGCAACTAACACGGCGCATTATAGTAGGGTATCACACTGCGTACCTTTTGGGGCATCACCGCCATTCAGTTAAGGAACGTGCACGTTCCTAAGTATTGCATAGGATGTGCTGACGCTAGGAAGCGCATCAAAGATCCGAAAGATGCGCTTCGTGCCTCAGCACATCCTATGTTTTCGCCTTAACTTAATGGCAGTGAGTCATGCGGTGCACTCTTTGTTCCGCTTTAACGCGGTAGCCCTAAAATTTTAAACCCCCACCCCTCACAGACCATGGTATAATAATAATATTTGTCTAATCCTTCACCATTTTGGGAGTTGCAATTCGTGGTAACTGTTAACACTCGTCGTTCGGTCATGACCTTATTTTCTTCGCCTACTTGTGCTTTAAGTCATTGTGCAAGACTTGCTCTACATGAGAAAGGTGTCACCGCTGAAATTGAATACTTTGATCCTAATGATCCACCAGAAAGCCTGCTGGAGTTAAATCCTAACGGCACGTCCCCCATATTAGTTGAGCGCGACTTAGTTTTATATGATTCTCGCATCATCATGGAATATTTGGACGAACGCTTTCCGCATCCTCCTTTACACCAAATGGATCCTATCTCACGTGCTTATGCGCGTATGGTCATTAAACGTATCGACCAAGATTGGTATCATTTGCTGGATGAAGTGCTAAATTCTGGGGAAAAGAAATCAGCACGTGCTAAAAAAATGCTCAAAGAAAGCTTAATTGCTGCTGTGCCTTTATTTGCAGCCAATGAATTCTTTATGAGCGAAGATTTTTCTTTAATTGATTGCACATTAGCCCCGTTATTATGGCGCTTATACAGCATCGGTATTGAATTACCTGAAAGTGCTAGCGTGATTACCGCTTATTCACAGCGCATATTCAGTCGTGAAGCTTTCCAAGAAAGCCTGAGCGAAGATGAAAGAGAAATGGTAAAACCAGCGGGTAAAAAATGACCCCGTTAAAGCCTTATCTTATTCGCTCTATCCATGACTGGATTATTGATAATGACTTAACGCCGCATTTATTAGTGGATACTAGCCACCCTCAAGTGTCTGTGCCTACGGCTTATATTGAAGATGGGAAAATTACGCTTAACCTTCGCCCTGGCGCTATTAATGGCTTAGAGCTAGGCAATGAGCGTATAGAGTTTGATGCAAGTTTTAATCGTCAGCCCATGCATATTTCAATTCCTACCTTTTCAGTACTGGCAATCTTTGCCAAAGAAAGTGGCAAGGGCATGGTATTTGATCCTGAGGAGGATAACATCCCCCCCGAAGAGACACCGCCACCACGGCGTTCACATCTTCATGTGGTTAAATAAAGCGCGCACAAAAAAGCCTGAGTTTTAAAAAAACTCAGGCTTTTTTTTGCCTCTAAAAAGAGCTACTTTCTTGGCTACAAACGTAAAATGAATAAGTACCCATAAAAATATAGCACTTCGTAGGATGGGTAGAACGCACGGCATGTCTTTTTAGGCACGCAGTGAAACCCATCATTTTCGGCATGTAATGATGGGTTTCGCAAAAAGACGCTCTACCCATCCTACATAAACTGCACAATATTAAGCTGCAAGGTTTGCCGCTGCAAATTCCCAGTTAACTAATGCCCAAAATGCTTCTAGGTATTTAGGACGTGCATTACGGTAGTCAATATAATAAGCATGTTCCCATACATCACAAGTCAATAATGGTGTCTGTCCTTCTGTTAAAGGGCAGCCTGCATTACTTGTACTGACTAGCTCTAAACTACCATCTGAATTTTTAACTAACCAAGCCCAACCAGAGCCAAAGGTTGTCACTGCACATTTTGTAAACGCTTCTTTGAATTCAGCAAATGAACCAAAAGCAGCATTAATAGCCTCTGCTAATTCACCTTCTGGCTCGCCACCACCATTTGGCGATAAGCTGTTCCAGTAAAATGTGTGATTCCATACTTGTGCTGCATTATTGAAAATACCACCTGATGCACGTGCAACCAAGCTTTCTACTGAAGCCCCTTCAAATTCAGTACCTGGTACTAAATTATTTAAGTTTGTCACATAAGTCTGATGATGTTTACCGTAATGAAACTCTAATGTTTCTGCTGAGATATGAGGTGCTAAAGCATCTTGTGCATAAGGTAAAGCAGGTAGTTCGTAAGCCATGTTTGTTTCTCCAAGATAATGAAAGGAATGAGAATTCAATAAACCCTCGCTCCTAAGTATTAATAATACACTGAGTATAAATTATTACACTCATAAAAACCAAGTATTTTACTAAAGAATTAGTGCTTTAAAAAATTTACTCAGATTTTTTATCATATTCAACTTTGTAACCGTCAGTGACGATCTTAGTATCGCTATACTTCACATCCTCTTCAGCCTTCTCTTCATCGCTTTCTTTAGGTTTTTCTTCCGACTCTGGCGCATTCACTGCCGCAAGAAATTCTGTAAACCATGCTTGCGTTTTTGCCACTTGCATATCAGCATCATTTAAAATATCGTCTTCATCAGGTAGATTTCTATATTCATGTGCTAACTCTAAAGCTGCTTTACACGCTTCAAAGTCACCTGCAATGGCATGTAAACAAGCAAAGTTATAAGAAGCAACACCTGATTGAATGCTATCGGCAAGTGTAAATTTTTCTTTTGCCAGCACATACGTTGGTGCTTTTTCGGCCTCTTCTTGCAAAGCCGCTAATTCCATTAAAGCCACCCCCCAATCAAGTGCCGAAGCCATATAATCTTCTTTTGCGACTAAACAGTAGGAAAACTTTTTGCCCGCTTCTTCATACAAGCCTTTAGCACCTTCTCCGCCTTGTTTCAGTCTCGCAGAATAGAGCAGCGCCATACCCCAATTATAAAGTGCATCTTTAAAAGCTGAACTATCAGATGCAACCTGACCATAAGCAAGCATTGCTTCTGATAATAAAGCTTCAGCTTTTGCTGCGTCTTTATTTTCTCGCGCTGCCAATACTTTTTTATTGCCCGCTTTAACTTTAGATTTACCTGTAATTGAATTTAAAAGCCCCATGTTTTTCCTCTATACCTTAATTTTTATTATAATTGCGTGTATTCTACACTGATTAGCTGCAGTTAAGTGCTTATGATAAAGCGAACGGCATCTAAGCGCAATTTTGCATCATTAATATAACCATGCGAATCAATTGCTTTTTGCTTAAGTGCCTCTATTTCTAGTTCACTAATATTGACATTAAACTGACTTAAAGCATTTAACCGCTTTATTTCCTTAGCTAAGACCTGCAACATTTGTCCCCCTGCGGTCACAACCAAAGCTTGCATTTTACGATCTGCTTCCTGCTCGGCAAGCTCTAATAGCTCTTTAATAGCCTCTCGCTCCCCTTGCATAAAAGCGGTAATCTGCTCGCTCTCTATCTCATTAAGCTGCTCCACCAATTCGTCATGCAAAATAGCCTCTGTCAGGCTTTGTTGTTTTTGGTCTATTAAGACCCTAATCGGCGTGGCGGGTAAAAAACGACTCAACTGTAAATTTGCAGGCGCACTACACTCCACTAAAAACAAGCATTCTAGTAAATATTGCCCTGCACTCAAGGCATCATGTTGCACCACACTCACGGCGGCATTACCAATATTATCTGATAGCACTAAATCCATTGCCTCAACCACCATTGGGTGCTCCCAACACAGATATTGCATATCCTCTCTTGCCAAGGCAATGTCTCGATTAATAGTGACGGTAACACCATCCTCAGGAACATAAGGAAAATAACTGGCTCGCTGAGTCTCGCCCATCTGTAAGACCGCACAAGCAGCGGAATGATACTCAGAATCCACCCCAAAGCAATCAAAAATAGTTTCCATATAAGCCCATAGCTCACGCGTATCGGAGACCTTATGAATATCTTCAATCAATTGCTCTGCCACATCCTTACGACAGGAATTTAATTCTAAAAGTAGATCCCGCGACTGATGCATCTCTGCTTCAATTTTTTGCATTAGAGTCGCCGTCCTTTGCACTAATGCTTCCAAGCCTAGCTGCTCGGCACTCGCACACACATTCTCTAAATCTTGTTTATGTTGCTGGTAAACCTCACTCGCCGCATTGCTATTGAGTTGAAATAAATTCAAGCCTTCTGCATACCAGCGATACAAACTATGCTGCTGACTCGCCACAATATACGGCACATGGATTTGAATGGTATGCTTTTGTCCGATGCGATCTAAGCGCCCAATTCGCTGCTGTAATAAATCTGGATTCTCTGGCAGATCCAATAAAATTAAATGATGTACAAACTGAAAGTTACGCCCTTCACTGCCTATTTCTGAACATAACAAAATTTGTACTTGAGCCTCTGGATCAGCAAAATAAGCCGCCGAGCGATCACGCTCCACAATACTCATACCTTCATGAAAGGCGGCAACTTTTAAGGCATATTTATCCCGTAATTGCTTATGTAAGCGCAAGACTGTTTCAGCATGCTTACAAATCAATAAAACTTGCACATCTTTTAAGCTTTGTAATTGTGTGACTAACCATTGTAAATAAATAGCATCACTCTGCGCCTCATCGCCTTGTAGTGGATAGGCATAACACTCTCGCTCAGGAAAACCTTGCACCACGTGCCGAGAATTTCTAAATAAAATACGCCCCGTCCCATGACGATCAATGAGTTGCTCGACAACATCATCCGTCAAGCTTGCTTTATCGCTAGCCTGAATAAAGTCTTGAGCTAATTTGGCATCCACTAATTCAGCTAAAAGCAACTCGTCTTCTGCATGCAGTTCAACCTCATGCACCACTTTTTCTGCTAACCGAGCAATCGGCTCAAATTCTTTTTGCTCTGCTAAAAACACCTCAAAATTATGAAAGCGATCTGCATCTAATAAGCGTAACTGTGAAAAATGCGTTTGTTTGCCCAATTGCTCAGGCGTGGCACTTAATAAAATCAGCCCCTCTACACAGCTGGCAAGTTGCTCTAAAAATAAATAAGCATCACTAGGCTGCACTTCATCCCACTGCAAATGGTGCGCCTCATCCACCACCACAATATCCCAATCAGCCTCTAAAGCCTGTAATTTTCTATCTGGATAGTCCTCAAAAAAGCTCAAACTACATAAAACCAATTGCTCGCTTAAAAAAGGATTACCCTCTTCAATTGCCTCACAGCGCTGCTCATCAAATAAGCTAAATCTTAAATTAAAGCGCCGTAGCATTTCGACTAACCATTGATGCAATAAGCTCTCTGGCACAATAATAAGTACTCGCGAAGATAACCCCGTTTGTAGTCGATGATGCAAAATCAACCCCGCTTCAATAGTTTTGCCTAAGCCCACTTCATCGGCTAGCATGACTCTTAAATTCTCACGCCTAGCAAGCTCGTGTGCGATATAAAGTTGATGCGGAATTAAAGCCGCTCGCGCACCTAATAAACCCTTAACAGGGCTGCTGTGTAAACGCTGTAGATGTTTCCATGTATCATAGCGCAGAGAGAACCAACGCCCTGCTTCTGCCTGCCCCAAAAACAAACGATCTTGCGGCTTATTAAATTGCAGATGATGACTTAGCTCCATTTCATCAACCCATAAAACATCGCTGAGCTGATAGCGCAATAAGCCATCCTGCTCAGTCACCGCGCGAACCACCCCGCTTTCTCCGCTTTCAGTTTCAATTTTATCGCCCAACAAAAAACTGACACGCGTCAAAGGATTATTATCTTGCGCATAGGTTCTACGCTCTTCAGAGGCTAAAAAAAGCACACTCACTCGGCTGGTCTGAATCTCAATCATGATCCCCAGCCCCAACTCTGGCTCTGACGCACTCACCCAACGCTGCCCTACTACGAAACTATTCACCCTTACCTCACCTTAATGATCATTATTTTTACAGCCCACTAAATCCTACGCCCATTGTATGCGCTTATTCCTAGCAACAAAAGCACACCAACTGAGTACATCAACTAAGCAGCTAAATAATTTTTATTCCAAGCCTCAGTAGAGAGTAAAATACGCCTTTATAAAATTCTTTAGAGGAACAACAATGAAAGCCTGTGAGTCCACAACAACTCAGGAAGAACATCGCGTCAAAATAGGACGCAATCATAATAAAATCCCAGTATGGCGCAGAACTATTGGGCTAATGCTGGTGTATTTACCCATTTTGACCTGGCCTTTTATCTTAATCAGTGGTCTACTTTCCTATTACCATTTAAAAATGGTAGGAGCTGAAAATTTAAAAACACTGTTTGATTTTTTACCCGAACGGAAAAGTCACCGTTATAATTTAAAAAATCAAATCACCATGGATGGCACGTTTTCTATCAGTCTTGCAAAATCCAGATTATATTGGATTTTAAACTGCACTTGGTATTGTCCCGTCAGTGTCGGCTTGTTTGAGTGGCATGCGTATTTAGTCAAAGTAATCGAAAATTGGTGGTGCCCGTTCAACCATCAAAACAAAAATAGCTATGACAATGCCAAAATCGACCAATCATTCTGGCATATTTACCCTGACGATAGAGCTAAGTTAGAAGAAGATGATTTAGAAAACCCTATCTGGAACGACCATTGCAGCGCCTGTCAAGGTGACAGCTGCGAAAATGATGAAAAATAGATTGGGTCTATTTTTAAGCGTAAGCTAATGCCTATGCAGTAACAATAGACTTAGAGACGGGGCAAATACCCCGTCTCACTCAGACTCCACTTTTTACGGGAAAAATATCATGAGCTGTTGCGAAGACCCTACCGAAATCCCCAAATTAGACCCCAGAGAGCTAGTCCGCGAACAAACCCGTTATGGCAACTTGTTACGCGACCTACTAACGGGAGACCCCGAAAAATTAATGCTACATGAGTTACGCGAAGCCACGCCTTATCTCAGAGAACTAGCCGCTCTCAATGCGCATTATCCCAGCATACGACTTGCCGCTATTGAGCTATTAAAAGAGCCTAGCAGCTCTATCTTACAAAGAATTGTTGATAAAGAGCCCAGCTCCACAATTGGCTTAGCTGCTGCAGAAAAATTACAAAAATTAGCATGATAAAATTGCTCATTACTGGCGGTACGATAGATAAGCACTACAACGAGATAAAGGGCGAACTAGACTTCTCAGCCACTCACCTCCCCACGATGCTAGCACAAGCACGTTGCCATATAGAACTAGACACACAGTTGCTGATGCTAAAAGATAGCTTAGCAATGCAACAAAGCGATAGAGAGCAAATTAAACAAGCGTGCATCAATTCTGAGTACCAGCAAATTATGATTACCCATGGTACAGATACTATGGTTGAAACGGCACAGCAGCTAGCGTCTCTTGCAAGTAATAAAACCATCGTATTATTTGGTGCAATGATTCCCTATAGTATTAAAAATTCCGATGCTTTATTTAATCTAGGTACAGCAATAACAGCTGTACAACTGCTTCCTGCAGGTGTTTATATTAGTATGAATGGCAAACTATTTGATTGGAATAAGGTGCGTAAAGATAAGCAAGCCGGCGAGTTTAAAGCTGTGGGCTGAATCGCCTCTTTTGGTGAGCCGTAAAAGCCCGAAGCGTACCGCAGATAACGTTATCCGACATTCTGGATATCTCAAGCATGTCGGATGACGTTTTTAATGCTGCGCAATAAAAAATCTTATCCAACCTACGTTATAACATATTGCCTTTAAGTCGCTTCAACTTCAGCACTTGCCACATAACGATAAATAACTGCCCCTAGCACAGCCCCCAGAATAGGTGCGACCCAAAATAACCATAACTCTCCCATTGCCCAACCACCATCTGCATAAATAGCAACACCTGTACTACGCGCTGGATTAACCGATGTATTGGTGACAGGGATACTAACCAAATGAATCAAAGTAAGACACAATCCGATTGCAATCGGTGCAAGACCTGCTGGAGCACGCTCATCAGTCGCTCCCATAATGACAAATAAAAACATCATAGTCATCACCACTTCGGTAATTAAGGCAGATGTGATCGAATAACCCCCTGGTGAATGTAAGCCGTACCCATTAGCAGCAAAGCCACCGACACCTGTAAAATTTGGCTGCCCCGAAACAATCAGATAAAGTACGCCACCCGCAATAAGAGCCCCTATTACTTGAGCAACAATATAAGGTAGCAATTGATTAGCAGGAAAACGTCCACCTGCCCAAAGGCCGATTGAAACTGCTGGATTTAAATGACAACCTGAAATATGACCGATGGCAAAGGCCATGGTTAAGACGGTTAAACCAAAAGCAAAAGAAACCCCTAATAAGCCGATACCCACATCAGGAAATGCCGCGGCTAATACAGCACTTCCACAACCGCCCAAAACCAACCAAAAGGTACCAAAGGACTCGGCAATATACTTTCTCATACTCATCTCCATTATATTTCATTAAAAAACAGGCTTAGCTTAGTCGCTAGCAAGGCGTTTAATTTAACACAGTCCCTCAGCAATACAAAGGCTACAGAGTTACTTTAAAGGAGAAATAAAGCTTAGAGACTACCTTTATTCTCCAGAAGTCACAAAACCTGGAGGACCATTTTTCCAGTCATAACCTTGGTAAGCTAAATCATAAGCGTGTTGATATAGCTTTTGCATATAAATGGGGTCAAAGCCTTCTGTTTCCTTTTCCGTAAAGTCAGCTGGAATATAAGCAAGATTGAAATCATTGCCATCTCGGCGGCATAAGGCATAAATCTGATATAAATCCCCCGTACCACTCGCTCTTAATAAAGCATCAATAGAGCGTGTTGCAATCGGCAATACACTACGGTTAACCCCATTGTAATCGGGCTCCATAAAAGCATTTCTAAGAATAAAAACTTGAGGTTTTCCTTTGACTTTTAAGCGTTGAGTAAGCTTTTTCCACTTAACTGCAGCAGGATAAACAAAGACTTGCGAGCCGACACTGCCATCCACATGCATTTCATCGTATTGCTTACCATCAAGTTCTACCGTAATCATCACAGGAGGAAAAGCCACGGGAATAGCGGCAGAGGCTAGCATCACCTCATGTATTAAGGTGATTTTTTCGGGATAGTCACTATTGGCTATAGCCCCTATATTCCAAATAACAGAACGCGCTGCATCTAAGTTAAGCGTGCCAATAAATAAGCGCCGCCCCTTCCTATGCTCGCTGGCAATTTCATCCATAACTTCAGTAGTCATATAGTGTCTAATTAACTGCTGTAAAGGCGCGGTATCGGCTAATGAGTCCCCCATAAGCGCGGCAATTAAATTTCTTTCTGTTGCGACATCCTTAGTCCAAGTCGTGGTATAGATCATTTTAAGCTTGTCATCATACTCGCTACCTAAAAAGGCAAAAGGAGCCGTTAAAGCACCCGTACTCACCCCTGTTACCATCGTAAACTTAGGACGCGATCCATTTGCAGCCCAACCTGCTAACAAGCCTGCCCCAAAGGCACCATTTGCCCCACCCCCTGAAATGGCAAGATAATTATGCTCGATATTATACACTTCGGAAGAAATCGCTTGTAACTCACTATCATTCAAAGATCTCAATCTTTGAATACTAAAATCAGGCCATTCATCTGCCCAAAACCTAGCCGCAGGAATACCAGGAATAGAGACTTTAGAGATCAAATGAGCGGGCGGAGCATTGCGTTCTGCAGTAAGAGAACAGCCGGCTAAAAACAGAAAAGTTATCAATATAAGTCGCGTTATTTTAATCATAATTAAGAGGGCATTTGTAGTTTATAAGGCATTTTAGGCGAGATTTGAAAATTTTAATAGTACCGTTAAGTTCACCCCCCCTTTCAAATCCCCCCTGACTTCTTTCTTTTCTTAGGTGAGATCCACTCGATACCTCATCACTTAAAGAAAAGTTCTTCTCATATTGAAGCAATAAAAATATAAAAAACTTGCGCGACCTCTCAGTTAATTTCTCCCTCACATGGCATGATTTTCACTTGAAAACTTTAAGTGCCCAGTTATTCTAAGGAGAACTCTGATGCAACTAACAAAAATTCTACAGCAAATTATAATACCAGCCCTATTACTGATAGCCCCTCTGATAGTCAATGCTGACACGCCCGCTAAAACGACTTGGATGTATAGTTTTTCTAGCCTAGACAATACCAGCACCATTAATCAGCTGGTTGAATTAGAGATTAATCGAGTCTATCTCGCCGTGAGCGCTAAAAAATTACTCCCTAATGGCGAAGATGCCTCTCTATATTACACGCATAAACTGGAAGATTTTATTGCACTGGCAACAGCGGAAAATATCGAAATACATGCAATGACTTTAATGGACAATACATTTTTCTTAAGAGAGCGACATGCAAGATCAGCAGAGATGGTCACTTGGCTAATAGACTATCAAGCTAATGCATTAATAGATGAACAATTTTCAGGTATTCATATTGATACTGAACCTCATTCCTTGACCGAATGGAAAAGTGCAAAAAAACTAGGCGACTGGGAAACAGTAGAAATATTGATGCAACAATATGTTGAATTAATTGCAATACTAGAACCTATTATTCACCTTGGCGACTCAAGCTTAGAGTTCTCAGCAGCACTTCAGTGGAAATATAATGAGTGGGCTGAGCAGGGCTTACTCCCTTCTGGCGATGCAGAATTATTAGGCGAATATTTAGATCATTTAGTGCCTATGGTCTATGCAACAGACTCTCTATCTAGGATTCAGCGCAGAGCAGAAGATGAGATGAGCAAAGCCCCTACAGTCATTGGTATTGATGCAAAAAGCTTTAACAGTTACGCAGAGATTATTCAGGCACAACAGATATTAGATGAGCAAAACAGAGACAATGCTAATTATCAAGGGGTTTCGATCTATTCGTTTTCTACTTTGTATCAAAAGTATTTAAACGAGCTGTAAGCCCACTGCTAAAAAGTTGATCATATAAAACTTTAGCCTGCACAAGCCACCAACTGTAAAGGCTAAAGCCCACACGCCCTAAAACTAATGCGAATACTCCTGCATTATCTCCATAATGGCATCTATTTCCACAGCGACACCTTTAGGCAACTCAGCAACACCCACAGCCGCTCTAGCAGGATAAGGCTGAGTAAAATACTCGCCCATAATCTCATTCACAATGGGAAAATGCGATAAATCCGTTAAAAACACATTCAACTTAACAATATCTTGCAAGTCGCCCCCCGCAGCCTGTGCAACCGCACGTAGATTATCAAAGACTTGTTTTATATGCGCACTAATCTCACCCTCAAGAATTTCCATCGTTTCGGGAACGAGTGGAATCTGCCCTGATAAATATACCGTTGAGCCGACTTTAACCGCTTGCGAATAAGTACCAATCGCTTGTGGTGCGGCACTGGTTTGAATAATTTCTTTTGACATAAAAATCCTTATTTAATCGTGCGAGTAATTTTTAAAATAATTAATAGTTTTTTAAGCGCACGCATAATATTAGCTAAATGAGCACGATCTTTAACTGACAGCGTAATAATGTCAATTGAAACATGCGCATCTTGATCGGCAATATGTACTTTTTCAATATTAGAATCTAACTTAGAAATGGTAGAGGCTATCGTCGCTAAAGTGCCGCGCTGATTTAAAAGTTCTATGCGTATTTCCGTTTGATAATCGCCAGTGACATCGTTACTCCATTCAACATCCAGCCATTCAGCCGATTTTTTGCGATCATCACGGCTATTTTTACACTCATGGTGATGGATCACAATGCCTTTACCTGCACTGAAATATGCCAAGATAGGATCACCCGGGATAGGGCCACAGCATTTTGCCAGGGTTACCACCATGCCTTCGGTGCCTTTAATAATCAAGGGCGATTCTTTACGTGTCACACTATCATCTAATTTGATCGAGGCACTAATATCTGTCTGACTAAGTTGCTTAGCAACCAAAAAAGGCATTTTATTACCGAGACCAATTTCTTCAAATAACGCATCTAAACTATGAAAGCTAAGTGACTCTAAAAGTTGCTCTTGCATTTGTTCGGTAATATCTGCAAACGTCTTGTTAATATCCAGTAGTTCTTTTTCCAGTAAACGCCTACCAAGATTAATCGCTTCTTGCTGTTTGAAGTGCTTGAGGTAAGAGCGAATGCCTGAGCGTGCCTTAGTGGTAATCACATAATTTAGCCACAACGGGTTAGGTCGTGCCCAAGAGGCGGTAATCACTTCTACCGTGACACCATTATCGAGTTGTGTTTGCAAAGGAACCAAGCGTTTATCTATACGTGCTGAGACGCAGGAATTACCTATATCCGTATGTACGGCATAAGCAAAATCAACTACACTCGCCTTCCTAGGGAGCTTGATAATATTGCCCTGAGGAGTAAAAACAAACACTTCCTGAGGAAATAAATCCACTTTGAGGTTATCAATAAACTCTAGTGAATTGCCTGTCGATTTTTGCTGTTCTAGTAAATCACGCACCCATTCTGTTGCGCGGTTTTTCGTATGCGAATGGTCGTCATCATCGGACTTATACAACCAATGTGCAGCAATACCTGACTCTGACATGCGGTGCATTTTTTCGGTACGAATTTGAATTTCTATCGGTACGCCATAAGGCCCTACCAATACGGTATGTAAAGACTGATAGCCATTCGCTTTAGGCAGTGCGATATAGTCTTTAAATTTGCCTGGGACAGGTTTGAATAAGTTATGTACCACGCCAAGTACGCGGTAACAGGTATCGACATCTACGCAATAAATTCTAAATGCATACACATCGTGAATATCTGAAAAAGAGAGTTTTTTAGACTGCATTTTTTTATAAATGCTATATAACACTTTTTCCCGCCCTTCTACTTCCGCCTTAATACTAGACTGGCGTAGGCGCTCTTTAATAGAGGTGTTAATTGTTTCGACTAGCTCTTTACGATTTCCGCGTGCTTTTCTGACTGCATTTTTTAAGATGCGGTAGCGCATGGGATACATAGACAGAAAACAGAGGTCTTCTAGCTTGTGACGAATATTGTTCATCCCCAGCCGATTTGCTAGAGGGGTATAAATATCCAGTGTTTCTTTAGCAATACGGCGTTTTTTTTCTGGGCGCATCACCCCCAGCGTCTGCATATTATGTAAGCGATCCGCTAGCTTAACCATAATCACGCGTAGATCTTTAGCCATCGCCAAGCACATTTTACGCACACTTTCGGCTTGTGCTTCGGCTTGGGTTTTGCAATTTAATTGGGTAAGTTTAGTGACTCCATCAACCAGTTCGGCAACATCTTGACCAAAAAGCTCTTCTACCTCTTCTTTAGTTGCCTCGGTATCTTCGATAACATCATGCAAAATAGCGGCAACAATACCGTGTACATCCATACGCATTTGCGCAAGGGAAAGTGAAACGGCAAGTGGATGACAAATAAAGGGTTCGCCACTTTTACGAAATTGCCCCTCATGCTTTTCTTTGCCGTACTCAAAAGCCTGTAGAACCAGCTCTAAATGCTCTTCATCTAAATACTTTTTAAGTAGCGTATTAAGCTGGGCTAACAGGGCTTGCTCAGGTTCTTTGCTATCAATCACGCCTTCCTGAGCACTCATCATTACACCAGAGGGTTAGACAGAGGATCCATAGCAGATTCGCCCACTTGATGTAACATATCAATATTATCAGGTGTTACATGCCCTTCCGCAATTTCACGTAAAGCTAACACAGTATCTTTATCTTTCTCACGCGGAACCAGCTCTTCGGCACCTTTTTCTAACTGGCGCGCTCTTTTAGATGCCAGAAGCACCAACTCAAAGCGGTTTTCTACGTTTTCTAAACAATCATCGATGGTAACTCGTGCCATTTTTTAGCCTTTTTATAACAGTGCAAAGGTGTAACAACTCGCCTCCTAAGTCTCCCTAGGAATGACAAGAAGTTACTTGAAATTTTTATGACCCTCTATTATAAAATAGTTTTTTACTCTTTGGAATATAAATATCTATCATTTAAGGGTATGTTTATAATCTTCAACAGCCTATTTTTTTTAAAATACCAACAAGGAATATAAATGATTAGATTAAAAACGACTGCAATACTGATTGCCACCCTATCCACACTGCTTATATTAAGTGGCTGTTCAGTAACAGGCGGCACTAAAAACGATAAAATCAGTAATATCCATAAAATGCGCAGTGCAGATCTAGCAGAACTCTATAAAGTAGCCCCTGCTGCTCAGAGAAAAATTGCCAATGCTTACGGCTATGCCGTATTTGATAATAAAGGTATTTATATTCTCGCCGTCTCTACTGGACAAGGTTATGGTGTCGCACATAATAATAAAACAGGCAAAGATACCTATATGAAAATGTTTTCTGCAGGAGCAGGTGTTGGTATGGGGGCAAAAAGCTATTCCGCTGTTTTAATTTTTGCTGATAAAACCGTTTATGATTACTTCTTAGAAACAGGGCTAACAGGGAATGGCTCCGCTGATATAGCCGCACAGTATAAAGATGAAGGTGATTCTGCTAGTCTAGGGCTAGATGTTGCACCTGGTGTTAGCTTATATCAAATAACGAAAACAGGGCTTGCTTTACAAGCGACATTACAAGGGACTAAGTTTTGGAAGGATGATAGTTTAAATTAAATAGGAAAGGTACGCGGTGCGATACCCTACTGGCTTTTTGTGATCGCCCTCATTTCAATGGGTCAGCGAGGCTGCCAATTGCCAGAAACTGGGAAAATTCACGCCGAGACGGCGTGAATTTTGCGATGAGTATTGATTAAGCTTTTGCTTCTAAAGCTACAATCGCTGGAAGCTCTTTGCCCTCTAAGAATTCTAAGAAAGCACCACCGCCTGTTGAAGTGTAAGAAACTTTATCTTTAATATTATATTTATCAATCGCTGCTAAAGTATCACCGCCGCCTGCAATCGAAAAGGCATCACTCTCTGCAATTGCTAATGCAAGTGACTTAGTGCCTTCTGCAAATTGATCAATTTCAAAAACGCCCACAGGGCCATTCCAAACGATGGTTTTTGCTGAGGCTAAAATAGCCGCATATTGCTTTGCTGTTTCAGGGCCTATATCTAGCACCATATCATCATCGGCAATTTCACTGACTTTTTTGATCGTTGCTACGGCCGTATCAGAAAATTCTTTGGCACACACCACATCAACAGGCACAGGAATTTCAG
>WTCM01000050.1 GCA_013138595.1 Methyloprofundus sp. | reverse complement strand
GGGCCTGTCGTGATTCCTGTTAAACGCTTAACAAAAGGGCAGAAAGTCTGTCCTTTAAAGTTTAAAATTTCTGCGGATTATACTTATAGCTTGGTATCCTTGGAGTAGTGGGGGAGGAGCTGATAGCTTTAGCTATTTGCACCGTGTTAAATTCGTAGCCAAAATGATCGATAATTAAGGCTAAGAGGTGAGTTGAAAATGCGTTTATTGAGTGTGTTTCTAGGGTTGGTACTTAGTTTTCAAGTGAGTGCGAATAATACCTGGCAATGGTTACATGATTGTCAGCAACAAAATAATAAAACCGAATGTACAGTTTGGTTTAATCAATTGGACAGCGTAGGAAAGGTTAACGTTAAGCACGGTCGCCAAACACTGCCTGTAGAGCAACACAGCTTTGTACAAACACAGTCGGCTTCTGCTAATGCGCTGTTATTGCATTTACAAGGCGCAACAGTGACACAACGAGAGGAATTACAAAAAGGTCTTAATGGCTTGCTAGATCGGCAACAAAATTTTCAAAAATTTGCCTTGTATGCTTCTTCTGGAAGTTTGCAAGTGATGGCACCTTTAGGGGCTAGCAAAGCGCAGTTAAAGCAAGCTATCTCAGGCGTTAATCGTCTTGCTAATGCAAGCCATCCTGTGAATGATTTGTTAAGCGTGATTGGAATGGTGGGAAGTAGTGCGGAACAGCGCCGAGTGGTTTATTGGTTAAGCGTAGGCACAAATATCAGCCAGCCACAAATTGCGCAAATTAAACAAAAATTAGCACAGGAAAAGGTACGCTTGGTTATTTTAAATTTAGCCGTCTCAGAACTCGCTAGAAATAGTTTTCCTAGTTTAAGTCGATTAGCGAATGAGGTGTCTGGGCTTTATATTAATTTAGCGGCTGCGCAGTGGGCGGGCAATGTGGCTAAGCTAGCTGATTATAGCAATAATGGTGTACGTTTAAGCGTGGATACACGCGGCTTATGCGGACGTAAAAAGCTTAGTTTTAGTGCGTCTGCGCATGCTAATTTGAGCACCGATCGCGTATTGAATTACCCTACTTGTGTCAATACTCCCGTTCCTGTTGCGACCGAATCGTTACCTGCAGACTCACCCACAACACTCGACCCTAGCGAGACGGCAAGTAGCGAAAACTCATCACCAGAAACGCCTGCAAGCACAGAAGAACCCGCAAATTCAGGAGAGCTAGAAACACCGGCAGGCGAAAATGCTGAGCCAGTCACGCCTAGCACTGTCCCTACAACAGATACGCCTACAGCAGCGACAGTGATTGAGTCAGCACCTCATTGGCTATGGTGGGGAATTGCTGCTTTAGTTTGCTTATTATTGCTCTTGCTATTCTTTTTGCTTAAAAAACGTAAACAGCCTGTTTCCAGCAAAGAAGCGGAGCAAGAACAGACGATTTATGGGTATTTAATGCTTCCTAGTATTGAAGGTTCACAGCGGTTTGCCTTGGATAAAGCGTCTAGTAAAATGGGGCGTAGTCAGGAAAATGATGTGGTCTTTAATGACGATACGGTATCAGGTATTCATGCACAAATTAAGTTTGAGCGTAATGGCGATGTGGTTTTAATTGACCTACAATCATCGAATGGAACTTATGTTAATGGCGAAGAAATTATGCAACATAAATTACAACTAGGCGATGAGATTACACTAGGAAGTTATCAATTTAAGTTTGGAGGCTAAGCAATGCAAACATTTATAGTCGGTCGGAGTGATGAATCAGATGTGGTGATTGCGGACAAGAGTATTTCACGACAACATTTAAAAGTGGATGTGCTGAGTAGTACACAGGTCAATGTACAAGATTTAAATTCCACCAATGGCAGTTATATACTGCATCAATTAGGGCGGTCCAGTTTAAGTCAGGCACAAATTGCAAATGTATCCGATAAGCTTTTATTAGGTAAATATGAAATTACCGTGGCTGAGTTATTAACATTATTTGCGCGTAAAGCCTTTCAAGCACAAGTTTTGAATGAGCAGCCTACGCAGGCAACACAACAAGGCAAAACAAGTCAGCAAAACTTTAGTCGTTATATTCGTATGGAAAATGGTCAATTAGTGAGGAAACCGTAAATGAATATTTCTAATGCTGTCTTAATTCGTATTATTGGGCTTATTCTTGCTTTGCTATGGATTGTTTTATTGAGTTTTGCCTTACCTGCAGAAGCAGTGGCACTGAGTGATGGGAGCTTAGGGTTTAAGTGGCATGACTTTTTGATTGCGACGAAAGATCCGATGTACCCTTTTAATGTGCAGGTTTTTATGTGGATTGCTTTTTTTTATTGTTTAGCTGAATTGGTCATTCAATGGTTATATTTAAGTGAAGAGAAATTACAGTTATCTTTATTTAACCTATATCAAAACCCGAATCATGTGATGGTTTATACAGATCAAGGTGAGCTACAGGTTCATTTAGATAGTAATGAAGTCTTAAAACCTGAGATATTAGCGGCTATTTATTATGCTAAACGAAAAATTATTCCTGAGCAGTCTTTAATTGGGGGGTTATTTAAAAAAATCAATCATCAGTTTCAGAGCACTAATGATGTTGGGGATGTGTATAGCGTGTTGAATGCAGCGATTGATTTAAAATTGCATGATGTCGATTTACGTTACACGGTGATTAAATACTTAGCTTGGTTAATTCCTACCTTGGGTTTTATAGGTACTGTGATTGGTATTGCCGTTGCATTAGATCAAGCGGGTGCCTTAGGGACACAAGATCCAGAATTATTAAGTAAAGTTATTCCGCTCTTAGCAACGGCTTTTTACACGACTTTGTTAGCTTTAATTTTATCCGCGATTATTATGATTTTATTACAGTTAATACAGGCGAGTGATGAACGAGTGATTAATTCTGCCAGTACATTTTGTATGGATCATATTGTGACCAACTTAAAGCCTAAATCACAGCAATCACTATTTTAAAAGGAAACCCTAATGAGTAAATTTGACACCAGCCCTACGCGTTTAATACGCAGCAAAAATCAGCCAGAAAAAAATAAACCTGCCGCTCAAGTACCGACTGAAAAAATAAGCTCTTCAGCTCAAGCAACCGAGAAAATTGATGTCAATTCTAGCTCTGAAAGAGGCGCGCCACCTACAGTCAATATACAGCAAGAGAGTGTTGACTTTAGACCAGAAGTGGGTGCCATAGCAGGAGGGAATCTAAATAATTCAGCGGCAGTTGAGTCGGTCGCGGCAGGTTCAGTGGCTAATGCTGAAAAAAGAGGCAATAAAACGGTTTTACTCAAGCGCTCCTCAGTTGCGACTGAAACAGCAGAAAAACCAATTGTGGGCTGGCTGGTGGTGATTGAAGGTAAAGGCAAAGGGCGCTCTATTTTCTTTAGTTATGGTTTGAATAAAATAGGGCGTGATACAGGACAGGATATTGCACTCTCTTTTGGGGATGACTTAATCTCTAGGGAAAATCATGCTTCTATAGAATTTGACCCTAAAACACGTGAGTTCTATTTAAGCAAAGGTGAGAATCTGGTGTATTTAAATGAAGGACGAGTGGGGGCGGGTGCAGAAAAAGTATTGGAAGTTGGTGATAAAATTAGCTTAGGTGATACG
>WTCM01000109.1 GCA_013138595.1 Methyloprofundus sp. | reverse complement strand
AATTGATGTCAATTCTAGCTCTGAAAGAGGCGCGCCACCTACAGTCAATATACAGCAAGAGAGTGTTGACTTTAGACCAGAAGTGGGGGCTATTGCAGGAGGGAATCTAAATAATTCAGCGGCAGTTGAGCCGGTCGCGGCAGGTTTAGTGGCTAATGTTGAAAAAAGAGGCAATAAAACGGTTGTATTTAAGCCTCCTTCGGTAGCGACTGAGACGGCTGAAAAACCAATTGTGGGTTGGCTGGTGGTGATTGAAGGTAAAGGCAAAGGGCGCTCTATTTTCTTTAGTTATGGTTTGAATAAAATAGGACGTGATGCAGAACAGGATATTGCACTCTCTTTTGGGGATGACTTAATCTCTAGGAAAAATCATGCTTCTATAGAATTTGACCCTAAAACACGTGAGTTCTATTTAAGCAAAGGTGAGAATCTGGTGTATTTAAACGAAGGACGAGTGGGAGCGGGGGCGGAAAAAGTATTGGAAGTTGGTGATAAAATTAGCTTAGGTGATACGGTCTTACGCTTTGTGCCTTTTTGTGGCACAGATTTTGATTGGGCAGAGTAAGAGCGTTCAGGCTGAATGAAATATTTACCCTGTTCATAAGGTTTATTCAAGTGCAATAATTTATAGTCTATATAGGTAATGATTTATGCAAGCAATATGGAGTGCTTCTCAAATTCAAGGGGGGCGAGATTATCAAGAAGATTTTCTAGCCGTGATTGAAAATGACACGGTTTTTTCAATCGATACTAAACAAGGAATAGAGCCAGGTTTACTTGCCGCACATCAGTCTTTATATTTGCTTGCCGATGGCATGGGTGGCATGGGGCATGGCGATATTGCCGCCTCCGCTGTTGTAGATGTTTTTCGCAATAGTTTTTTAGCTAAACAGCAACTAGGGATTGCAGTGGCTGATAATTTACATGAATCTCTGTTGACTGCTAACCAAGAAATTGCCAACCGTGTAGAGCAAAACCCAGAGCTTAAAAATATGGGTTGTACGCTTATCGCATTACTTTGGGATAGCCATTTAGCGACCGTACAATGGCTGAGTGTAGGAGACTCATTGCTGGGTTTAATGCGCGATGGGCAGTGGCAGGAATTAAACGAAAAGCATATTTGGCGTAATTTATTGAATCAACGTCTGTTAGCAGGTGAAACGATTGATGAACAAGAATTAGCGACTCATGGGGATGCTTTATACTGTGCCGTGGACGGGACAGAACTGAGTGCTTTTGAATTAAAAGAACTAAGTATTCAAGCGAATGACCTGATTGTGATTGCCTCTGATGGTTTAGAGATTTTAAGCTCCAAAAGAATACAAGCTATTTTACACAGTCGTTTAGAGAGAGAGAATGCAGATAGCCCTTTAGGTGTGGCCTTTCATTATATTGACGGTTTACGCCAACAGTTATTTAGCGCGGTTGCAGCGTGTGAAAATGCTTATCAAGATAATACTAGTGCGATTGTGATTGGGTTTTATGAGCATCTAAGTGTTGATTAGTCCGCTAGAGGGGGGGGGTATGGCTGATGAAGATTCATTACCTGATGGCTATGAAATATCAGGCGTACGGATTGTACGATTTTTAGGGCGTGGTGGATTTGCCAATACCTATCTATGCGAGCATTTAATCACTGAGCGTTTATGTGTCTTAAAAGAACTGTACCCCTTAGGTATTGTTTATCGAGGGGTAGACTATAGCATTTTGAGAAATAATGATGCTTATGCGGAAGATGTTTGGCTTGCTTCGGTTAAAAATTTTCACGATGAAGTGCGTGTTTTACAAGCGCTTGATGTGCCACGTATTCCGCAATTTTTAGATGCGTTTACGGCAAATCAATCCTATTATTTAGTGCAAGAATACGTTCATGGTATGAATTTATATGAGTACCGCCAAATTTTATTAAATTCAGATAATCAGCTTGCTTTGACTTTAAAACTGCTCAAAGATTTATTACAAACATTGAGTAGCGTACATAAAAGCGGTATTTTACATCGCGATATAAAACCCGATAATATTATTATTCAAGCTAGTGATGGTAGCCCCTTTCTGATAGATTTTGGTGGCGTGCGTTTTCAAGTGGGAGGGGTGACTTATAACTTAGATCGGCGCGTTGGTTCTAGGGGGTATAGCAGCCCTGAACAAACCACCGAAGCGGTAGAGCAAAGCCAGTCATCCGATTTATATGCCTTAGCAGCAACGTTTTATTTTGTATTATTTGGGGTAGAGCCTATTGATAGCAATGATCGTTTGTTAGGCGATTCTGTTAAGGATTTTCGAGAGCTGGAGGGGGAATGGTCTAGTGATTTTTTAGCCAGTTTGCAGCGCGCATTTTCCCTGTCCAGAAAACAACGCTTTCAATGTGCCGAGGATTGGTTAGCAGAATTGTCAGAAGTCAAATTAAGTGATGTTTTAAAAATATGGTACGTAGGGCGTGATCCAGAGCAAGTTGATATATTGTTAGAAGGCTGTTCTGATACTGTTTCACGCGTGCATTTAGAAATTCAACTCTATGCTCAAGGGGTTTGCTTAGTGGATCGTTCCAGTAATGGTGTGACGGTATTGCATCGTGTTGCGCATAAGGCCACTGTTCTAGTGGGTGAAAAGCGTGGGCATAAAATCGAAGGGCAGTATTTTTTAGCAAAACATGAATGGGATGTTGAGCTGGATTTAGCAGGTAATATTTATAAGTTAAGTGATTTGTTGGATTTAGAGTCACAGTCACAGCGATAGCTAACGCTATCAGCTCCAGTATTAAAAGGGGATACCATGTTTTTATCTAAACTTTGGATAGGCCTAGTAGTATTAGTAATAGCAGTAGCCGCTGGGTGGTTTGTGTATGAGGCTGGTGTGCAAACTAATCATACAGCAAGTTCTGCATCGACAACTGATCATTCCACACCCGCCAAGATACCTGAACTACCCGATATTGTGAGTGATAAACAAGTGTTTTCTCCTCCTAATTTACAACTCCCTAAGCAACAAGAGTCTGCTATTGCTGCAGAAACTCAAGTGACTAATCAAAGTGAAGCACTTGCGGTTATTCAAGAAAAACAACAGCAATTAGGTTTAGGTGAAGACTCTCACTTAGTTATTAAGAGTGATTCAAGTGATGATTTAGGTAATCGTTATTATCAGTTGGAACAACACTATAAAGGTATTCCTATCTATGGCGGAAAGTCTATTTTAGAGGTGGAGCAAGGGAAAGCGGTGCTTATATCAGGTAGCTGGGTTAAAAATATTACTTTGGATATTACACCAACAGCAACGGCTAAAGTGGCTTTACGTAAAGCTTTAGATAGAATTTCCGTGCCAGCAGCACGAGAAGTACAAGAAATTGGCAAGTCTAAGTTGATTGTTTTTCCCAGTGATCAAGGGGCTAAATTATGCTGGCTAATGCAAGCAACATTGACTCAACCCAACTCAGAAGCTGAACGGTTTATTGTGGATGCACAGAATCCTGAAATCTTATTAAGAGCGGCAGTGGTTACCGAATGAAGACACTTAGATATTTTCTCTTAGTGACTTTACTGGCGACAACTTTTCCTGTTATTTCAGCCACGCAATTTACGGTGTTTGATTTTCAGAAAAAATGTCTTCCAAGGCGTGCTTTAACAGCATTAGCAGGATTGCCACGAGATTACTCTAATGCGCAAATAGATCCTTCACTCAGAAGCTATCAGCTGAACCCCAGCGCTTTACAAGGAAAAGCAAAAACGGCGTATCAAAACTTTCAAATTATCGATCAGTTTTTTCGTCAGGAATTAAATTGGAAGTCAGTAGATAATAAAAATACGCCCATTCTTCTACTCACTAATTTAGAGGTATCACCTTGTGGGGAAGATGCTGTGAATGCTTTTTTTCTAACGCTAGGTTCGCGTTATGCGCGTGTTATATCCATATTGTTTGGACATAAGCAAGCGGTAGAAGATGTGGCAAATGATATTGAGGTATTGGGGCATGAATTTACCCATGGGGTGTTTAATGCGACACAAGGGCAGCGCCTTGAATTTGAACTCAAAGCATTAAATGAAGGGATTAGTGATATTTTTGGGGTGACTATTCGCGCTTGGTATGAGTCAGGAAGGGTGTTAAGCAATACTAGAGTCAGACAAAATAGCTTTAAAATTGGTAAAAATATCAGTCATATTTTCAGAACTTATTATCATATTGATATGCCAGTCGAAGGGATACGTGATAATCGAAAGCCTAATTTAAGCGCACCGCCTGGAGATAGACATTATTCATCAGTTTATACAGGCGGGCGCTCAAGTAAATATAGTGCCTCTCATGTGGTGAGTTATGCCTATGCATTATTGGTGACAGGTAAAACGGTCGCGAGCAATGAAGGGGATATTCAGATACAAGGGCTAGGTTTTGAGCGAGCCATAAAAATTGTCTTTTACGCATTAAGACATCAGTTTACGTTTAATTCTATGCCAGAATTTGCGCTGGCGGTTAAAAAAGCAGCAAGAAAAATGCATGGTAAAAATAGTGCAGAGTTTATTGCGGTGCATAATGCGTTTGCAGCGGTCGGCTTATTTGATTATGCTTTAGATGCCGCGCAAATAGAACGTGAGCGTGCCGATAGAGAAGCGCAAGAACAAGAGCCTGCAGAGCAAGAACCCGTTGAGCAGATAGAAGCAGAGGAATCAACAGAATCAACAGAATTGCCCCCCAATCCTGAGAGTTTAGTGACATTAAGCCCACGTTCTATCTTATTTATATTTCTTGGTTTTTTAATGTTATTAATGGGCTTGGCATGGAGCTTAACTAGAAAGCGTCAGCAGCAATTACAACGACATGGGCTGCAGGATAGCGTCACCGATGTAGAGCCATTACAAGCTTTTACAGGGCTGCAAACACCCCTAGCGGAAGCTACGCTGGATCCACAAATAAGCGCAGCAAGGGACGCTGATACACAAATTATCCGAGAGCCTCAGCAAGTGGCAAATTTAGCAATTGCTGCAGTGATTGAGCTACAAGGTGAAGCATTTGCTTTAGACTTGGATAACCAAGCCATTATATTAGGGCGTGAAGAACACTTAGATTTACCGCCTCGATTAAAGGTTTTATTTGCCAAAGATGTGTATTTAGGACGAAATCACTGTCAGCTTTGGTATAAAGCAGCCACTCAAGAACTTTATATTTTGTGTCAATCCAGCAATGGTATGCAGGTGAATGGTAAGACAGTGGATAAAAATGCTAAAGTGAAAGTAGATTTTAAGCAAGCCGTCAATTTAGTTTTAGGTAAAACAGCTTTGACGATCGCGCCTCTCTAATATAAAAATAAAAAATAAGAGAAATATTATGGCTGAACATGGGCAAGCATTAAACACAGGCACTTTACTACAAGAGTTTCGTATTAAGAAAGTATTGGGCGCGGGTGGTTTTGGTATTGCTTATTTAGCGCATGATACGAAATTAGAGATAGAGGTTGCGATTAAAGAATATTTGCCGATAGATTTGGCTATTCGTACAAGTTCTGACATTGTGGTGCCTAGAGTTGAGCACAATAGAAAAGATTTTGATGATGGCTTAAATGCATTTTTAGACGAGGCACGGCTATTAGAAAAATTTAACCATCCCAATATTGTTAAAGTGATACGTTTATTTTTAAGTAATGGTACGGCTTATATTGTGATGGAATATGCAGGCGATAGAACATTAGAGGATGCAATTACTGAATTGAATTTGCTGAATGAAGAAGATGTTTTATTTATTCTAAATCGTTTAAGCAAAGGGCTAAAACTTTTACATCAGCAAAATATTTTTCATCGAGATATTAAACCTGAGAATATTATTTTACAAGATGATGGCAACCCGATATTAATTGATTTTGGCGCGGCGAGTCAGGTTATTGGTACCAAAACACGCTCTATTGCAACCATGGTGACGGCAGGGTATGCGCCGATAGAGCAATATGATAGTAATAGTAAGCGCTTAGGTGCATGGACAGATATTTATGCTTTGGCAGCCACTGCTTATACGAGTTTGACAGGAAAAGTGATTGACTCTGCGCCTAATCGAGTTGAAGAAGATGAGTTGATACCTGCGGTAAAAGCGGCGGCTTCTCGTGGCAGCCCAGCTTTTTTAGCAGCAATTGATCAAGGTTTAGCAGTCTTTTCTCGGCATAGACCTCAGTCGCTAGAGGAGTGGTGGGCATTGCTGGATCCAGAGCAAGTGATTAAAACCAAAGGGCTTAAAGGAAAGGATGCTTATATAAAAGTAACGATTACCAAGGCTTTAGCTGAAAAGGGTGGTCAGCAGTTAGTGACTTACCAAGGTAAGCAGTTTAAGGTCAAAATACCGACTAACTCTAAGTCAAGAATGCAGTTAAAGTTAGCAGGAAAGGGCGAGGCGAGTCAGCAGGGGGGAGACAATGGTGATTTATTTGTTGAATTTATTATCAAGAAAAAGCTTTTAACGCCTAAAAATGGGGCTAATATTTATCGTAATTTAGATGTTTTAGCGGTATTAGCTCAAAAAGGTGGGCAAGCAGAGCTTAAGCTAAACGATAAACCTATTCGTGTGACTATTCCACGGAAGTGCCTGCATGAGCAGCAACTTACACTAGAAGGAAAAGCTGGGAACGGTGAAAATGGTGGCAGGAGTGGAGACCTGATTGTGACCATTAAAATCATACAGCCTACGATTATACCGATTGATGGAGATAATATATATCATACCCAGTCTATTTCTGCTGAGTTGGCTAGTGAAGGAGGAGAGCTTGAGGTATTGGGGCGTTTTTTATCAATTCCTGCTCATATCAAAGAGGGAGAGAGTTTAACGTTTTCGGGAAAGGGAGAAACGGGCACAGGCGGGGGGCGGACAGGTCATCTTATTCTGACGTTTAATATTGAGCAAGATGCCGTTATTGAGGGTGATGATATTCGAGTGATAGAGTATATTTCAGCATATATGGCGGCTGAAGGGGGTCATACTTATATCACTAAGAATGGCAAAGATTATAAATTAAAAATTCCTAAAAATACTCAAGAAGATTCTTATTTACGTTTAAAAGGGCAAGGCGAGCAAGGTGAAAATGGAGGGAGTCATGGCGACTTAATTGTTAATATTCAAGTATTAGAAGAGGACGGTTTTGCAGAAGAAAGTTCTCAAGAAGAAGATAGCTCTGAGCAAGATGGTGATAGTTTTTCCAATGCATTCGCCCTATTATTTTCATTTGAAGGGCGTTTAAGTCGAGGTGGGTTTTGGGCTTTTTTTGTCTTTTTTGCATTCATTCAATTATGGCCTATTGTGTATTTATTTGCAGATTTTCAGCTAGAGTGGGTGGAGGATTATTTTTTCTTCTTAGAAGAACAATTAGCGATAATCTTTGTGGGTGCTTTATATATCCCTTGGCCAGTCGTGGGACTTTTTTCCTTGGTTTTTATTGAGTACTTAGAGTCAGGCATTAACGCAGATGTCATTGATGTATTGACCGGGGAATTTCATTTTTTTAGTGCTCTGATACTACATATTGCTATATTCAATGTGCTGTTATTATGGCCCTCCTTAGCAGTACAAACAAAACGCCTGCATGATATAGGCATTTCAGGTAAAAAAACTTGGCTACATCTGTTTCCACCCTTATTAGGTAGCTTCAAGTTATTATATTTACAGGGCTTTCGTGAAGGGGATTTTGGCGGCAATGAATATGGAGAAGACCCCTTGTGGGAGTTTGATTCTTTATGGGAGAGGCTGGTAAATTTATTGAGTCTCATTGTTGCTATTTTATTAGCACCCATACTGCTTTTATTAACGCTCGCGTATCTTTTAGTAAAGGCTTCCCCTGTTTTTGCTTTTCTATATGCAGGGTATGCAGCGTATCAAGGTGATTATGGCATCGCTGCTATAAGCCTTTTTATAGCATTGATACTAGTAGGCTGGCTTTACGGTGAGGAATAGAGGTCTGGGAGTTATTACCGTTAAGCTAAAAAACATACGTTTATTTTAAAGTAGGCAATATTATGCACACAGAATACGATTTTTCACAGGGACAGATTCAAGGTAAGCGTGAGCGTCAAGAAGATAGCTATCAAATATTGCAACAAGTCGAGGTAGCAGGTGAAACAGGTCTCTTATTTTTACTTTGTGATGGTATGGGCGGGCATGTTGGTGGAGAAGTGGCGAGCCATTTAATTTGTGAACATTTTCGCGAAAGCTTTGACCAGTCTGCTTTGGCAATGCAAGCACGTTTAAAATCGGCATTAGATCACGCACATCAGCAGTTGATTGCTTACACCGAACAGCATGCAGAATATGCTGGTATGGGAACAACCTTGATTGCAGCTTGTGTAGTGGGGCAGCGATTATATTGGCTGAGTGTGGGAGACTCTCCTTTTTGGATCTTGCGTGAGGGGAAATTACAGCGTTTAAATGCCGATCATTCTATGTTACCTGTGTTTAAAAAAATGGTTGAAATGGGAGAGCTTTCTTTAGAAGAGGCACTTAATGATCCTAGGCGACATGCTTTACGCTCAGTGATTAGCCGTAAGCCAATTAAAGAAGTTGATGTGACAGAAACTGCTTTTGTACTACAGGCTGGCGATCAGTTGGTGCTTGCGAGTGATGGTTTAGAGACTTTAACAGACGAGCAAATTATTGCAGCCTTGTTAAATGCAAGCTCTTTGAATTGTCAGCAAGTGGTGACAGAGCTTTTAACGAAGGTAGACTCTATTGCAAGACCTGATCAGGATAATACCAGTGTTATTGTGTATAAAGCCCCTATAGAGCTAGAAAAAAAGCAGGAAATAGAGCCGCTGAAAACGCTTCCTCTTGAATCGAGTACAGCAAAAAAAAAATCTAAGTATGCTTTGTTAGCCTTGCTGGGAGCTTTTACGGGAGGAATTCTATTTTTAGCTTATACATTTTTACCAAGTTCTAAAAGTGTATACTCAGACGTTGTGTATCCCGTCGTTTTTAGCTGTGAAGATAAGCCTATTGCTTTAACACTGTTAAGTGTGCAGCAAAAAAATATATTACAGCCGCGATTAAAAGTGGTATCAGTTTTTCAGCAACAGCAGTTGCAAGAGCAAGAAAGTATGCACAGTCATTTTATAGGTACGAGGCTATATTTATGTTCTGAATGTAGGGCGGGTATACCTATATTAGATACGATTGCAACAGACGCGACAAAAAAAGAGCTAATATTATGAATATTAATAAAAAATCAGCATTCAATTTCTTCTTGTTTATAGTCTTAAGCTTCTTGCTGAATGCCTGTGACGACTCAAATACAGCTCCTCCACTAGTCGCAAAGCAAACACAAGCGTCAGCCCCTGTTCCAGTTTCAGCTATTCCCCTTATTCCTGCCAAGCAATATGCCACGATAGGTTTTAAAGTCTTAGCTATTACTGAGCACTCTTATGAAAATAAATTAGCCTTACGCGTGAGTTTATCTGTACCGATTGATGCTAGCAGTGATTTTAATCAGTATCTCAGTGTCAGTGATAAACAAGGGCAGCCTGTGGATGGGCATTGGATTTTAGCGGCACAAGGCAAGCAGTTATTTTTTACAGGCATAGAGCCTGAACATCATTATAAAGTCGTGGTGTTTAAAGGGCTAACAGCGATCACTGATAAATATTTAG
>WTCM01000077.1 GCA_013138595.1 Methyloprofundus sp. | reverse complement strand
GTTTTCCCTCACGACGACTTCTATTCTCGGACAGCCTCCTAGGCTTGCAATAAAGTTAATTGAGGCTAGCTGATATGACAATAAATAGAATGAGAAGACATGCGTAAAGTCACTCGAGCTTAAAAGGAAATCTGTTTTGGAACCAATTGCATTACATCGAACGACTATCATACGTCCCTTTATCGAATTTCTTACTGAGATTGGCGCACCCGTTAATCGTACGCTGCAACAGCTTAAGTTGCCTACTTTGGCACTGAGTGATCCTGATTATTATATTTCTAGTATTGCCTTTTGGAAATTCGTTGAAATCATTGCCGTAAAAGAAGGGATACAAGATCTTGGCTTTCTTGTCGGTAGAGAGTTTGGTGTGACTGCCATAGATCCAAATTACAGTCAAATACTGGCGCAGTTACCCACACTTTACCAAGCATTGCTAAAAACCTGTCACGCCGTTAAAACTGAAACTTCTCGCTCTGATATGTTGGTCTATAGTACGGTAGCAGGCAACACACACTTTTGCCACCGTACCAGCTTTGGAATCAAGCATCCGAATCATAGTCGGATGGAATTGTACGCTTTGATGGGAATGATAGGCATTATTCAAGAATTTACAGGGGCTACATGGCAGCCTAAAGAAATAGGGCTAATGTCATATCAAAAACCTAGCCTTAAAATTAGAGAGTCTTTAGCTAATTGTCGATTTTTAAACGGACAAGCTTATGGTTTTGTCAGTATAGAAACGTCTTTACTCAGTCTTCCGCCTTTGTTGCAAAGTCAGGGCAATAGGGATAACAGCAAAGAAGCATTAATGACCAGTCAATTTGGAGGGTCTGCTAATGATTTTCTGGGTTCACTCAAGCAATTATTGCAGAGTTATGTGCAGGAAGGAGCGCCGACTATTGGATTAGCAGCAGAAATGGCTAATACGAGTGTCCGCTCCTTACAACGAGAGTTAGCAAAATCCAAGCTTAGTTATCGAGACTTATTAACGCAAATTCGCTATACAACGGCAATCAGCTTATTAAAAGACTCAGAGCTGCATGTGCAAGAGGTCGCTTATCAATTAGGTTATCAAAATGCTTCACACTTTGCCCGTGCTTTTAGGCGGGTGGCGGGTATGAGCCCTATAGAGTATAAACAGTCAAGAAATCAAGGGAAAATTAGCGATTCAGGGTATAGCAATTAACTTGGCTAACCGTACTTGACCACTTCAACTGAGTTTAATACCCACTTGAGGCGGAGTAAATCTCTCATACCGCTCAAGTTTTTTTATTTTATAACCAGTTCTTCTTTTTAAAATAAGTAACCAATACCGCTGGGACAATAATAAATGTCCCCCATATAGTAGGGTAAGCCCATTTCCATTTTAACTCAGGCATATATTCAAAATTCATGCCGTAAACACCCGCCATAAAAGTTAATGGAATAAAAATAGAAGCAAAAACGGTTAATACTTTCATAACCTCGTTCATTTTATTGCTCACACTAGTCATATAAATTTCTAGTAAACCTGAGAGTATTTCACGGTGCGACTCAACTGATTCAATAATACGCATCACATGATCCATCACATCTTTAAGGTAAATATAGGTTTTTTCATGGATTAACTCAGAATCACAACGCAACATCCCCGACATCAGCTCGCGTAGTGGCGCGATATGCCTGCGTATGTGAATAATCTCCCTTTTTAGCTTATGAATAGTATGCAGCATTGCTTCAGTAGGCTCGTAATCAAGCAGCTCTTCCTCAAGATTGTTAATCGCATCATCTAAGCAGTCGATTAACGTAAAGTACTGATCCACAATGGTGTCTAAAATAGTATAAGCAAGGTAATCTGAACCTAGGGTTCTAAAGCGTCCCTTACTGTTTTTGATGCGTTGTGAGATAGGCTTAAAAAGCTCGTCTTGTTTTTCTTTAAAAACAATCACAAAATTTTCCATAACCAATAAGCTTATTTGCTCATAATTTAGCTCGAAGGGTTCGGTGTCTGATTCTAAATATTTAAGTACAATAAATAAATAATCATCATGTTCTTCAAATTTAGCGCGTTGATGAGTATTAAGAATATCTTCTAGTACTAATTGGTGTATATCAAAAGCCGCACCAATCGCTTCAACAATACTGACATCCGCTAGCCCTTCAATGGTTAGCCATGTGACGGTTTCGCTCCCTTTGTGTTTTAACGCCTCTTGAATATCATAGATTTCTTTTTCTTCAATATTACCTTGGTTATAGTCAAGCAATGACATTTTACTGCTTGTGTGTAATTCATCTCCTATATGAACAAGGGATCCAGGGGGTAAGCCTGCTTTTTCCGAAGGCGTATTTAGTGTTTCAGTCATTGTTTTTGGTGTCTGTTTTTCTGCTGTAGCTTAGTGATAAAGATACCTGATTTATAAGGGGAGGCTTGCTAAATTTAGGTAGTCATTAAAAATAATATTTTATCATGCAGGTTTTTATGCGAGCTTTATAAAAAAACTTATTTTGTAAACTAAAGTTTAGTGCTTATGTGAGTGATTAGCTTCACTATAGTTTAAGGAGCTAGAGCTCAATACCTTCGCCAAATTAGTCTTAAGCAAGAAGGAGTGGGTTAAAATAGAATGATCAATAGACAGTAAAGCCCTGTAAAAATCTTACTAAATTATATGAAAACTCAAGCAGCCTACCAAATTCGTCGTAGTCCACGGGCTAAGCGCGCCAGAATTATTGTCACTGCGGATAAAATAGAAGTGGTTGCACCACTACGCATGCCAGAAAAACAGATTAAATTGTTTATGCAAGAAAAGCAGCTCTGGGTGGAGAATGCAAAAAATCAAGTAGCAGAGCATGCCGCTAATATCACTAGCTTTGCACCCAAGTCTTACCAGCAAGGTGCGATGATCCCTTATCAAGCGAATCAATATCCTTTACTTATTGAACTCACTAAAAGTAGCCAGCTGAGGATTGAGTTTAATCAAGAAAATTTTACGCTCTATATAGCGAAACCCTTATATAGTACCTTGAGTGCAGCGGAACTAAGTGAGAAGGTTCGTGAGCTTGTCATTACTTGGATGTTCCAAGCAGCACGAGAGCAGGCAATCAAAAGCTTAGATCATTATGCTCCCTTGTACCAGCTAAAGCCACGTTCTATCACTATTAAGGCGGTAAAAAGTCGCTGGGGAAGTTGTGGTATACATAATGATATTAATTTGAATTGGCTATTGATTTTAGCGCCTGCTGAGGTGTATGAATATGTAGTGATCCATGAGTTATGTCATATACAGCAGCGTAATCATTCCGCTGCTTTTTGGGCTTTAGTCGCCCAGCATTGCCCAGATTATAAACAGCGACGCGCTTGGTTAAAGCAGCAGGGAGCCAGTTTAATGCTGGGTTTGTAGGGTATGCGCCGCCCCCCCTTGTGCTGGCGAAAGGTACGCAGTGCGATACCCTACTATAGTCCCGTGTCAAATTGCTAGGCGAAAATATACAACTCACATTGGAGTCCAAAACACGTTTTGGGCGGTTTATGCTCATAGAATTAAGTTTGCAATGAAATATTTAAAAGAATTACTGTTAATTTTAGCCGTTTTTAGCGTCTTCCAAACCTTAACACAAAGCAGTATGCGTACAGGCAGCCTTCCTAAGCTGCCATTACAGACAATGACTGGCGAGGCAACGGCTACGTTATTACGCAATCAACCCAGTGTCATTTATTTTTGGGGAAGCTGGTGTGGGATTTGCTCAACGATTCAAGGCACTATTTCTGCCGTTGCAGAGGATTATCCCGTGCTCACTGTCGCCTTAAGATCTGGAAGCGATCGCGAAGTATCAGCATATCTACAGCAAAATAATTTAGCTTGGCAGGTGCTTAATGATGCCAATGGCGACTTAGCACAAACTTTTGGTGTTGATGCTGTCCCTGCGCTATTTATTATTGCAGAGAATGGTGAGATTAGCAGTGTTTCACGTGGCTATATCAGTGAAGTGGGCTTAAGGTTAAGATTATGGTGGGCAGGTTTGAACTTTTAATGATTAATAATTTTCCCAACATCATACTTAAAAAGGCTGCTACCCGTGATATAAACAGGCTTTATTGATAGTCTGATTTTGGGCTACCCCATAAATATTATACAATAGAGCAAATTTGTCACTGAAATAGAAAAGATATGAGTAAACTAAAATGTGCTGTGATTGGAACGGGTTATCTAGGTAAGTTTCATGCAGAAAAATATGCTTCTTTAGATGATTGTGAATTAGTCGCAGTTGTTGATATTAATGAACAAGCCGCTAAAGAGGTCGCTGAAAAACATGGGGCAGAAGCCTTAACAGATTATCAGTCCTTATTAGGCAAAGTCGATGCGGTGAGTATTGTTGTACCGACGACTTTACACCACCAAGTATCGAAAGATTTTTTAAAGGCAGGCGCGCATGTATTGGTTGAAAAGCCGATTACTGTGACAGTGGAAGAAGCGGATGAGTTAATTGAGATTGCGAAAGAAAAAAACTTAGTGTTACAGGTCGGTCATTTAGAACGTTTTAACCCTGCTGTTTTAGGTTTGGGTGAATTAGAAGATAAACCTATTTTTATCGAGTCACATCGTTTATCACCGTTTAATCCACGTGCTAATGATGTGAGTGTGGTATTAGACTTAATGATCCATGATATTGATATTATTTTAGCAATTGTCGATTCAGAAGTAGATCATATTGAAGCCAGTGGGACAGCCGTTTTAACTAAAGGCACTGATATAGCGAACGCGAGGTTAACGTTTAAAAGTGGTTGTGTGGCGAATGTGACTGCTAGCCGTATCAGTATGAAAATGGAGCGTAAAATGCGTATGTTCCGTCCAAATTCTTATATTTCTATTGATTTTCAAAACCGTGTATTAACCAAGCACTATGCAGGGGAAGGTGAAATGTTCCCAGGTGTTCCTAAGATTGAAACAGATAAGTCCGTGTTTGAAAATGGCGATGCTTTATTAGAAGAAATCAAGCATTTTGTGGGCTGTATTAAGACCGGTGAAACCCCTGATGTGTCAGGAGAAGCAGGGCGACGTGCCTTGGCAACAGCGATAGAAATTACTAAGTTATTACAATAATGCTTACTTTTATTTAAGCTTATTTATTTTCAATGACTTATGTAGGATGGGTAGAGCGTCTTTTTGCGAAACCCATCATTTTATGCGCAAAAGTGATGGGTTTCACTGCGTGCCTAATAAGACTGGCACTCCATTCTACCCATCCTACAGGGTATTTTTATCACCAAAATAGCAGCTAATGGAATATAAGTTTGAAGCATTAAACAATCTCTTGCCCTAAGTCACTGGATTTAAACTTAGCAAAACGTAATAACATCAGTGGCAGTAACAATAAATTTAACAAGGTAGAGGATGCTAAGCCTCCAATAATAATCGCTGCCATAGGTCCCATGATTTCTAAGCCTGGGTTATCACTATTAAACGCAATTGGAGCCATTGCTAATGCAGTGACTAAAGCAGTCATTAAGATAGAGGGTAAGCGCTCTTGCGCACCTTGTAGTGCGGTTTCTAAATTCCACTCTAAACCTTCATGCTCGACTAAATATTGATAGTGTGAGAGCAGCATAATGCTATTACGCACGGTAATACCGAATAAAGTAATAAAACCAATAATCGAGCCAACAGATAAACTTGCATCCATCAAAATAACCGCAACAATTCCACCCACTAGTGAAAAGGGGATATTTAATAAGGCAATCCCTACATGACGCAAATTACCTATCGCAATATAGATAAAAAGTAACACGCCAATGCTTGCCAATAAAGCATGTGAAATTAAGTCTTGTTTAGCTTGTGCTTGCTCAACCGCTGCGCCTGTATATTCAGGGTAGCTATCACCCGAAAAACTGATTTTTTCGCTGACTTGTTGTTTTAGATCTTGCATAAAAGCCGCCATATCACGTCCCGTGACATTACAGGTAATACTCTGCCTACGCTGTGCATTTTGATGCAGAATATTATAGCGACTTTCATTGTGTTTGATGCTGGCTATATCGCCCAAGCTAATGAGTTTGCCACTTAGAGTTCTAATCGGTAATTGCGTAATGCCTTCTGTGTGTTGTCGCCATTCGGGATCTAAGACCACTACGACATCGTACAAACGATTACCACGTAAATGTTTAGTAACCCCATAGCCACTATAAGCGGCTTGTATCGTCTGCATTGCATTGGCCGCTTGTACGCCCCAGTATTTCATCTGTTGTGGATTAAGCTGTATTTGAATCAAGGGTGTGCCTGGGGGCGAGCGTAATTGCACATCAGTCGCTCCTGCAATGGTTTGCATGACGGCAGCGACTTGTTGGGCTTTTTTATCCAATAAGTTTAAATCATGCCCATAGATATTCACCACCACAGGTGAAGTATAGCCAGAAATCGTTTCATCAACCCGTTCAGTTAAAAAGGTATTCGCTTCAAATAAGATACCAGGGAATTGACTGAGAATATCACGTAATTGCTCTAAAACCTCTTGTTGTTGTGCGCCTGAAAGCGGTTTTAAGCGTACTTCAAATTCACTGTAATGGCTGCCATAAGTATCCGCTCCTCGTTCGGCACGTCCTGCCCATTGAGACACCGATTCTATTGCTTCAATCTGAAGAAATTGTGCGGTAATTTGTTTACCTTGGCGAATGGATTCTTGTAAAGAAGTACCTGGAATACTGGTGGTATGGACAATATAATGTCCTTCGCGTAATTCAGGTAAAAACTTATGCCCTAGTTGAGAAAACTGATGTAGAGCAAACACGGTGAATAAAAGACATACTGCAATAATCACTTTAAAGTGTTGCGCAATTTTGGCTAATAGCCCTGTATATAAAGGGTTTAAAAAGCGAATCACAGGTGGCGTGGTATTAAGTTGAATATTATTGCTGAGCAGCACAAAACATAAGGCGGGAGTTAATGTTAAAGCAACTATTAAGGACATTAAAATAGCCAAAATATAGGAATAACCCAAAGGTGCAAATAAACGTCCTGCAACGCCTTCTAAGGTTAATAACGGTATAAAGACCAAGGCAACGATAAAGCTGGCATAGACCACAGAGCTACGTACTTCCATAGAGGCATCATAAACCACTTGTTGAGTGGAAAGTGGTGTCGCGAGTGAGCAATTTTCACGCAAGCGGCGGAAAATATTTTCCGTATCAATAATCGCATCATCCACGACTTCCCCTAATGCAATGGCAAGGCCCCCTAGCACCATAATATTCAGGTTAATGCCTAGTTCTAGCAAGACTAAAACAGCACTGACTAGGGAAACAGGAATAGCAACCGCAGAAATAAACGCCGTGCGTAAATTATATAAAAATAAATA
>WTCM01000180.1 GCA_013138595.1 Methyloprofundus sp. | reverse complement strand
GATTATTGGGGGAATTTAGTTTAAATATGATGATAGGAATAAATAATAAATAATGAATAAGGTAGCTTCAATGTCTTACCGTAGTGATATTCAATGTCTGCGTGGAATTGCGGTGCTATTAGTCGTTATATTTCATATTTGGCCCGATTTTTTGCCATCGGGCTATGTGGGTGTCGATATATTTTTTGTCATCAGTGGTTTTTTGATGAGTGCCTTATACCTAAAAGGTGATCCCAAAAAAAGCGCTTGCTTGCAATTTTATACGCGAAGGCTTTTACGCATTATTCCGTCCTATCTTGTGACCATTGGATTGTTTTTGCTATACAGTAGCTTTGTATTCACACCATATGAGTTTTTAGTCACTCAAAAACAAGCACTCGCGTCACTATTTTTAGTGCCAAACATTTATTTATGGAGCGGTGAAGCTTATTTTAATGAGTTTGCTTTTAGACCTCTATTGCACCTGTGGACTATTGGTGTAGAAGTTCAGTTTTATATCTTAGTCCCCATATTCTTTTATCTGGCTAAAAAACAAAGAGTCATCTTTTTTCTAGTGATGATAGTGTCATTTGTTGCTTGTATTATAATGGTGAAAATATCAGGAAAGACGGCTTTTTTTATGCTGCCTTTTAGAATATGGGAGTTTTTAATTGGCTTTTCTATTGCGCAATACTTATCTATTCATGGCAATGTAAAATATAATAATCCTATCCTAAAGTGGTGTGCAGCGCTGTTAATATGTGCACTATTTTTGGCTGGTTTTTTTGTCTCTCATGTGGAAAATCATCCAGGTATATTTGCTCTATGCGCTTGCTTAACAACGGGCTTTATTTTAGCATTTGGTCTCCCCGCTCAGTTAGGATCCATATGGATAAGTAAAGGTCTATATAGAGGGCTGGAAAAGCTAGGGAAGTACTCTTATTCATTATATCTAGTACACTTTCCTATTATTATTGCAGTCTATTATAAGCCTTTTTCTGGTGAATCAATCGATGCCGTTTTCGATATAAAGCTGCTCTACCTCGCGACTGCGATACTTTTTGGCACTCTCATTCTCCATCATTGTGTGGAATTGGTTAATTGGAAAAAATTTCCAGCAATCAAAAATACGCCAAAAGTAGGTATTGCCTTTGTCCTTCTTGCTTCTTGTTTTCTTGCCTCGTATCAAGCTAATACTATGTACTTTGATGAGTATGAGCACTCTATCACCAAAGCACCTTTAGATAGAAGTTATTGGCGCTGTGGAAAGTGGGTAAAACTAAAGTCCATATTAAACTCTCAGATTAATACATGTCTGTTAACCCCAGAAGTCAGTGACGATTCTAAAAAAGCACTGCTGGTGGGAGATAGCCATGCTGATGCCATCAAATTAAGTTTAGCAAAAGCGCTCGCAGACAATAACACTCAACTACATTTTATGATAAAAAGTTGCAGTGTGGGGAGGGGCGGCTGTGCGGCTGCAGACATCATAAGTATTGCGAACTCACTTTCAATCAATACTATTTACCTGCATGATAAAAGTAGTAATTTCAACGGCGAGGCTGTTAAAAAATTATTCAATGAAAGTCAGAAGGAAGGGATAGATATTATCTATATAGACCCCATCCCTACCTATAAATACAGCGTACCCGCATACTTGTATAGTGTGTATGAATCAGGAGATAAAGACCCAGACTTCAATCAGGATCTGGCGTATTTTAATAAAAAATACCAGAATATTCATCAGCTACTGAATGAAATTGGCATTAAGAGGCTGCCAACATTAGAGTATCTGTGTACTCCATACTGCGTTCTTGCTAAAGGATCGGTGAGTTATTATTCGGATAGCCATCATTTGTCCTTGTCTGGTGCGAGAGAACTTGAAGCTATGCTGCTAACTAGGCCACGACTTTATAAACAGCCGTAAACACTCTGTAGTCACGTAGTTAGAGAACTTTGAAATTGAGTTATCGCTGCTTAATACGTTTGATTATTTATCGCAGCCAATGAAGTCTAGTTTGGGGTTTTACGTTAAAATACTGGGCTACATATTTTATAAATTAGGCAATAGCATGAGCAAGACTAATACGGTACTGACTGGCAAATTACGTCAATGGAATAAAGATAAGGGCTTTGGTTTTATCGGTCAAGAGAAAGGTAAGGAGAATATTTTTATCCATGGATCAGAGTTAAAAAATTTAAGCCGTAAACCCAAAGTCGGTGATATGATTTCTTATCAAGTGATTACTTCTGAAGCGGGAAAAAATCAGGCGATTAATGGGCATATTAAAGGCGTGAGTAAGGATAAAGCGAAGAAGATTAAGATACCCAGTAAGGATGCGCAAAAAATAGTGACGTTTATCACTATTTTTGTGGTCGTGGTGGCTATTGTGAATCTTGTTAAGTACTTTATGTAGGCTTATTAGTTTATGAATTTAACACGGGTGCGCAGTATAGCGACATGACTATACTGCCCCGTATTAAGTTGCTAGCCGCTTATTGACACTATCGATTCTAATCACGAGGCTAATTTTTCATGGCTATCGTTTCTAGGCAAATTTTTTCAAAGGCTTCGGCCACTATTTGACTGGAAAATTTTTCGGCGACTAATTGGCGTGCATTTTGTGAGATTTTATGGCGCAGCTCTTGATCATTCAGGAGTTGTACAATTGAGTTAGTAAAGTCTAACTCAGTATCTGCCTTTAGATAGTGTTGGTCGGGGGTAATCGCCAGCCCTTCAATACCTAAAGAGGTCGACACAATAGGGCAGCCTAGCGCCATGGCTTCAAATGTTTTGATGCGTGTGCCACTCCCTACGCGCATTGGAATAATATACACAGAGGCATCCCAGACATAAGGGCGAATGTCATCAACAAAGCCAGTAAACTCGATATTGTAAGCAAGTTTCTGAACTTTTTTAACTAAATGTGCGGGTGGTGAGCGCCCGACAACGACGAGTTTAGCATCCGCTTGGTGTTTGATGAGCTTTGGCCAAATACTATCAATCATATAATTAATGGCATCAATATTAGCACTCCAATCCATCGCGCCTGTAAAGACAAGACTTAGTTTAGAGGCGGGTGGCTTATAGGCATAAAAATTAAGATCGGTGCCTGTGGGAATAGTCAACACATTATCAAATTGTAAGCTCTTGAAGTGTGCGGCATCTTTTTGGGAGACGCTAATAATGGTATCAAAATTGAGCAGGGTATCCTTTTCAAAGCGCATCATTTTATGATATTGATTGTTCCATATTGCCTTACTGATAGGGTTAGAGGCGACTTCAACGTGACGCTGAAAAATCTCTGCTTCAACGTTATGAGTAAATATTATGCAAGGAACATCAATGGCTTTGGGGGCAAAAATAGCAGCGTGGGGGAAGTCAAAAACAACTAAATCAGGTTTTTGAGAGAGTGCCGCAGCAACGACCGCTGAGCCTTCCGCTGAGCGGTCAGTTAAGACAGGAATAGGGGTTTTTGAAAAAATATGGCGCATGCGCGTGATCGGGTAGAATTTTCCCTTCTGAGGTTCAGCCCAACTAATGAAATGGGTACAGATAGAATTTATACTTTCTCTAAAGGCTTCTATATTGTTGGGTGCGGGGGAGGCGAGTGTGATATTGAACTGACCTCCAGCATGTATTGCCGCTAAAATTTGAGAGGTTCTAATTTTTCCGCCTTCATCAGTGGGAAATAGAAAGCGAGGTGATACAAAAAGCATGTTTTTTTTCATCGTATTGACCTTTGATAGACTGCATTTTTTGTTAGCAAAATGAAGACTATTTTAAATAACAAATAAAAGTAGTTGACCTAAGCATACAACACAGAGCGCTATTGTAGCAGGGATTGCTAAGCCAATAGCATAGCGAAGGGGGTTAAATGTGCTGGGAAGTTGTCTATCAATTAATTCCCTTTAGCTAAATTATCCTGATGCTTACATTACATTTGGTTCCTTAGGAAAACAATTTTTCTCGCGAACATGCACAGAGTAGTGATAAATTTACTGACAAGAAAACAACGACTCTATTACAATAAGATAAAATTTATCAATCTTTCCATTGCTCCCTCTATGCCAGTATTTTTTAACAAAGTCGTACTGATCCTTTGTCTGTCTTTTTTCTTACAGGCCTGCACCAGTTCTTTAGACTCTTTAAGCTCTTATTTACCCTCCTTTTCTAATGAGAAAAAAGAAAAGTATGATGGATGGGCTGCGGAGCAATTTATTGCAGAAAGTAAACGATTATTAGAGGAAGAAAACTATAAAAAAGCAGTGCTCACACTGGAGCAGCTAGATTCACGTTACCCTTTTGGTCCTCATTCGACTCAAGCGCAATTAGACTTGACCTATGCGTATTATAAAAGTGGTGCGTCTGAATCTGCTTTAATGTCGGCAGATCGATTTATCAAAACCAACCCACGTCACCCTAATGTGGATTATGCTTATTACTTAAAAGCTTTAGTCAATTTTAATCGTAAGGTGGGTTTTGTTGATCGCTATATTCCTTCTGATGCCACGCAAAGAGATACGCTATATATAGAAAACGCGTATTTAAACTTTGAAGAACTCATTCGCCGCTTTCCTGATAGCCAATATGTAGAAGATTGTAAGCAGCGTATGGTTTATTTAAGTAATGCAATGGCGCGGCATGAGTTACATGTTGCACGCTTTTATATGGATAGAGAGGCTTATATTGCAGCGGCAAATCGTTGTAACTATATTATAGAAAAATACCCGAATACTCCCGCAATTCCTTATGCCTTAGAGATTCAAATTAAAGCTTATAAAAAATTAGGCTTGCAAGAATTAGTGGATAATAGCAGTCTTGTTTATAATTTTAATTACCCAGAAGGCCCGCAGTTTTCTGAAAGCGATGCTAGCGGTGCTCACGTCGTGCCTTTTATCTGGGATGTTTTGGGATTTGATAGATAAACTAATGTAGGATGGGTAGAGCGTCTTTTTGTGAAACCCATCATTATGACGCAGGGTTGATAGGTTTTACTGCGTGTCTAAAGCACTCTCCTTTTTATTTATTTTATTTTATTTATTGATATGTATTTTCGTCAAGTTTTCCTTGTAGCCTGCCTTACAGCCATTGTGGCGAGTATAGGCTTTACCTTATACCAGTTCTATTTTGTGACCCCTATTATTTTTGCCGCAGAATTTTATGAAATAGCCGAGAGTGTTGATGCTTATGCACAGCCTGAACCTTGGGGACCTACTGATGGTATTGAGCGTAGTTCTTATACCTTATTAGCTAATTTCTTAATGAGCTTGGCATTTAGTCTATTACTTGCCTGTGCGATGATTTTTCGGGGTGAGAGTTCGGTGTTTAAAGGGTTTGCTTGGGGTGTTGCTGCTTATTTAGCTTTCTTTGTCGCCCCTAGCTTAGGCTTAGCGCCTGAAATTCCAGGCATGGAAGCTGCCGAGCTCGTGGCGCGTCAAAACTGGTGGTTTTTGAGTGTAGTCATGACAGCAATAGGTTTAGCGGTGTTTGCTTTTGGCGCGCTGTATTACAAAGGTGCCGGGCTAATCTTTATTATATTGCCACATTTAATCGGTGCACCTGTGGCTGAAAGTCATGGATTCAGTCATCCAGACCCTAATGCAGTGATGAAGCTCACTGAGTTATGGCATCAGTTTATCCTGCATAGCAGTATTGCAAATGCTCTGTTATGGCTTATAATCGGCACAACGACTGGCTTTTTATGCCACAAATATATTGATGTTATGACAACATCATTAGAACCTAATTTAAATTAAAAAGGCTAGCTATGAACACTAACAATATAGAGACATCACACGGTGCCGCGATAGGCTCAACTAAAAACCTGCAGTTATTAGCGGCCGCAGCATTAGGCATGGTTATTTTATTTGCGGTTGCTTTTGCACCGATGGATATGGCACATAATGCAGCACATGACACGCGTCATAGTGTCGCTTTTCCTTGTCATTAGACTTGGTTTCCTCCAAAACTTATGTAGGATGGGTAGAGCGTCTTTTTGCGAAACCCATCATTACATGCCGAAAATGATGGGTTTCACTGCGCGCCTAAAAAGACAGACGCTCCGTTCTACCCATCCTACGGGGTATTTTTGTTCGTAAAAAAATAGGTAGATTAAAGGATGTTATCTTTAAAACGTTTAACCATACAAAGTCGGAATCGCCTGACGTTTATGTTGCGTTTTCAAAAAAGTGGCAATAATCAACTTGCCTGCCTCCTCTCCCACGGCTTTTCCCTCTAAAAAATCATCCAATTGGTCGTAGCTTAACCCTAAAGCAGATTCATCTGTTTTACTAGGCTCTAAATCTTCTAAATCTGCCGTCGGTGCTTTTTCTATTAAGACACGAGGCGCGCCTAAATGTGTCGCTAGCTGGCGTACTTGACGCTTATTAAGCCCAAACAGTGGTGCAAGATCACATGCCCCATCCCCCCATTTAGTAAAAAATCCTGTCATATTTTCAGCTGAATGGTCTGTGCCAATCACTAAAGCGCCGACTAATCCTGCTATTTCATATTGTGCAATCATTCTGGCACGTGCTTTCACATTACCCTTATTAAAATCTATTGCCGCATTACTTGAGGGTAATAAATTTGTGGGTTGCAGGGCATGACAAACTTCTTTATGTAGTGCTTCAACGCCTGTTTGAATATTAACAGCAAGGTTTTGAGTCGGCTGAATAAAGCGCAGCGCTAATTGTGCATCACTTTCATCGGCTTGAATATTAAACGGTAAGCGCACGGCGATAAACTGATAATCTGCACTTGCCGTTTCCGCGTTCAGTTGATCCACAGCGAGTTGGGCTAAACGTCCACAAGTCGTAGAGTCTATTCCCCCACTAATACCTAAAACTAAACGGCTTAAATGGGCACTTTTGAGTTGTTGTTTGATAAAGTCGATGCGTCGCTGAATTTCAAATTCTGGATCAATTTCAGGGAGCACTTGCATTTCTTTGACAATAGATTCTTGATTCATAGGGAGGGGGATGGCGTTAAAGGGCTGGTATAAAGATGTATGGAGCAGGGTTCTTATACCAATCCCATTAAGTAAATACTCTTAAATTATTACCCGTCATTCCCGCAGTGTTTTAGCGGGAATCCATGTGCATACATAGATTCCTGCTAACAGCATGCAGGAATGACGACTTATGAGTTCAGGTATAAATATATTAGGATTGGTCTTAGCTTTAATTGTATCTAAATTTTCCTCAATCAATGATAAAATAATATTTAAAACTCTATAGTCTGTCTTCAAATCAATTGCAAAATATCCCGTATGAATAAAAAAAATAACATTTTAGTGGAAGTGCAACCGCGTTATATGGCGGAACAATCTAAGCCAGATGAGCAAAAATATGCATTTGCCTATACGGTTAAAATTAGCAATATAGGCACTACCGCTGCAAAATTGCTGAGTCGCCACTGGTTAATTATTGATTCGAATGGAAAAATAGAAGAAGTACGCGGCGAAGGTGTGATTGGTGAAAAGCCTTATTTAAAACCGGGTGAAGCTTTTACGTATACCAGCGGTGCTTTGCTTGCCACCTCGGTCGGTGTTATGCGTGGCAAGTATTCTATGCGCTCTGAATCTGGCGAAGAATTTGATACTGAGATTCCGCAATTTACCTTATCAATTCCTAGAGTTTTGCACTAAGTATGACTGTTTATGCGGTTGGGGATATACAGGGTTGCTACGATGATTTGCAACGCTTATTAAAAAAAATTGAGTTTAACCCTAAAAAAGATCAGATTTGGTTTGTCGGTGATCTTGTTAATCGCGGGCCTAAATCCTTAGAGACCTTACGCTTTGTCAAATCATTAGGTGATGCAGCCATCAGTGTATTAGGCAATCACGACTTACATTTATTAGCGCTAGCCTATGGAACCTCTCCCTTTAAAGCGAAAGATACCTTACAGCCTATTTTAGACGCAGACGATAAAGATGAACTCTTGGACTGGTTAAGACATCGCCCATTATTTCATTATGATAAAGACTTTTGTTTATTGCATGCAGGCTTGCCACCGCAGTGGGACTTTGCAATGGCAAAAAAAATGGCGGCAAAAGTAGAAAAAGTATTACGCGGCGATGATTATCTGGACTTTTTTAAAGTCATGTATGGCAATACGCCTAATCATTGGAATGAAAAACTTAAGCATCAAGAGCAGTTACGTTTTACGGTTAACTGCTTCACGCGTATGCGTTTTTGTGATAAAAAAGGACATTTAGATTTTGAACATAGCGGACCACTAGGCAGTCAACCCGACCACCTAATCCCTTGGTTTGATTTGCCACATCGAAAAAATACGGATTTGACGATTATTTTTGGACATTGGTCAGCAATAGGCTATCACGAATCCAAGCAGTGTTATGCGATTGATACAGGCTGCTTATGGGGCGGACAATTAACCGCACTTAAATTAGATAAAAAAATGCAGCGTATTAGTGTGGAATGTAAGCAGCACCATAAGCCGAATAAATAAAATGGCTACACATTTAACACGAGACACTATAGTAGGGTATCGCACCGCGTACCTTTTGCCAGCATAGGGTACGCAGTGCGATACCCTACAACGGCTTGTCCCGTCTTTTGTGGTAGCCAATAAAATTAATTAATATAAGAGAAAAAAATGTTTTGTTATCATTGCCAGGAAGCTAAAAAAAATATTGCGTGTGATACCGCAGGAATTTGCGGTAAAAAAGCGGATGTATCCAGTCTACATGACTTATTAACATTTAGCCTAAAAGGACTTTCCTTTTATGCGCTTAAAGCGAAAACACTAGGGATTAGTGATAACAATATCAATCAATTTACAGCACGCGCTTGGTATTCCATGCTCACCAATGTTAATTTTGATCCTGCTGTATTCGTTCAGTTAATCAGCGAAAGCGTACAGCGCCGTGATTATTTAAAGCGTTTAGTGTTGGCAGAAGGTGCCGAGTTAGAAGAGTCTTTACCCGAAGCCGCGCAATGGCATTATGAAACTATCGACTCAAAAGCCTTTATTAAAAAAGGGGAAACAGTCGGCGTGATGGCGGCAGGGGAGCTGGAAGGGCTTGCAGCAGATAGGCATGCTGCACAAGAAATGTTGTTGTATGCCGCGAAAGGTTTAGGCGCATTATTAGAGCATATTCAAGTCTTAGCTGAGGTGCAGACTGCGCATTATGACTTTTTACATCAAGCCGTTGCTTATAGTTTGCAAGAAGACACTAGCTTAGATGATTTACTCACGATGAATTTTAAGTGTGGCACAGAAGCACTGGTTTTAATGGGTTTATTAGAGCAGATCAATAGCGAAAAATTTGGTCAGCCAGAACCGACAACCGTGCATATCGATACATGGGATAAACCTGGGATTATCGTCACAGGGCATGACTTTCAAGATTTACAGGACTTATTAGAGCAAAGTGCAGGGTCAGGCGTGGATATTTATACACACGGTGAAATGATTGCTGCACATAGCTATCCCGCCTTTAAGAAATATTTTAATTTAGTGGCTAATTATGGCGGTGCTTGGCAAGATCAAAAGACTCAGTTTGGTAAATTTAACGGTCCTGTTTTAGTCACCAGTAATAGCTTTCAACAACCCAAAAAAGGCTATATTGATAAGGCATATACATCAGGTATGGTGGGTTGGACAGCGATTAAACATATTGATGATCGCCGCCCCAATGAGCAAAAGAATTTTGCTGCAATCATCGAGCAAGCTAAAGAGTGCGCAGCACCGACTCCTTTAGCAGAGGGCAGCGTTACGGTAGGTTATGGGCGTAATGCTTTATGTTCTTTAACAGATCAAATTGCGCAAGCGATTCAAGCAGGTGATATTCAACATATATTGGTTTTAGCGGGGTGTGATGGTCGCCATAAAGAGCGTAAATATTACACCGCATTAGTCACGGCTTTACCTAAGGATGTGTTAGTTTTAACCGCAGGTGATACTAAGTATCGTTTTAATACCTTAGACCTAGGTGAGATTAAGGGTATTCCACGCCTTTTAGATGCAGGGCAAACACATGATTTTTATGCGCTGATAGAATTTTTAAAGCAGTTGCAAGAGACTTTGCAATTAGCGGATATTAATGAATTACCTGTGAGCTACAGTATTGCATGGTACGAACAGCAAACCATCTTAATGATGTTAGCCTTATTTGAACTAGGTATTAAAAACGTGCAAATCGGGCCGACTTTACCGCCGTTTTTTACAGCAGGTATTTTAGACAAACTCAGCACGGAATTAGCGCTTAAAAGTATTGATACAGTAGAAAATGATATTGCTATGATGCTAGGGAGTGAGCAGGGTAGTACTGAGGAAGCCGAAACCGAAGAAGTAGAAGAGAGCTAAAGCTAGAAAAAAAACACTATGATAGAAAAATTTATTGAACGCTTACTTTACTCAAGTCGTTGGTTACTTGCGCCTATTTACTTAGGAATGAGCCTTGCCTTAATCACCTTGTCCATTAAATTTTTCCAAGAGCTTTATCATTTTATCCCACATATTTTAGAGATTAGTGAAGCACAATTAATTTTAAAATTACTCACCTTTATTGATATAACCTTAGTCGGTAGTTTAACGATTATTGTGATGTTTAGTGGCTATGATAATTTTGTTTCACGTTTAAATATTGCTGAAGGAACGGAGCGGCTTAGCTGGCTGGGTACACATGATTACGGCTCTTTAAAAATGAAAGTCGCCTCATCAATTGTGGCGATTTCTTCGATTCATTTACTGCAAGTGTTTATGAATATTGAGCAGATTGAAAATGATAAATTGCTTTGGTATGTGGTCATACATATTACGTTTGTCGTTTCCGCCTTTTTAATGGGCTACCTAGAAAAACACGTGACCCCACATGACAGCAATCAAGAGGGAGAGCATGGGCATGACTAAACTTTTGTTACTCGGCACTTCTGCGTGTCATTTATGCGAACAAGCAGAAGCCTTATTAAAGGCAACAGCTATCAGTTATCAAAAGATTGATATTGCCGAAGAAGAGCAATGGCAAGAGCGTTATGCGATCAAAATCCCTGTTTTATTCGAGACAGAAAGCGAGCGCGAACTTTGCTGGCCGTTTGACAGTGCTGATATTCAAGCATGGCTTGTGCCATAGAGTTTGTAAGCGTATTCAAAAACTGGAGTCCAAAACGTGTTTTGGGCTGCTTACTTAAAATACTTTCACAGTTCTAAAGCTTGTGCCTACGCTAGCCTCACAGCCGTTAAGTTAAGGAAAAATATAGGATGTGTTGAGGCACGAAACGCATCTTTTTTGCCT
>WTCM01000247.1 GCA_013138595.1 Methyloprofundus sp. | reverse complement strand
CCCGCGACTACGCCTCCTTTTGCAGAGTCCAGCATCTGCTGGGCCATATCAATTAAGCGCAGTACCATGTCGTTTTGTTCGGGGACTTGTTCTAGTAGCTTGGTTCTTAACGTTTCTTCAAAACCAAAGCCCTTGGCTATGCCAAATAGCATGGCAAAAATAGGTACGATAGATAATAAGGTATATAGCGTTAAAGCAGAGGCTCTTAAGCTGCCATGGTCATTGAAAAAACCTTGGATGGAAAGCGTGAAGATCTTTAAATAGCGTAAGGCGTATCTTTTAAGCTTATGCTCTTCTGCTTGCGTATGATGATGCCATAAGCCTTCACGAAAATAAGCAAGGAGTGTGTTGAGCATAAGAGCCTATAAAATATTTTAAGGAATGAGCCCAAAACAAGTTTTGGGTGTTTTTTTATTCAATCAATTAGCTGTCAATCATTGATTGTTGAGTTTTATAGATTTTTTCAAGCGACGAAACTAGGGAAAAATCCGCCCAAAACGCGTTTTGGACTCCAGTTTGATAATGCTTTTATAGCTTCATAGGCTTGGATATAAGGTGTCAATACCAGCTTATTGAGTTTACGTTTCTATGTGACTGCGCCTACATAGATAGTGTTCTGTGGGCTTGATAGCTGAGTCAGTAAGTCGGCAAAAAAATGTGGGGAAATTGTGTGCTCAGCCAGTGTATCAATCGCTAGCCATTCGACGCTTACTTGGTGTTTGTCGGGTTCACAGCCTGACCTTGGGATATAGTCAGCAGGGACTTGGCATTGAATTAAAATTTCTAATTGATGGCGGGTATAAGGCTGAGGTTTAAGCTTAGGGATAAAAAAATCTGCAATATGTAACACATCATGTGCTGTCACAGTGGTATCAATTTCTTCTAGGCATTCACGCTTAACGGCTTGATGTAAGGTTTCACCTGCTTCTAAAGCGCCGCCGGGCAGCGTATAACGTATGCCATCTGCTAGGCTCTGCTTTTTAATCAATAAAACCTTACCCTGTTGGATAATCACGGCACGTACCGTAATGCGGATACCTGATTGTAATTGATCCATTTGTTTGCCTTGAAGTAGTGAAGAGTGGAGTGTGTAGGTTCACTGTCATTAAGTTAAGATTTTTTCAAATAAAATCAATATACTAAACGTAGGATGGGTAGAGCGTCTTTTTGTGAAACCCATCATTTTACGCAAGATTGATGGGTTTCACTGCGCGCCTAAAAGGACAGGTGCTTCGTTCTACCCATCCTACAATGTATTTTGTTTTTTCAATACTTTGCGTTTATTGATCTATTTCTTAACTTAATAGCGGTTAGCTTGGGCTGCCGTCTTTTTAGCAACCCAATAAAACTTAACTTATATGTCTCATATAAGAAGGCTATCTTACTCGTGTCCGCAGCTTGCGCCGTGAATATGCCCGTGTTCCATTTCTGTCTCAGTCGCTGAACGAATTTCCATGACTTCTACATCAAAGGTTAATTGCTCGCCTGCTAATGGATGATTACCATCAATAGTGACTTTATCACCGTCTACTGCTTTAATCGTGACAATAGCGGGACCACTGCTTGAGTCTGCTTGAAATTGCATGCCTACTTCGATGTTATCAATACCTTGGAACATTTCTTTAGAAACTTCTTGGATTTGTTCGTCGTTACGCTCGCCATAAGCATCAGCTGCTTCAATAGTGACTTTTAATTTATCACCGACAGAGGTTTCACTGAGTGCGCTTTCTAGCCCTGGGATAATATTACCTGCACCGTGTAAATAGCTTAAAGGTTCTGCGCCAATAGAGCTGTCTAATTGCTCGCCCGCTTGGTTTGTGAGTGTGTAGTGAATAGATACAACAGGGTTTTCAGTGTTTTTCATGGAGATACTCTTGGTTTTTAAGGTTAACAAGGTTATGAATCATCACTGTGCTTAGCAAGCTCAGTGAGTGAACTAATTAAATCAGTATAATGTTCTAATGAATCCGTTCTAATCGTCGCATGGGCTAATTTTCGGCCTTTGCGTGCGGCTTTATCATATAAGTGCAAATGCACTTGAGATAAAGACAATAATTTTTCTGTCGCTGGAACATTGCCAATAAAATTTTGCATGGCCGCATAGCCTAGTGAGTCTGTGGAACCTAAAGGCATATCCATCACCGCTCTTAGATGATTTTCAAACTGACTGGTTTCTGAGCCTTCTATGGTCCAGTGACCTGAGTTATGTACTCTGGGGGCAAATTCATTGGCAATCAAGGTCTCACCGACGACAAATAACTCTAATGCGATAGTACCCACATAATCGAGCGCCGTCATAATCGTATGAATATAGCGTTCAGCTTGGGCTTGCATTGGATCATCTTGGGTGCTTTGGGCAAGACGTAAAATGCCTTTTTCATGGTTATTTTCTGAGACAGGGTAATACGCGACTTCACCTGAGACACTACGGCTGGCAATAATCGAAATTTCTCGATCAAAAGGCACAAAGCCTTCAACCACAGCGGGAGCATTTTTAATGGCTTCCCAAGCATCGGCAAGATCTGCTGCACTACGTAGTACCACTTGTCCTTTGCCATCATAGCCAAGACGGCGAGTTTTAAGAATAGCAGGATAGCCAATTTCAGGCATCGAAGCTTGTAGTTCTGCTAAGCTAGAGGCATCAGAGAAAGGCGCAGTCGCAAGGCCTAAGCCTTGTAAAAATGTTTTTTCAGTAATTCTATCTTGACCAATCAACAGTGCCTTTGCAGGTGGATAGACAGGCGTTTGTTGATTTAGAAAATCAATAATATCCACAGGGACATTTTCAAATTCATAAGTAATGACATCCGCTTCATCTGCTAATTGCGTTAGCAAGGCTTTATCGGTGTAATCACCGATTAGGTGTTTACCGACATCAGCCGCACAAGCGATAGGCGTAGGGTCTAAAAAGATAAATTTCAGCCCCAGAGGTTTACCCGCTAACGCCAACATGCGCGCGAGTTGTCCAGCGCCTAAAATACCGATAACCATTAAGTCTGCTCCCTAGGGTCAGAGTTTTCTAAAACAGCGTCTGTTTGCTGCTGACGAAAGGCGGCTAGCGGTGCTTTAAATTCAGTGTGCTTATTGGCAATGATTGCCGCGGCAAGTAAAGCGGCATTCGCTGCACCTGCTTTGCCTATCGCTAAGGTGCCGACAGGAATACCTGCAGGCATTTGTGCGATAGAAAGTAAGGAATCCATGCCATTGAGTGCTTTAGATTGTACGGGAACACCGAGTACCGGCAGCATGGTTTTTGCGGCCGTCATACCGGGTAAGTGTGCCGCGCCTCCTGCGCCAGCGATAATCACTTCTAAGCCTTTGCCTTCTGCGGTTTCTGCATAGCTAAAAAGCTTATCAGGTGTACGGTGAGCCGACACCACTTCGACTTCAAACGGAATGCCTAGTTGTTCTAATTTTTCAGTTGCAAAACACATGGTTTCCCAGTCTGAAGTTGAACCCATGATGATACCCACTAATGCGGTCATGTATGTCCTTATGGTTATTTGGATAATAATTTTGCGTGGCAGTTGTGTCCCGCAAAAAAACGCTTAATTATACAGGTATTTGTTGATTTTTAAAATATTTGAATATATGGAAAATGTGTTAAACCCTAAAACTCAACTCGCCCTGTCTCTATATTATGCACGGCACTGACAATACCAATCTCTCCTGAGGCTTCCAACTCGCGCAAGAGTTCACTATCACGTTTAATTTTCTCTACCATCAGCTCTACATTACGCCCCGCGACTTTATCAAATAAAGAATCCTCAGCATGACTATTTTTAGCTAACTCTCCTTGTTTGACCGACTTAACCGCAGGTTGGATTTTATTGAGTAATCCTGTTAAATGTCCTAATTCAGCACCTGCACAGGCACCTTTGATTGCTCCACAGTGCGTATGGCCTAATACCACAATTAATTTAGAGCCTGCGAGTTTGCAGGCAAACTCCATGCTACCTAATATATCTTTATTCACCACGTTACCAGCCACTCTGACACTAAAAACATCACCAAAACCTTGGTCGAAAATTAATTCTGCAGCGGTACGAGAATCTATGCAGCTAAGAATAATCGCGGTGGGAAATTGACCCGAAGCACTTTCATCGGCTTGTTCTAATAAATTACGCTTATCTCTAAGACTATTCACAAAACGCATATTGCCTATTTTTAATAACTCTAAAACTTCATCAGGCGTGATCGCTTGCTGTTCTTCTTGAGTGATGGGTAAGGCACGTTTAACATGCGGTAAAAGCCCAAAGCCTCGCCAGTTTTGGATGACTAAATTGATCTCTTTATAAACCGCATCAACCTTAAAGTTTTCAATGACCTCATGGACATCGTAATCAACAAACCTCGCATAAGTGGCATCAATCACAATATTAGCTTTATTAGGCAAATTACTGAGTAAATGCAAAATATTCGATTTATGTAAAAAAGACACATTTTCTGGCAAGGTAATAATGGTTTTATTAATATGTGGCTGCTCACGTACATGCATGCCCATATTAAAATTTTCTAGTAAGATAAAAAAGAGCGCGAAGGCCATGCCCACACCAATGCCTATCAACATATCTAAAAAAACCAGCCCTAAAATAGTCGCCATAAAAGGAATGAAATGACTCCAGCCTACTTGATACATTTGTTTAAATAAAACAGGCTTGGCAAGTCTATAAGCGATGATAAATAAGATAGCCGCTAAACTCGCTAGCGGAATTTTATTCGCCAAATTAGGCAGTAGCAATACCGCGATTAACAGTAGTATACCTTGTACAAAAGCCGCCATTCGAGTACGTCCGCCCGCTTGAATGCTTGCTGAGCTACGGATAATTAATTGGGTCATTGGCAGGCCTCCAATTAAGCCCGAACAGATATTACCAATCCCTTGTGCTCGCAGTTCGCGGTTATTTGAAGTAATGCGTTTATAAGGGTCTAATTTATCGGTTGCCTCTACGCATAATAAACTCTCTAAACTAGCCACCACGGCAATGGTAATCACCACGGGGTATAACTTAGGGTTATCAATTTGGCTAAAATCTGGAAAACTAAATAAATGGTTAAGGTCTGCAAAGGAATGAATAACGGGCAAGACAACCAGATGCTCACTACCGAGCGCCCACTCTGGATAGAATAGTATAAATAACTGGTTTAATATGACACCCAGAGTCACAGCGACGACTGTTCCACGGATCCACTGCCTGAATGCAAATTGTTTAATCCACGTTGTTTCCCAAACAAATAAAAAACCTAAGCAAACCAAACTGATAATCACGGCACCGGGTGCAATAGAATCAAAGACTCCGCCTGTATCGGTGAAGAAGGGGTAAATATCGGCAAAAGCAAAAGACATATTACCTTCATAATCACTGTCATAACCTAAAGCATGCGGGATTTGTTTGAGAAAGATAATAATACCAATGCCTGATAACATGCCTGTAATCACTGCCGAGGGAAAGTAGTAACCAATAACCCCCGCCCCGATATTACCCAAAATAAATTGAAGAATGCCCGCTAATACCACGGCTAATAATACGGTTTCAAAGCCTAAATCTTGAATAGCGGCATAAACGATAACAGCTAAACCTGCAGAAGGACCTGTGACACCAAGTGCAGAACCACTTAAGCTGGTCACGACAATGCCGCCAACAACGCCCGCAATTAAGCCTGCAAATAAAGGTGCGCCAGAGGCTAGGGCAATCCCTAAGCAAAGCGGAATCGCGAGTAAGAAGATAACCAGACTAGCGGGTAGATCATAACGCCAGCTTTCTTTATAGCTTAAATGTTGCCCTTCATCTGTTAAAAAAGGATTGTGTTTGATACTTATTTTTTTACCCATGATTTTTTATGCAATGAAAGCGGACTATATTTGGCTAAATTAGCTAGATATTATATTGATTTTTCTCCATTTAAGGTCATTTATAAGTATTATTTTTATAATATATCTAACTATGTTAAATTCATGCGTTAGTATCAGGAGCGAGAATTCAATAATACCCGAGTCTGACTAGTCTTTTAGCTTCACAGACGCACTAAAAAAACAGTTACGTAGCCCTGCTATGCGCCTGTTTTCCTAGCACGCCTGTGAAGCTAAAATTCTGCGCCAACCTTTCGGGTATTATTAAACTCTCGCTCCTTAGTCATAATTTGAGTCATTACAGCCTTTAGGAATTCTCATGATAATAAAAACAATACTGAAAAAATCCATTTTAGCCGCAAGTATGGCTGTGCTTTTTAGCTCAGCGAGTGCCTATGCTAATGCTGATGCTGATGATAAGCAAAAAATGCACCAGCTCTATCAAGATAACTGTGCGAGTTGTCATGGAGCCGATCATGGGGGCTATATAGCACCTGCACTTAATTCTGAAACACTCAAAGGTCGTAGCCCTACGGCTTTACGCAGCTTAATTATGACAGGCAGTTTTGAAACTCTAATGCCTCCATTCTATGGGCGTTTATCAGATAGCGAAATTCGCGATATGGTCAAGCATTTACAGTCTACTCCACAGCTAGATAACCCGCCGTGGACGATTAAAGATATGAAGGCTTCTTTAAAAGTGTATGTTAAAGATGAGTCTAAATTGCCTAATAAGCCGACTTTTAAAATTGATAGTATGGACGATATTATCGGGGTTGCGGCACGCGGTAAGTATGGGCGTGGACAAGGTTCAGAAGCGGTTTTTATTAATAGCAAAACGCATAAAATTATCGGCAAAGTGCCGACTGTCACAGCTGCTCATATTATTGATTTTGACCCAGCCAATGAGCGTTGGGCTTATGTAAAAACCGATACCGCAGAAATTTATAAAGTTGATTTATATACCATGCAAGCGGTACGTAGTATTAAAACAGGCTTAAATGGGCCAGGTATGGGTGTTTCACGTGATGGAAAATACATTATGGCAGGCTCTTTTGTGCCCCATAATGCAGTGATTTTAGATGCTGAAACTTTAGAGCCTTTAAAGCTATTTGAATTAGAAGGCATAGACCCTGATGGCAAAATGGTCAGTTCTGATTCAGGTATGATTATTGGTACACCGTATGCAGATATTTTTGCCATTGCTTTAGAAAATGCGGGGCAGGTTTGGATCGTTGATTTAGAAAAAGGTTTTCCTGTGACTAAAATCAAAAATGTCGGTCGCCATTTGCATGATGCTTTTTTAACTCATAAAGGTAAAAAGTTGATGGTCGCTTCGTATGATGACAGTACCGTTATAGCGATTGATTTAGAAGAACGTAAAATTATCAAAAAACTCAAAGCAGGTTGTGTACCTCATGTGGGTGGTGGCGCAGCCGTTAAAGTCGATGGGCGTACTTTAGGTTTTGGGACTAACTTTGGAACCTGTGAGAAAACGGTAGTCAGTGTTTGGGATTTAGATAAAATGAAATTGATTAAACAAATTCCAGTTTCTGGTGGGACAGAATCACCTGCGGCTCATGCTAATGCGCCTTATGTTGCGGTTGATATTATCACCAAAGATAGACGTGCACGCACGATACAGCTCATTGATAAAAAATCATTAGAAGTGGTTAAAACCTTAGATGTGGGTGGTCACGCTTATTTTCCTGAATACAGTGCAGATGGAAAATACCTATATATCAGTGCAGGTTATGCGGGTGATGAAGTGGTTGTTTACGACTCTGTATCATTAAGAAAAAAGGCGAATATCCAAATGGAAAGCCCGGCGGGTATTTTCTCACGCGGTCGTGTGAAATATATGACTCGTGGTTTATCGCCTGATGAAATGGAGTAAGCACAATGAAATCATTAACTTACTTAACAGCCAGTTTATTGCTGATCGGTGTCAGTGTTCAAAGCCAAGCGGCAAGTATTTATGCAGGTAAAGCAAAAGCGGCTGCCGTGTGCGCGCAGTGTCATAGCATTCGTTCTAAAAGTGCCGAAGCGCCCTTTCCACCCTTAGCAGGGCGTGATGAAGAATATTTAGAAACGGCTTTAAAGCAATACCGCGATAAAACCCGTGTGTCTGAGATTATGAATAATATCGCTGGCTCTTTAAGCGATAGGGATATTAATGATATTGCGTCTTATTACAATCGTTTAGAACCTTAAAAAATAACCCCATTAAGCTGCAAAGGGTTGATGGGGTTATGACATATTGGCTTAGCTTTATGCTGTAAATTATCCTCAAGTGATAAAAGAAATGACGAAAGGCTGAATGTCGATTAAAATACCCTGTTAATTTTTTGCTTTTATAGCAAGATACATTTTTTAGCTTTTTGACCTTAATTAATGACAAAATTTATATTTATTACAGGCGGTGTTGTTTCTTCGCTAGGTAAGGGAATTGCAGCCTCTTCTTTGGCGGC
>WTCM01000237.1 GCA_013138595.1 Methyloprofundus sp. | reverse complement strand
TCACTCTGTATTTCCTTAGATATAATAATTCGCTTAATTTTACACTAAATATTATGGCACGAAGTAAAAGTAGTAAAGGATGGATGCAAGAGCATCTTAATGATGAATATGTTAAAAAAGCACAGGCCTTGGGTTATCGCTCGCGTGCGACTTTTAAATTGATTGAAATTATTGAAAAGGATAAATTAATTAATTCAGGCATGAATGTAGTGGATTTAGGCGCAGCTCCTGGCGGCTGGGCTGAATATGTGCGGGGTATTGTCGGCAAAAAACAAAAAGTGATTGCCTTGGATATTTTGGAGATAGAGCCTATTGAAGGCGTGGATTTTATTTGTGGTGATTTTCGAGAAGATGCGGTATTTGATGAATTGAATGCTATTTTAAAGGGCGCGCCGATTGATGTGGTGCTGTCGGATATGGCCCCTAATTTAAGTGGCAATAAGGCGATAGATCAACCGAGTTCTATGTATTTATGCGAGCTTGCTTTAGAAGCTGCGCAAACTATTTTAGTGGAAGGGGGATGCTTTTTGGTTAAAGTATTCCAAGGTGTAGGCTTTGATGACTATAAAAAGCAAGTGGGTGCTTCTTTTGATAAAGTGCTTATTAGAAAGCCAAAGTCATCACGCGCACGTAGCAATGAAGTTTATATTTTAGCTAAGGGCTTTAAAAAGTAATAAAAGCCCTTATTATGTTAGTAGTGTTTAGGAACGAGAATTCAATAATCCTCGCTCCTTAGTCGCCATTAGGCGCTTAAACAATTATCGTGATAAATCAAAATAATACAGTCTATATTGGGTATTTGGCTTAGCACGTTTTTTAAAAGGAATCTCTGCTGTTAGGGGTAAAAAATTGAACGATATGTTTAAAAATATACTTTTATGGATCGTCATTGCGATGGTTTTGATGTCTGTCTTTAATAATTTTGGTGGGCGTGGAACAGAAGCGAATAATGCACTGACTTACTCGCAATTTATTGATGCAGTAAAAGCGGGGCAGGTGCAAGAAGTTGTCTTGGATGATGAAAGTGGTATTTACGGTGTCCTACACGGTGGACAGAAATTTAAGTCTTACGCACCGAATGACCCACATTTAGTGGATGATTTATTAGAGAACGGGGTTTCGATTAAAGCCCAGCCAGCGGTAGAAGAATCTTTATTAATGCAGATTTTTATTTCATGGTTTCCGATGATTTTATTAATTGGAGTCTGGGTGTTCTTTATGCGTCAAATGCAAGGTGGCATGGGCGGTAAAGGTGGTCCGATGAGTTTTGGTAAAAGCAAAGCAAAAATGCTGGAACATGACCAAATTAAAGTGACGTTTGCCGATGTGGCAGGTTGCGATGAGGCAAAACAAGAAGTAGAAGAGATGGTGGATTTTTTAAAAGATCCAGCAAAATATCAAAAGCTAGGCGGAAAAATTCCGCGTGGCGCATTAATGGTAGGTCCTCCAGGGACAGGAAAAACCTTATTAGCAAGAGCCATTGCAGGTGAAGCAAAAGTACCTTTTTTTGCGATTTCAGGTTCTGATTTTGTCGAAATGTTTGTTGGGGTCGGTGCGTCGCGTGTGCGAGATATGTTTGAACAGGCAAAGCAACATGCGCCTTGTATTATCTTTATTGATGAGATTGATGCGGTAGGACGGCAGCGTGGTGCGGGTTTAGGGGGTGGTAATGACGAACGTGAGCAAACCTTAAACCAACTCTTAGTTGAAATGGATGGTTTTGAAGGGAATGAAGGCGTGATTGTCATTGCGGCAACCAACAGGCCTGATGTCTTAGATGCAGCTTTATTGCGACCTGGGCGTTTTGATCGCCAAGTCACGGTGAGTTTGCCTGATATAAAAGGGCGTGAACAAATTCTTGCCGTGCACATGCGTAAAGTACCCGCCGATGATGATGTAAAAGTTAAATATATTGCTCAAGGTACGCCAGGTTTTTCAGGTGCGGATCTAGCCAATTTAGTTAATGAAGCAGCGTTATTTGCAGCCAGAAATAACAAACGCTTGGTGGACATGAATGATTTAGAAAAAGCTAAGGATAAAATCATTATGGGCGCTGAAAGGCGTTCTATGGTGATGGATGAGTCAGAAAAACGTATGACGGCATATCATGAAGCAGGGCATGCGATTGTGGGTAAGATCGTCCCTGATCATGATCCTGTTTATAAAGTCAGCATTATGCCGCGTGGTCGTGCTTTAGGGGTGACCATGTTCTTACCTGAAAAAGACCAGTACAGTGCCAGTAAGCAAAAATTAGACAGTATGATTTCTACTTTATATGGTGGACGTATTGCAGAAGAGCAAATCTTTGGTTGGGAGCAGGTTTCTACAGGCGCTTCTAATGATATTGAACGTGCGACTGAACTCGCTAGAAATATGGTCACTAAATGGGGCTTATCACGCCGCTTAGGACCATTAGCTTATAGTGAAGAAGAAGGCGAAGTCTTTTTAGGCCGCTCAGTGACGCAACATAAAAGTGTTGCCGATGAAACCTCGCATCTTATTGATGAAGAAATACGCACGATTATTGATAAAAACTATCAACGTGCGGAAGAAATATTAAAAGAAAATGTGGATATTTTACATGCGATGTCTGATGCCTTAATGAAATATGAAACCATCGATAAAGATCAAATAGCGGACTTAATGGCAGGTATTCCTGTTAGAGACCCTAAGGACTGGGATGATACGCCGCCTAGTCGTGGGTCAAAAGTAGCTGAGCCTACTAATGATTCAACGGTTAATACGAGTGAATCTAATTGATTTTGGGGCAAGAAAGACGGCTGCCCAAGCTACAATATGAAGCGTTAGGGACTTTATAAAAACAAACTTACCCACTTGTTGAAAAATAACTTGTAGGATGGGTAGAACGTACGGCATGTCTTTTTAGGCGCGCAGTGAAACCCATCATTTTTGCGCATATAGTGATGGGTTTCGCAAAAAGACGCTCTACCCATCCTACGAAAGTCATAACACCTGGGTATGATCATTTTTACGAATTCCTTTATTTAAGATAAAGGGAGACTCTTTAAAGAGTCTCCCTTTTTTGCGATAGAGAATCAGGAATACAGATGAAAAAGAAATATTTTGGTACAGACGGTATCCGTGGCGCAGTAGGGGAACACCCTATTACGCCCGATTTTTTTCTAAAATTAGGCTGGGCAACAGGGCGGGTCTTTGCTGAAGAAGGGCATGGTTTTGTTTTAGTCGGAAAGGATACGCGTATTTCAGGTTATATGTTTGAATCTGCATTAGAAGCAGGGCTTTCGGCGGCAGGGGTTAATACTAGTTTATTAGGCCCGATGCCCACACCTGGCGTTGCCTATTTAACCCGCACTTTACGTGCGCAGGCAGGTATTGTATTAAGTGCTTCACATAATCCTTATTATGATAATGGTATAAAATTCTTTTCGACTAGCGGCACAAAGTTACCCGATGAACTAGAACATAAAATTGAGCATTACCTTGATAAGCCTATGACTACCGTGGCTTCAGAGAAATTAGGTAAAGCCGAGCGCTTACATGATGGACCAGGGCGGTATATCGAATTTTGTAAGTCAACGATTCCAGCGAGTATCGATTTTAATGGGCTTAGAATTGTGGTGGATTGTGCGAATGGCTCTGCTTACCATATTGCACCGCATGTTTTTAGTGAAGTGGGTAATGAGGTCATTAGTATTGGTAATGAGCCGGATGGTTTAAATATTAATGAAAAATGTGGCGCAACAAAACCAGAGCAATTACAAGAAGCGGTCATTGAATTCAGGGCTGATTTGGGCATCGCTTTAGATGGTGATGGCGACCGTCTTATTATGGTGGATCATAAAGGTGAAGTGATTGATGGTGATGAGTTAATTTTTATTATCGCGAAAGCACGTAAAGCCGCAGGGCAATTAAAAGGCCCTGTGATCGGGACTTTAATGAGTAATTTAGGCATGGAACATGCACTCAAAAAATTGGAAATTGATTTAGTGCGTGCGAATGTCGGTGATCGCTACGTGATGGAAAAAATGAAACAGCATGATAGTGTGCTCGGTGGGGAAGGTTCAGGGCATATTATTTGTTTAGATAGAACCACGACAGGTGATGGGATTGTGTCTGCTTTACAAGTGCTTGCCGAGATACATCGAACAGGTAAATCCTTGTATGAGCTTAAATCCGAAATGACCAAATATCCACAAGTATTGCTTGGGGTGAGAGTGAATAAAAAAACCAATCCTGATGATAATGAAGCGATACAAAAAGCCGTTAAATCAGTTGAAAAAGCACTCGGCAATAAAGGGCGTGTTTTATTACGAGCTTCAGGGACTGAGCCGCTAATCCGCGTGATGGTTGAAGGTGAAGATGAGGCGATGATTAAAGAATATGCGAATTCTTTAGTTGAAAGTGTTAAGAATGCAATCACTGCTTGAAATACGCCAATATAATAGTTATCATAGGCGGTTTATTTAAGTCTGGAGTATAGGATGCGTAAGAACATTGTCATTGGTAATTGGAAAATGAAAATCAATCATCAAAGTGCACAAAAATTAATTGATGATATGATTGCAGGAATGCCAAGTGTTGACGCAGACATCGCTGTTTGTCCTCCTTACTTATATATCCCTGAAGTCGGTCAGCGTCTTGCGGATAGTAATATTGCTTTAGGTGCGCAAAATGTAGCGACACATTCAGAAGGGGCTTATACAGGTGAAATCGCGGCAGTGATGCTAAATGATTTTAACTGCAAATATGCTATCGTAGGACATTCTGAGCGTAGAGCCAATTATGCAGATACTGATGAAACAGTGGGATTGCGTTTTAAGCAAGCATTGGATGCTAATATTATTCCTGTCTTAGCTATCGGTGAGTTATTAGAAGATAGAGAGCAGGGCAATACCTTTGATGTGGTTGCAAAACAGCTTAATGCGGTACTTGATTTTGTCGGTATCGAAAGTTTTAAAAATGCTGTTATTGCTTATGAACCTGTCTGGGCAATTGGTACTGGCTTAACAGCATCTGCTGAACAAGCACAAGAAGTACACCTTTATATTCGTCAATTACTTGCTGAAAAAGATGCACAAATTGCCGAAAATATACAGATTATCTACGGTGGTAGTGTTAAACCACAAAATGCTGAAGCTCTATTTGCCATGTCTGATATAGACGGCGCTTTAGTGGGCGGAGACTCGCTGAGCGCGGACTCTTTTTTAAAGATTTACTCTTCATTCCAAAAATAAAATGTACCAAGTAATTATTGTATTGCATGTTTTAGTCGGTTTAGGTGTTATTGGCCTAATCTTAATCCAGCACGGAAAAGGTGCTGATGCAGGTGCTGCCTTTGGTAGTGGTTCATCAGGTACTGTTTTTGGAGCGCAAGGCTCAGCTTCATTTTTATCAAGAACAACGGCGGTACTTGCTGCTGTTTTTTTCTCAACGAGTTTAGCTTTAGCAATCCTCAGTGGTGGTCTTGGGGAAAATACAGATATTATGGATGTTGAGATTCCTGTTGCAGAGCAACTTGATATGGAGTTACCTGTTATTGATGGTCAAGTGCCTGCGATTAGAACACCGACTACGATTGGTGAAGAGTTACCGCAAATAGAAGGACAGGTTGAAGTCATCAAAGAGACGCTAGTTGAAACTCCAAACGGTGTTGTAGAAGTGATTGAAGATGTAACAGATACCGTTATTGAAACTCAAGACGGTACTGTAGAAGTCATAGAAAAAACAACGGCTATCGTTGAAGAAGGTTTACCGCAAATCATAGACGATGAAGTGATCGTTATTGATGAAGTGGTTACGCCTTAAAGTAAAATGCCGATGTGGTGAAATTGGTAGACACGCCACCTTGAGGGGGTGGTGACTTAGGTTGTGCCGGTTCAAATCCGGCCATCGGCACCAAACAAACCTTATACCTAGTGTATAAGTTAAGGAAGCTCAACAGCTGATAAGCTGTTGGGCTTTTTTTATGTCTAATGTAAAGTAATTAATTATGAATCTACGTTTAAGTTTATTTTTTCCTATTGCGGTCTTTTGCTTATCATTATGGGCTTACCTAAGCCCTGAGTTATTTAGTTCAGCAAAAGTGGCAATTATTCCCTTATTGTCATTAGTCATGTTTTTTATGGGTATGACTTTGACATGGCAACACTTTGCTAAGGCTTTAAAGCAACCGCTGGTTATTTTATTAACCGTTAGTATTCAGTTTGTCTTTATGCCTTTATTTGCCTATCTATTGGCACGTAGTTTGCAACTTTCAGAGGCGCATACAGTAGGTTTAGTATTAGTCGGTTGTAGTGCGGGAGGGACAGCATCGAATGTGATTTGTTATTTGGCTAATGGCAATGTGGCGCTGTCTATTTTGATGACAATGGTATCGACCTTATGTGCAATTTTTGCCATGCCTTTATTAAGTTATGCGTATTTAAGCCAGACGGTTGCTGTGTCTGTGGTGGATATGATGCGTAGTATTTTAATGATGGTGTTGATTCCTGTGCTACTGGGGACGAGTATCAACTCATTATTTGGGCGATTTTTTAGTAAAGTGCAGGGTGTTTTTCCGGTCTTATCTAGTCTTGCTATTGCTTTAATTATCGCTATTATTGTGGCGCTTAATCAGCAAAATTTTTCGCAGCTTAGCTTAACAGTGGTGTTTGCTGTTATTTTGCATAACCTATTTGGTCTGCTGGTGGGGTATGTTATTCCTAAGTTATTGCGTTATGAAGAAGCGATTTGCCGTACTGTCAGTATTGAAGTAGGCATGCAAAACTCAGGTTTAAGTGTGGCATTAGCCTTAAAATATTTTTCTGTTGCCAGTGCATTGCCAGCGGCAATGTTTAGTATTTGGCATAATATTTCAGGCGCTGCACTGGCCAGTTTTTGGCGAGCAAGAGAGTAGGGAAGGTCAAGCCAAGCTTGACCTTCAAATAGCAGTCATCGTGGCTAATTAGCTAGCAGGCGTGGGGACAGGGCGCAGCATGCTTGTTTTACCCGTCATAATATCCAGTGTTTTGCCTAAGCGTTTAAACACAGACTCTTGGCAGTAAGGAATACCGTACTGCTCGCAGAGTGCTTTGACTTTAGGTTGCGCTAAGTGATAGCGACTTAAAGGCATATCTGGCCATATATGGTGTTCAATTTGATAATTTAACCAACCTTGTAGAAAATCAATACGGTCTGTGCCTGTATTAAAATTGGTAGAACCAAAAATCTGCCTTAAATAAAACTCACCTTTATTAGTCGCTTTTTCATCAAAGAGGTATAAATCATCCCCGACATGGTTAGTACCAATCACTAAAAAGGTATGGATATTAGTGAAAACTTCGGCAATTAATGAATTGATCAACACATTGGTTGCCGCTACCGTCGCACCGACTGCAGTGATTATCCCGACAGGAATAAATAACAAGGGAATTAAAACAAAGCGGATGCCTATATAAGGCAGTAAGCAGCGTGTCCATAAATCTTTGCCCACCGTTTTTAGTGGATTCCATATATCAAGACGAGAATAAACAACCGGCTCTTTGCCTTCTTTTTTATTTTTAAAATGCTGTAATTCGACTAAGGTTGAAGGGGCATAATAAAGAAACTTCCACGTACATGCCATAATGCCAAGAAATGAGTATTGTAACCATTTCGGCATATTCAGTTTTCTAAAGTCTTCGGTGTTATATTCAACTTGGTCTGGGTCAGCTTGCTCACCTAAATTATAATGGTGTAAGTCATTATGCTCTTTATCCCATGCTTCAGGTAACATCCACTCCAGCCAGTCAATAAAACGACGGTTTCCTTTGGCAAAGCCTTTACTCGTATAGCGCTCAGGAATACCTTCAATCTTGTCATAGGCACGATGAGTAATGTGGTGTGCAATAGTCGTCCAGCGCGTGACATTACCTTGGCTGATAAAATAAGCCGAGATAGGATTAGGAATAATCCATGCAGTACCATAGCCAATCGCAGAGCAAATGCGTCCCCAGCGTTCTATTTTCTTTAAGTGTTGAAAATCATCCATATTTAGATCGCTTAAGACTTCTTTGCGAATATTATCAATGTCTTGGGCAAATTGATCACGGTCAATTGCATGGTAAATATGTTGAGTCACAACGCTTTCCTTCAAATAAAATATAAAAGCGATATTATAGCATTAGCGGGTATTGATAGAGCTTTGAATTCTTATTGAAAAAATAAGGTTTTCGGTTCGCTACAGTTGGCATTCTATCTGGAGCATGCGTAACTTAAGATATTTTCATTAGCTCATTAATAGGAGTAGACGTATTCTCTTTAATTGCATTTTTGAATAAAATATACCAACTTTACAAGCTTGATTGTGACTGAAAATCATCAATAACCTCTGCAAGTAAAGCGGCAATGTCCGAGTCTTTAAAGGCTTCGTTGAGGTCGGGGTGAGCTTGCGAAGCGTAAAACAGTGTGATCGGTTTACGTGATCCCGCG
>WTCM01000260.1 GCA_013138595.1 Methyloprofundus sp. | reverse complement strand
AAAACCGTTAAATTATCAACTTTATCTGCACTTGGAAAAATTTGTCTTAACGTTGAAAAATTAGGTAGCTCATTTTGTTTAACTATTCGATACCATGTATCCAAGGAAGTTAAGGTATTCGGGTGCTTTTTAGAAAATTCTATCAATCGCTTTCGTGTAATGATGTGCATGAGGAGATATTATCTCGTAATGAGATAACTAGCATGCTCATTGCAAGCAATCACCAGCAGTATGTCACATAGTTTTTATTTGATATTTCTAAACTCAGCCATAGTCAAATCCAATATTTTAGCTACCAACTTAAGACGGGACAAATACCATAGCTTGGGCAGCCATCTTTTTGGCAAGCCAGCAATTTATTTAAACTTGTAGGATGGGCAAAGGGCTTTTTCGTGCCCATCTTTTGCGTGGTATTATTGATGGGCACGGGATAAAGCCCCTTTGCCCATCCTACGCAATATAATTCCTGCTGTCCCGTGTTAAATGTGTAGCCAATATTTTTAATTGTATTTTAAGTTATGTATCCTGTTTAGTGTAGCCACTTCACTCACGCATGGCTATAGCCCTCATACTGTTTTCGCTCAAACTTATCAGCTTTTCGGGCTGAAATGATACGAATTAGATATATTTTTATTTTCATTCCACTCGAACTTTAAACTATCCATAGATCGAGTGTAGTTATAAGTAAATATGATTATCCCCCCCCCCTCTCAAAACCGCATACTACGCAATATACTAGCCGCTCCTTTCTTCTCATTAGATAACATCAATTGAACTGGCTGGGCGGTAGTAATCAAAGACAATACCTGCAAAACCAATTGGCAGGATTCATAATGCATTAAACCAAAAAGAATCGCTTTATCAGTTGCTTTACTCGCTTTGACCAATGCTTTCTGTGTAACTTTATCATCTAGTGCGACTTGTGCTTGAAAATATAAACCACCCGATTCAATCGAGTAACATAATAGCTGATCAGTTTTATTCCTTGTTTTCTCAATAATTGACCAGTCGTGCAGAAACACTTCTTCTTGTAATTCTATATCTAACTCAAAAGGGCTGGGGCTATGCGCTTGTGCTTTTTGATAAGCACTTTCTCTATCCCATTCGGCTAAACTTAGCCATTTTGTGTAGCGTTGCTTTTTATCTTTCTCTTTCTCTTGCTCTAGCACCCGACTCTCATCATTTAAAGATAGGCGAAAAGGAGGGCGGTCGCCGATTAATATAATATTTTCAAATGTGCTGATTTTATTGCTGATTAAATCAATCGGGCGAAACTTTTGTTTTTGGGCAAGATGTAAAAAAGCTTCGGGATCAATTTCCGTGCCTTTTTTGAGTGGGAATACGGTAGACCAAATCATTGCTGTGCCTGCGGCAAGTGTGTTGCCATTGACTAGCCTTTCTGTCACTGTTCTTAAGCGAAATTCAAACACACAAAATGCATCTTTGACGACTTTTTTACTCACACCAATAGTGACCACATCAAGCTTGGCGACGGCGACACCTGTGGGGCTGGTATTTAAGGTATTCCAGTGGTGATGATCTTTTTTTTGTACGGCGAGTTTAAGCCCGTGGCTAATCATCCATGCGCGATTAAGGAAAAAATTTAAACGCTTTGCTGAAAACTCTGCTTGTCCCTGATTAAAACGATTAATTTCTTCAACCGCGACTCTGAGTGTGGAACCTAAACGTAATAAGCGTATTTGCGAGGCTTCTTTAAAAGCGAGTTGCAAGCTATCACAGGTGGCTTGGTTTGCCGTGGTCATGCCTGTTAAGACAATATCTTCAACACTATGACAAAGGTCTTCTAACAATTTAATCAGTGCTGGCTCTTTGCAGGGCAGCTTCATGTCAGGTGTGTTTGTTTTTAGTGGTGACGTGGCTTTTTCTAAGTAATCCTCTTGTAAGCTATTGGCCGCATATTGTAAGCTGAGAATGCGTGCGAATAATTGCACTGAGGCTTGGGCGCGCATTAATAAGACGGCTGATTCTTGGCTATTATGTTCAATCGCAAGTAAGAGCTTTTCTAGCTGCTCGGCAATATGGCTTGCGCCAATGCGCGCAAATTCTTTATGCAGGGTTTTCAGGGTGTTTACTTTATCGCTACCCGCGGTTAGCAGTCCGCCCACGGTTAGATCACGAAACAGTTGCTGTAACTGCTGCAAGGTATGATTGATTTCTTCTAGTGAATCCATGATTACATTAAGTAAAAATCTTCAGGAATGGTTTCGGTAGGTCGCCAATCGACTTCCCCTGTTTCTACGCCTTTATAACGTAATAACATTGCGGCAGATTTATCTTCATTGCTGGAAGGTGCTTTTTCATTTGCGTTGCTCGCCCACTCCAGTACGTGCTCTAAACTAATTTCACCTTGATGGGCTAAGCCGAGTAATAATACTAGAACATGTTTGCACACTTCTCCTTGCATCCCCATGCAAGTATTAATGTCTTCATCATGGCAGGAATATCGCCCTTTTTGGTTAATCCAAGGCGCGTAATGACCATAACTGGTTTGGCTTTTCACAATACCTGCGGCTTCGTTGTCTGTGATGTCTGAATAAATATCAAAGGCTTCTTCTTGTAACATTTTGACCGCGCGATCAATTTTTTTGGGATTGACCACTGTGCGTAGTTGTAATACTAAGCTGGGGAAGTCTAGTTTCCGTGCGCTGTCATTATTTAAGGCTATAAAGGGCAGATAGTAAGGCTCTTCTAGGATAGTAATCGGCTTGCCTTTTGCCATCAGTGCCTCGGCTTTTTTGATCACCGCCGCCTTGCCTTTTAAACGTCCGTCACCCACGATAAGAAAATCTGCTTCTTCTATCGCACTGCTTTGCGCATTTACAGTTTTTAAGACTGTATTCGGATCATCACCCAGAATACCTGGGCTGACTGAAAAGCCACCACAAAAGGCAAAGTTTTTATGATTTAAATCCAAGCGTAATAATTGCAGGAATTTAACTTCGTCCAGTCGCTCTAAATTGAGTTTCTCAATTTTTTTAAGGGCATCCGCTCTGCCTTTTTCCCGTCCGTTACCAACAACGATATAGTCAGCATCCGCGTCAAACTCATCAATCACGGTTGCGCCGCGTATTTTTAAGTGTGCGCGGTAATTACCCCCGATCAGATAACTGGGCCAGCCTGATTTAAACGCGCTAATAAAAAACACTTTGCCTGATA
>WTCM01000161.1 GCA_013138595.1 Methyloprofundus sp. | reverse complement strand
TAAATAGCCTGCGGTATCCAGTGCCATTTGCTCACTTTCAATCACGCAAGTCCCTGCGATAAGAAATAGAGGTTTATCTAAACCTGCTTCAAAATGACATAATTTCATTGCTGTTCACTCTGTTTATATTGTGCTGCTGCGTTAACAAATCCTGAAAATAAAGGATGACCATTTCTAGGGGTTGAAGTAAATTCAGGGTGAAATTGACAAGCGACAAACCACGGATGATCAACCACTTCCACCACTTCCACTAAACGCCCGTCCATAGACTTACCTGTAAAGCGTAAACCTGCTTTTTCAAGTACTTCAATATAATGATTATTGAATTCATAACGATGACGATGACGCTCAGTAATCACATCTTTTTGATACATAGTAGCAACTAAAGAATCACTTAATAATTGACACTTTTGCGCGCCTAAGCGCATCGTGCCGCCTAAGTCAGAATCTTTATCACGTGTTTCAACTTGCCCTTCATGGTCTTGCCATTCGGTAATTAAACCAATCACAGGATGTGGGCTATCAGGTAAAAATTCCGTACTATGCGCGCCTTCAAGATTAGCAACATTGCGTGCAAACTCAATCACCGCAGATTGCATTCCCAAACAAATCCCCAAATAAGGAATTTTATTTTCTCTAGCAAAACGTACCGTGGCAATTTTACCTTCGACACCACGTTCACCAAAACCACCAGGCACTAAAATAGCATCGACATCTTTTAATAGATTCGTACCTTCTTTTTCAATAATTTCAGAATCAACGTATTTGATTTTAACTAAATGACGATTTTTGATCCCTGCATGGCTTAAAGCTTCACCTAAAGATTTATACGCATCGCTATGATCGACATACTTACCCACAATCGCAATACTCACTGAATCTTCGGGATGCGTCAAACCTTCAACGACCGCTTCCCATTCGGATAAGTCAGCAGGGGGCACATCTAAGCGCAATTGATTCACCACAATATCATCCAACCCTTGCTCTTGTAAGATCAAAGGAATACGGTAAATCGTATCGGCATCAGGTGCAGAAATCACCGCTTTTTCAGGGACATTAGTAAATAAAGCAATTTTATGTCGTTCAGCGGCAGGAATGCGTTGTTCAGAACGGCAAATCAAAATATCAGGTTGAATGCCAATGGTACGTAATTCTTTAACCGAATGTTGCGTCGGCTTGGTCTTAATTTCCCCTGCCGTTTTAATATACGGGACTAAGGTTAAATGAATAAATAAGGCATTATCACGCCCTAATTCCACCCCAATTTGACGAATGGTTTCCAGAAAAGGCAAAGACTCAATATCACCGACTGTACCACCGACTTCAATAATCGCCACATCCATGCCTTCTGCACTCGCATACACACGACTTTTCATTTCGTTAGTAATATGCGGAATCACTTGTACCGTCGCGCCTAAATACTCGCCTTTACGCTCTTTGCGTAAAACACTTTCATAGACCTGTCCTGTGGTAAAGTTATTTTTCTTACCTAAAGGCGTGGTAATAAAGCGCTCGTAGTGACCTAAATCTAAATCAGTTTCTGCCCCATCTGCGGTAACAAAAACTTCACCATGTTGAAAAGGGCTCATGGTTCCAGGGTCAACATTAATATAAGGGTCTAGTTTGGTCATGGTGACTTTTAAACCACGCGCCTCTAATATTGCCGCCAAAGAAGAGGCTGCAATTCCCTTACCTAGCGAAGAAACAACACCGCCTGTAATAAATATAAATTTTGTCATTAAATATTTTGAAAGCTTAAGAAATGTATTAAATTTGTCTCGTTCCCATGTTCCGTGTGGGAACACGCATGGATTCGACGCTCTGCGTCACGAAACCTTGCTTAACAATACGAAGCATAAAACCTAAAGCGACGTATTTTATTTATCCTTGTTAAGTGGCCAACTAAAATCACACTCATACATAAATAAACAGGGTATTTTAATCGACATTAGCACTTTCGTCATTGCCTTTACTAATTAATCTGTGTTATTCACAAAATAAAACAATCAACACTCCCCTATAAGATTGTTTTTAAAGGATTAATAGTAATAATGAAATACGCATGTAGGGTGCATTCCATGCACTATTAGAGCTACCGAAACTACCATGCTAGCAATAGCTGCATGAAATATACCCTATTTCTGTTCTGCCGCAATCAGCACCTCAATTAATTCACGTAATTTGTCTTGAATAACACGTGTATTTTCAGGTCCCATGCGTATCATTTGCTTATCTAAAGCACTGAGTTTTTCCAATTTAGGATCCGCAAATTTATAACGTACAGCGGGACGTATTACTTCAATTTCTCCAGCTATCACAGGTGCTTGTATCACTTTAGCCGTTGCTGCTTTGATACTATCTAATACTTTATAATCACTGGGGTAAGATAACTCAGCAAATACCATTTGAAAAAGTGGTAAATAGCGTTGATAGAAATCCACCGCCGCCTGTGGATTAATCGCATTAATAGCCTGTGCTAAACCATCATACCGTTGATACGATGCAACAGACATATACACCTTCTTTCCTTTTTGAGTCACTAAAAATGGCTGATCTAAAGCGACTTCACGCAAGCGTTTAACAGGAGGACGTAAGCCCTGTGCCATATCATTAATAGAAAAGATTGTTTTTCTAATTGCTTCTTTTTTGAATATGTTTGGCTGTAATTGCTGCGAAAGTTTTAATACATCTTGTGTATATAAAGTATCACTAGCATCCAATTCAGGTAAAGGCTCTGCTCTATTAAATTGCCACTCTCCCTCTTCCTCTCCATACAGCGGTAACTGCGCAGAGAAACTATAATCCTCTGCTTCTGAGTTAGCCGTAGAGTCTTGAGCTCCTTTACCTTTAACAATAGGGATAACTAAAGCTTTCTCAACTGCGCTCTGATTTAAAGGGTCATCTTTTTGAGTCATCACAAAAAACAGAATTAAAGCAATTACTAGCACCAGCACTGCACTGATCCAATAAACTAATTTACTCGATTTTTCCTCGTTCTGTTGTTGCATTTTAACTCCTAAATATTATTACTCTTATCAGCGACAAACATTTTAACAAAGCTCAACTGATTGGTATGTAAAAATAATTTAACATTTCTTACTTTAATCGACTATTTGGATAATAAGCTGTACTAGCTCATAAAAATAAAATCTTATTCTCTCTGGTTTTAGCTTTCTGTGTGATTTTTGTTATTATGCTGTCATAAATAACAATATCTAAACCCAATAGAGGAAATATTATGCGCTGGTTTATCCTATTAATTGCCTTTTCTGGTGTCGTCCATGCGAAAGCATACAAATGTGAAGTTAATGGTAGTATAACTTATAGCCAATCTCCTTGCCCTAAAGGTGATACAGCTAAGGTGATTTTATCAGCACAAGATAGAAGCAAAGTAAGTCAAGATAATCGTGCTAATACAGGGCCTTACTTTCCCAAAGAACTCATTGAAAAACAGTTTGACCCACAAACAGGAGGGCATTTTAAATTAATTGCTATTACTAAGGAAAACTTGCGTAATCCTGCTCGATTTGAGCATGTGTCCAGCAAATATACAGATAATAAAAATGGTACACTCACTGTAGATATGAACTATCTTGCTGAAAATGATGAAGACTCTATTGAACTAAAAACAGTTAGAGCGATTACTGATATAAGTAATGGTCGGGTATTGCAGCAAATTCAATAGCAGTTTTTTACCTCGTATTAAATAGCAGGCAAAAAAAAGCCACCTGTTAAAAGGTGGCTTTTTCTGTACAACAAATAAACTTATAAAAGCTTATTTCTTAGCTTTCTCACGCTCTTCAACTTCTTTAATCACTTCTTCAGAAATATTCTTAGGACATGGCAAGTAATGTGAGAATTCCATAGAGAATTGTCCACGACCTGATGTCATTGTACGTAAGTCACCGATATAACCAAACATTTCGCTTAATGGCACTTCTGCTTTAATACGAACGCCTGTAACACCTGCGTCTTGTCCTTGAATCATTCCACGGCGACGGTTTAAATCACCGATAACATCCCCTACGTGATCGTCTGGCGTAAATACGTCAACTTTCATAATAGGCTCAATTAACTGAGGACCTGCTTTAGGAATTGATTGACGATACGCGGATCTTGCTGCAATTTCAAAAGCAACTGCTGATGAATCTACCGCGTGAAAACCACCGTCTAACAAGGTTACTTTAAAGTCTAAGCAAGGGAAACCCGCTAAAACACCGGTATCAACCATGCTTTTGAAGCCTTTATCAACCGCTGGCCAGAATTCTCTAGGAACGTTACCACCCGTTACTTTTGATTCAAAAACAAAACCTGTTCCTGGCTCACCTGGCTCAATACGGTAATCAATTTTACCAAACTGGCCTGATCCACCTGATTGCTTTTTATGCGTGTAGCTATCTTCAATCGTTTTAGTGATTGTTTCACGGTAAGCTACCTGTGGTTTACCCACTTCTACATCAATACCATGCGTACGCTTTAGAATATCAACTTTAATATCTAAATGTAACTCACCCATTCCACGCAGAATCGTTTCACCTGAATCTTCATCAGTTTCAACACGGAAAGAAGGATCTTCAGCAACCATTTTACCAATCGCAATCCCCATTTTCTCAGAACCTGCTTTATCTTTAGGCGATACCGCAATTGAGATAACAGGATCTGGGAAGACCATCGGCT
>WTCM01000254.1 GCA_013138595.1 Methyloprofundus sp. | reverse complement strand
AGTCGCTTACACTATAACGCTTTTGCTCTATGGAGGCACTCTCTACAATTGAAGTTTGTGTTAATTGAAAAATGAAGGATGCCGTTAATAGAAGTGAAAGTGTAAACCATCTAGTGAAGGATGCCGGATATTTTGCCTTTTTTCGTTGCCCTGTCTATTTTAATGCCGCCAATAACCGTATTGTATTGAGTCAAGAAGTCGTCAATCGAAATTTACCTTCTTCCAATCCAATTAGGTTTTTCTGAAATGAGTTCTTTTTCGCGTGCGTTTAAACGCTGGACAGGGAAGTCACCGAGTGAATTAAGGAAAGCAAGCTATTTATCACCTTCTTTAATCATATAAACGTGTCCGAAATAATACAAAAGCCCATCATTTCTGCATTTTGTTAGCAGGAACCTATACTCAACAATAGATTCCCGACAAACAGACCTCAGAAATGACGAGCTTTTATCTGCATTTACCCGTTAATAATAAATTACCACATAGCATAGATGCTAAACGTGTATTTACTTTAGCTTTCTTTGCTTTAGCCAGCCACCGACAGCTCCGCCTATTAATGAGGCTAGTGGTGTTATTGTGTAATTGATAGTGTCTGTACTCCCGCCACCCCATGTATCAACGAGAAAGACAGATAAAGTACCACCTACTGCACCAATAATGGCATATTTAATGGGTAATCCAAGCTTATTTAACATATTTTTTTGAGCTTTTTTCGCTGGGCTGGGCGGATAAATCCACCCCTACAATCGCTACTGGGAACTGACTGACTTAAGTAAACGGGTTGCTTAATACAATCGTTTCATTACGTTCAGGGCCTGTGGAAATAATAGAGACATCTACACCGACTAGTTCTTCTAAACGCTTAATATAAGCCAGTGCATTCGCAGGGAGTTTATCTAGCTCAGTCACTCCGTAAGTGCTTTCACCTTCCCAGCCTGACATATATTCGTAAACAGGTTTGCAAGCTTCGTATTTTTCCGCGCCTAATGGTGCAATAGTGACTTGCTTGCCATCAATTTCATAGGCAATACAAATACCGATTTTATCTAAACCATCCAGTACATCTAGTTTAGTTAGGCAAATACCGCTGATAGAGTTCATTTGCGCTGATTTACGCATAGACACGGCATCAAACCAACCTGTGCGTCTTTTACGCCCTGTGGTCGCGCCAAACTCATGGCCTTTTTCACCTAAGTGCTGTCCGTAGTCATCATCTAATTCAGTTGGGAATGGACCATTTCCAACTCGGGTTGAGTAAGCTTTGGTGATTCCTAGCACATAGTCAATATCTAATGGACCAACACCTGTACCTGTTGCTGCGCCACCTGCAGTGGTATTTGATGAGGTTACATACGGGTAAGTTCCGTGATCTATATCCAGTAATGCGCCTTGCGCACCTTCAAATAATAAATTTTCACCTGCGGCTTGGTGAGCGTGTAGCTCTTCTGCGACATCAATTAACATCGGCTTAATATGCTCAGCTAATTCTAATGCGTCGGCTAGCATCTTATCAAAATCAACCGCTGCGACTTTATAATACTCAGTCAGCATAAAATTATGATGCTTGGTTAATTCACGTAATTTTTCAGCAAATAAATCTGCATTTAATAAGTCTGCAGCACGGATTCCTCTACGTGCAACTTTATCTTCATAAGCGGGACCAATACCCCGCCCTGTTGTTCCAATCGCTTTTGCACCTTTAGCAATTTCACGCGCTTGGTCTATCGCAACATGAATCGGTAAGATTAAGGCACATGCCTCACTGATTAATAAGCGTGAACGTACAGGTACGCCTGCTGCTTCTAATATTTTAATTTCTTTTAGTAAGGCTTCTGGTGATAACACCACACCATTACCAATCAAGCATTGCACGCCTTCACGTAAAACACCCGATGGCACTAGATGTAAAACCGTTTTCTCACCATCAATGACTAAGGTATGCCCTGCATTATGTCCGCCTTGAAAGCGCACTACGGCTTTTACTTGATCGGTTAATAAATCGACTAGTTTACCTTTACCTTCGTCGCCCCATTGCGTACCGATCACTACAACATTTTTACCCATAACAGTTCCAGATTAATTTAATGGGACAAGAACCCAGTTCTCGTCAATTTTTGCTAATGTTTGATTACAACCTAGTTGCTCTACTTCATGTTGCAAGCTAGATAATTGTTTGATAACGATTGTGCCTGATGCGCGTAAATCACGCACTTTTTCATCTAAAGCGCGATCACCTAATGCAATCGGTGCTAAGACTTTAATGACATCATCATTGAGCGTGTCTTTTTTAGTTAAGGCTGCGAGGACTTTTAAGTCAGCACTAAAACCTGTTGCAGGTCTTGCGCTGCCGAAGATCTCACCAATATTATCATAACGTCCACCACGGGCAATTTCTTTGCCTATTTCGGGAACGAATGCAGCAAACACCATGCCTGTATGATAATGATAACCACGTAACTCGGCGAGATCAAAGCTAATCGTTAGTTCAGGATAATAGCTATGTAATACCTTTGCCATCTCTTGCAATTGCGCTAAGGCTTGCTTGACACTGTCATCGGCTTTACTAAAAATATCACTCGCGCTAGCTAAGATACTTTGGTCGCCATTTAATTTAGGTAAAGCTAAAAAGATGGCTTGTAAATCGGCATTGACTTGATAGTCTGCTAGTAAATCTATTAATTCACAGTTAGATTTACGTTGTAACACTTCAAATACAGCCAGCTCTTGCTCTTCTGTCAGATTTGCTTGAGCAACTAAGCCACGGTAAATACCCACATGCCCTAAGTCTAAATGTACATTTTTTAAGCCAGCCATAGATAAAACTTCTAGCATTAACTGCACAACTTCGGTATCACTATCCAGCCCTGAATGACCAAATAATTCTGCACCAATTTGCATAGGAATGCGGGTTTTATCTAAAGCACCGCCACGCGTATGTAAGGTTGTACCTTCATAACATAAGCGGGATATTTCTTGATGATGCAAACTATGTGCATCAATACGTGCGACTTGTGGAGTCATATCGGCACGAATACCTAAGACTTCACCGCTTAGTTGATCGGTTAGTTTAAAGGTTTGTAAGTTTAAATCATGCCCAGACCCTGTTAAGAGTGAATCTAAATAATCAATAAAAGGGGGAATAACTTTAGCATAACCCCAACGTTCAAACACATCTAGCAATTGTCTACGCAAGGCTTCTAAGTGTTTAGCATCTTCGGGTAAAACTTCTGCAACACCTGCGGGCAATAGCCAAGGGTCTCTTTGTAACATAATAATTTTCCAATTCACA
>WTCM01000044.1 GCA_013138595.1 Methyloprofundus sp. | reverse complement strand
ATATGCGCGTTGCCGCGATTGGCGCAATTGCCGCTAAACATTTATCGCGTAAAGACAGTCAGAGTATTGGCTTTATTGGCGCAGGTGAACAGGCAAAAATGCACTTATTAGGTATGAAAGTTGTACGTCCTAATTTAAAAGAGTGCCGTGTTTCTGCGAAATCCGCTAAAGAGGAAGAGCAATTTATCGATGAATTATCACCAATATTCCCTGATATGACCTTTATTCCCTGTCACACGGTGGCGCGTAATGCAATAGTCGGTGCAGATATTATCGTGACCGCAACTAGCGCGCAAGCACCCTTATTAAAAGCAGAATGGATGAAAGAAGGCGCGTTTTACAGTCATATTGGCGGCTGGGAAGATGAGTATGAGGTTGCCTTGCAATGTGACAAAATTGTTTGTGATGACTGGGATACTGTGACTCACCGTACACAAACTTTAAGCCGTATGTATAAAGAAGGCTTATTATCAAATAATGATATTCATGCAGATTTACATGAACTCGTTTCTGGGCATAAAGTCGGGCGTGAGTCGGATAAAGAGCGGACTTATTTTAATGCGGTAGGGCTAGCTTATGTGGATATTTCACTTGCCCATGCCATGTTTAAACGTGCAGAGTCAGCACATATCGGTTTGAAGCTGGACTTACAAGAAACAATGGTTTTCGAGCATCATAATATTCTTAGCAAAATTAGGTTATAGCATGTTTAAGCAACTCCCCAACAGCGATGTTGAGATGGTTGATGTTTTTTTAAATCAACAAAAAATTAGCGTTCCTATGGGAACCTCGGTCGCAGCAATGGCTTTATCCAATGGCTTACGCTCTACGCGTACCACAGTTATTTCCAATAGTCGTCGCGCGCCTTTTTGCATGATGGGCGTTTGTTATGACTGCTTAATGATTATTGATGGCAAAGCGAATCAACGTGCTTGTATGACTCATGTAGCCCAAGATATGCACGTAGAAAGTCAACAGCGGGTCGGCCCGATACTAGGAGAGGTGTTGTGAAAAATCATTACCAACTGGTGATTGTAGGCGCAGGGCCTGCTGGACTAGCCGCCGCAGTCACCGCTTCTGAGCAAGGTATTTCCTGCGCTGTTTTAGATGAACAAGCGGCCGTCGGCGGACAGATTTATCGCGCAATCGAATCTGTACCAGAACAACGTGCAAAAGTATTGGGTACGGAATATCAACGCGGTACAGCTTTAGCTAAGGCTTTTCGTGAATCAAAAGCCGAATATTTTCCCAATACTAAAGTGTGGTCATTGACTGCTGATAAGCAAATCGGTTTATTACACGATGGTAAAAGTAAGCTAATCACTGCAGATCAAGTGCTTTTAGTCAGTGGTGCAATAGAAAGGCCCGTGCCTTTTCCAGGTTGGACATTACCGGGTGTGATGCAAGCGGGTGCAGGACAGATTTTATTTAAGTCTTCGGGTGTTGTGCCTAGTGAGGGTGTGGTTTTAGCAGGTTCAGGACCTTTGTTATTGCTCTTAGCTTGGCAATATATGCAAGTAGGCGTAGAAATTAAAGCCATGCTGGATGTCACGCCGCTAAGTAATCATTTACAAGCAATGCCTAAATTGCCTAGAGCCTTATTAGCGCATCATTATTTAACTAAAGGTCTCGTGTATCAACGTGACCTTAAACGTGCAGGTGTGGTCACAAAAATAGGGGTCAGTGATTTACGTGCTGAAGCCGATGAGAATGATGAATTACAAACGGTACATTATCGCCACTTAGGGCGCGAGCATAGCATTGAGACGGGGTTATTAATGACCCATTTTGGCATAATTCCACATATTTGGTTGACCCAAGCCGCAGGCTGTAAACATCAATGGGATAAAAGCCAGCAATGTTGGCGACCTAGTCATGATAAATGGGGCAATACCAGCCTACAAGGTATTTTAGTGGCAGGTGATGGCGCGGGCATTAATGGCGCAAGATCCGCAGAACACACAGGGCGTTTAGCAGGGTTACAAGCTTTATATGCTTTAGGGGTTATTAGCGAAGCTGAGCGTGACAAACAATCCATCACTGAGCGTAAATGGGTAAAAGCTGAACGACATATTCGCCCCTTCTTAGAAGCGTATTTTGCTATTCCACAAGAGATGTTAGCGACACATGCTAAAGACACGATTATTTGTCGTTGTGAAGAAATTACCGCAGGCGAAATTCGCACCGCTGTGGAACAAAGTCATGGTGATAGTAATCAAGTGAAATATTTATCACGCTGCGGCATGGGTGCTTGTCAAGGACGGCAATGTGCCAATGCGGTAGCGCATATTGTGGCTGATGCAGGCGGTTTAGCCGTCTCGGAAAAAAGTCATTTCCGTGGTCGCCCTCCTGTCGCACCTTTGAGCTTACAAGAATTAGCCAGTTTGTCTGAGGAAAACGTTTAATGAAGACAGAAGTACTTATTATTGGTGCGGGTTTAATCGGCGCATCAACCGCCTTGCAACTCGCTATGCGCGGCTGTTCCTGTATCGTGATTGATAAAGACAGCCCAGGGCGACATGCCTCAGGGGCTAATGCAGGTGGTTTACGTCAGTTAAATAGAGATCCAGCGGAGATCCCCTTGTCTGTCGCAGCCGCAAAAATGTGGCATAACATTGAAAGCCTAGTAGATTCAGATTGTGATGTGCGTTTTTCAGGGCAACTACGGGTGGCTGAGAATAAAGCTGATATGGAAAAGCTGGAGCAACGCGCTGCTATGGTACGTAGTATGGGTTATCAGCACGAGGAAATAATCGGCAAAAAAGAGCTATATCAACTCGTTCCCGCTTTATCGCCACATTGCGTGGGGGCTTTACTCTGTCGAGGCGATGGTTATGGGCGACCTTATCATGCTTTAACCGCTTTTAGACGTAAAGCAGAGTCATTAGGCGCGATTTTTCAATCGAATACCGAAGTTTATAGCATAGAGCAGTTAGGCGAAGGCTGGGAAGTGCGTACCTCGCAAGGCACTTTTTACAGTGATAGTTTAGTGAATTGTGCAGGCGGGTGGGCGGGTAAACTCGCCGACATGATGCAAGACCCCGCACCTTTAACCGCTAAGGCATTAATGCTGATGGTGACTGAGCGTTTACCGCATTTTGTCGATCCTGTGATGGGCGCGGCAAGTCGTAAACTCTCTTTTAAGCAAATGCAAAATGGTACCTTAATTATTGGTGGTGCACTGGTCGCAAAATTAGATTTTGCCACGGAGAAAACCGAAATAGATTGGTCGCAATTAGCGCAAAGTGCTAAGACTGTAGTGGATTTTTTTCCACAACTGAAAGATGTACGTATTGTACGCGCATGGGCAGGAATTGAAGGCTTTATGCCTGATAATATTCCTGTGATTGGGGCTTCTCAGCAGGTTAAAAATGGTTATCATGCCTTTGGTTTTTCCGCGCATGGCTTTCAATTATCACCCGTGATAGGCGTGATTTTAGCGCAGTTAATTTTAGACGGGAAAACGGAATTATCGATAGAGGACTTTAGTATTAGTCGATTTGATAAGCAAGCGTAAATTATATTGTAGGGTACGCACCGCGTACCTTTTATCAAGGTTAAATATGCAGTCATTAAGTCAAGGGAAAATAGGATGTGTTGAGGCACGAAACGCATCTTTTAAGTATTTGATGCGTTTCCTATCGTCAACACATCCTATATCAAAATACTTAATTTAATAGCAGCTTGCAGTGCATACTCTACACGCTTAAAAAAGAAACCAATGAATATTGAACGTATAGGAACAGAACGACGACGCATGAGTAAAATCGTGATCCACAATGAGACTATTTATCTTTGTGGTCAAGTCGCGAAAGACTCGAAAGCAGGTATTAAAGAACAAACGCAAACCATGCTAGCTAAAGTGGATGAGCTATTAGTGCAAGCAGGGAGTGATCGAAAGCATATTCTTTCCGCAACACTTTATATTAAAACCATGCAAGATTTTGCGGCAATGAATGAAGTGTGGGATGCTTGGGTGGTTGAAGGCTATTCACCTGCACGTGCCTGTGTTGAAGCAAGTCTTGCACGGGCTGAGTTATTAGTGGAAATTTCAGTGGTTGCGGCAGTGATTAAATAAGGGTATCGCTTGCTCTTATTGATTTTTTTTAATATTATTGAACTCCGCTCCTAAGCTGATGTTTCTTTACTCATTAAAAAATTGATCGATGAAAAATAAATCAACGCCATTGAAAATATCACTGCATGGTATGAATGATAAAATGCAGAAATTAATACTTCACTGCTTGAAAACCTTACAAGCCAATATTAAAACATTGGTAGTGGAAGAAGAGGACGCTGAGGTAGAAATTATTGATGTGGATTTGTCAGCAGCAACCAATTTAGCGCATAGATTGGCACAAGATAAGACTAGACCTATTATTGTGTTGTCACTATATGAAAACTTATCCAGTGATATTCTGTATGTTAAAAAGCCTCTACATAGTTCGGATTTATTGGCGGCATTGATAAAAGCACAAAAAATTTTGTTGCAAGGTGCTAAAGTTTTAAAGCGCAATCAGTTAATGGCAGAAAAAAAAACCGCTATGCAAGCTGAGCAGGGTCAGGTGGCTGAGCAAGTAGCAAAAAAGGTAGAGCAAGTTGAGGAAATTAAGCCCGTTGAAGAGTTTGTTAGCCCAAGTAGCCCAGAAGTGACGGCTAAGCCAAAGGCTAAACCCCCAAATCGAGCCAATATACTTAAACTGATTGCATTAAAAGCCGCAGAAAATATCGATACTGAGCTTAAATCAGAGACACCATTATTAGAGGCTAATATTAATAATGTGCCTGACACTGACATAGCGGTAAAAGAGGGTGTAAAAGAATTTGTATCGCCTCCTAAGTCTGAGAGTACTCCTAAAAATCTGGTCAGTGAAGTACGGTATCCTGCAAGCCCTAGTTTTTTTGAAAAAACTAAGCAAGCAGCGAAAGTGGTTAAGTTTCCTTCAACTTTAGCAGAGACCGCTAACAAAAAAGAGCCTACAGAATCAGTTGCGATTGATGATGCACGAAATGTAGAACAAGCACTTGAAACGAGTTTAAATGCTACTCAAGAGCTTGCATACCCTGATCTATTAGGCACAGAAAAATTAACAGAAGCGATTGTATTAACTCCAGCAGAAATTGAGCCTACAGAATCAGTTGCGATTGATGATGCACAAAATGTAGAACAAGCACTTGAAACGAGTTTAAATGCTACTCAAGAGCTTGCACACCCTGATCTATTAGGCGCAGAAAAATTAACAGAAGCCATTGTATTCGACCTATTTGAATTGGATGATGACGTGACTGATGAGATAGATGATGATTTAAAATCACTAGACCATGACGATGATGCGCAGTCGCTAGATGATCTAAAAAATTTATATAACGCACCAGTAACTGAAGAAGCAGAGTTTGAAGATTTTGATGATTTTTTTGCTGATTTAGGGATTGGTGAGCCAGATAACAGCGAGAAAAAAACTTAATGTGTATAAGCTATTGAAAGTTTCCGATTCTAAAATGACAGTGACAGCACCTGCGCGTTTGCACATGGGTTTTATCGATCTCAGTGGCTCTTTAGGGCGACATTTCGGTAGTATTGGGGTGGCATTGAATGAAATTAATACGCGTGTCTCTATTAGCTATGCAGATCAGCTAACTTTTAGCGGTATTGCATCAAAGCGTTTAGTCGCTTGTGTGCAGCAATTATGTGCAGAATTTGAGGTCGCAGATACCTTGCACCTAGAGTTACACGCAAGTATTCCTGAGCATGTAGGTTTAGGCTCAGGCACGCAAATGTCGATTGCCGTGGGTTTAGCTCTGAGTGCTTTTTATGGTTTAGGTTTAACGGTACGCGATATTGCTCAAGTGACTGCACGTGGCGCACGCTCAGGTATCGGGATTGCGATTTTTGAACACGGTGGTTTAATTGTCGATGGTGGGCGAGGCGAGCATACGCTGACACCGCCTATTATTTCACGTATGGCTGTACCTGAGGATTGGCGCTTTATTCTGGTGCTTGATAAGCGTGGGCAAGGCTTGCACGGTGAGCAAGAAATACAGGCTTTTAAAGACTTAGCTCCTTTTCCGCACACCGAAGCCGCGCGTTTATGTTATTTACTCATGATGCAAGCGTTACCCGCTTTAGCAGAAGATAAAATTGAGTTGTTTGGTGATGTCATTACTCAGTTACAAACCTCGGTCGGTGAACATTTTGCCAGTGTACAAGGGGGTGTTTTTACCAGCCCCGAAGTCGCTACCGCAATGCAATTTTTACAAGCACAAGGTGCCGTGGCGATTGGTCAGACTTCTTGGGGGCCAACGGGATTTTGTGCGGTACAAGGGGTAGAAAAAGCAGAGCAGCTTAAACAAGGGCTAGAGAAAACATTAAGTGATTGTAAATATTTAAGTGTTTTAATTGCCAGTGCTAGAAATAGCGGTGGAAGTGTGAAATCGAGTCGCTTGGAATAGCGCCAGCGTTTTCCGACAAACTGGAGTCCAAAACGCGTTTTGGATTTTAAGTACAAAATGAGTGCACATTTAAGACGAGTCAAGCAGCCTGTAGGAAATGTGCCGCCTCACGGTAATTAAGGACGAGTATATAATATAATATTTTGATATAGGATGTGTTGACGATAGGAAACGCATCAAAGGCAAGAAAGATGCGTTTCGTGCCTCAACACATCCTATTTTACTTAATTTAATATGCCAAGCCATAGCAAAACAGCTAGACCTAAAGCTTATTTACTTATTATTGCCCAATCGGGCAGAATGCTTGCCCATGCAGCAAAACAAGCTGGCTATCGCCCCTTAGTAATAGATCTCTTTGCCGATCAAGATACGCTTAAGATAGCTGAACAGCTTTGGCAAGTAGAGCAACTCTCTATAACGGCAATTCAGCAAGCCATTATAGAAATACAAGCCAAGTATAAAGTGCCGTGTTTTGTGTATGGTAGTGGCATAGAAAACCAGCCAGAAACGTTAGCTTATCTTGTTAAGCACTTTACGCTAATAGGCAATGATGCAAGTCTTTGTCAGCAGCTCAGTGATAAAAGGTCGTTTTTTAAACAACTCAGTCAATTAAATATTGCTTATCCAGAAGTGCAATTTCACCGCCCAGAAGATAGCCAATCTTGGTTAATTAAGCCCATACATCATGCTGGTGGACAGGGAATCAGTGATTGCAATAGAACCGCAAGCATAAACGAATATTATCAAAAATTTTGCACAGGACAAGCAGCTTCAGTTTTATTTTGTAGTGATGGCAAGCAATTTGATGTGATTGGTTTTCAACGGCAATGGACGTTAGCAGAGGATGATTTTAGCTTTGCAGGAATTATACAAGACTATATTTTTCCCAATGAGGTGCAAAATGAAGTACTGCTATGGCTAACCAAGTTAGTGGCTAACTATCAGTTAAAAGGCCTGGCAAGTTTAGATTTTATCTGGAATGGCACGCAATGCTATTTTTTAGAAATAAACCCACGTCCACCTGCAAGCATGATGCTGTACCCTTCATTAGATTTATTTACCGCACATTTGACAGGAAAACATACAGAAAAGCTTAAAGATAAGCATATTCACGCCTTACAAATACTCTATGCAAAGCAGGGCTGTCGTATTCCAAAAAATATGCAATGGCCTGCATGGAGTTTCGATTTGCCCGCATTTAACAGTAAGATAGCGGCGAAACAGCCAATTTGTAGTATTATAGCGCGAGCAAAAACAACTCAGCAGACATTAGATGTCTTGCTGCAGCAACAACAATTAATAGAAAACCATATATATTAGGTACTTACCCACATGCAATACACAGCAAGCGTTAATAAACTGGCTCAGCCTTTAGTACAAGAATTGATTGATCATGCAGATAAATTAAGACTAGAGGTACAGACCCTAGACAATGGCTGCACCATTATTGATGCAGGTATCAATGTGCCAGGTGGCTTAGAAGCAGGGCGTATTATTACCGAAATTTGCTTAGGCGGTATGGGAACGGTTTCTATCGAAAGCAGCAATTACACCGAAAAATGGCCTTTAAGCATTACTGTTTATACTAGCAATCCTGTACTCGCTTGTTTAGGGAGTCAGTATGCAGGTTGGAGTTTATCGCATGAAAAATATTTTGCATTAGGTTCAGGCCCAGCAAGAGCGATGGCAACAAAAGAAAAAGAAGGCAAGACACTGCCTGTAGAAGAGTTATACACCGAGCTAGATTACAGAGATGAAGCGGAAGCAACGGTGTTAGTCATTGAGAATGATGCGATTCCACCACTTGCCATTATCGAAAAAGTGGCTAAAGCGTGTGCCGTGCCTTTTGATAAATTAACCATTATTATGACACCGACTAGCAGCCTAGCAGGTAGCGTACAAGTGGTAGGACGTGTATTAGAAGTTGCCATGCACAAAGCGCATGAGTTACATTTTCCGCTAGAAAATATTATTGACGGCATGGGCAGCGCACCTATCTGTCCTCCGCACCCTGATTTTGTACAGGCGATGGGGCGTACGAATGATGCGATTTTATTTGCAGGGCAGGTACATATTTTTGTCAAAGGTTCAGATGAAGAAGCAGAAAAATTAGCAACAGCACTGCCTAGCTCCACTTCAAAAGATTACGGTAAGCCATTTGCACAAGTGTTTAAAGATGCAAAATATGATTTTTTCAAAATTGACGGCATGCTATTTAGCCCTGCCAGTGTGATTGTCACAGCAGTAGAATCAGGCAATAGTTTCCGTGCTGGAAAATTAGATAATGATTTATTAAATCAATCTTTTGGCGCGTAAAATTAAATTATGCTTATCCCCTATCGCTTACTAGGTAATTTAGGGTAAAATAGGCGGTTTTTCAACCTTGGGCGCAGTCGTACTAGCTAAGTACCCAAGCATACACATTTAACATTTTACTGGTCTTTATTTTCCATCTTCGGCGTTGCATAAATAGTTGCGTAGCCAGCTATGCGCCTATTTATGCGCCTTGAAGATGAAAAAAAATCCTGCGTAAAATTAGTTAAATGTGTATGCCCGGGTACTTATTACTGATTTTGCTCCATTTAGAGTTCAACAATGACAGATTTATCTCTTTATAGAAATATTGGTATTTTCGCGCACGTCGATGCGGGAAAAACAACAACAACGGAACGTATCCTTAAGCTGACTGGTAAAATCCATAAGCTAGGTGAAGTACATGATGGAGCTGCGACAACAGATTTCATGGAACAAGAGCAAGAGCGTGGAATTACTATCCAGTCTGCTGCAACGTCTTGTTTCTGGAAAGATCACCGTTTCAACATTATTGATACACCAGGACACGTTGACTTTACTATTGAGGTTTACCGTTCATTAAAAGTACTGGATGGTGGTATCGGTGTATTCTGTGGATCAGGGGGTGTAGAGCCACAATCAGAAACTAACTGGCGTTATGCGAATGACTCAGAAGTTGCGCGGGTTATTCTTGTTAACAAACTAGATCGTCTAGGTGCTGATTTTTACCGCGTTGTTAAACAGGTTGAAGATGTACTAGGTGCAAACCCATTAGTCATGGTATTGCCTATCGGTACGGAAGATGATTTCGTCGGCGTGGTTGACTTATTAACGCGTAAAGCGTGGGTATGGGATAGCTCAGGTGATCCAACTAACTACGAAGTTCAAGATGTCCCTGCGGATATGCTTGAGCTAGTTGAAGAATGGCGTGAAAAACTTATCGAAACTGCTCTTGAGCAAGACGATGATGCAATGGAAAAATACTTAGAAGGTGAAGAGCCTGATATGGATACCATTAAGGCCTGTATTCGTAAAGGAACCATCAATCTTGATTTCTTCCCAACTTATTGTGGTTCTGCCTTCAAAAACAAAGGTATTCAATTAATATTGGATGCGGTTATTGATTACCTACCATCACCAACAGAAGTTAAACCTCAACCAGAAGTGGATGAGGATGGTGAAGAAACAGGTGAATTTGCCATTGTTG